>CAJXPD010000287.1 GCA_913057785.1 uncultured Lewinella sp. | reverse complement strand
TTCTTGGCTCGCGCAGGACCTGCATTCATGTTTGCTGCACCGAACCAATCCGGAGTACCACCCATAGGAACTGGCACCTGCGATTTTATCCAGTCGTTCATCGTGACGACCAAACTGGGAATTATTTCGCAAGCCTCGTCTTTCAGTAAAACCCGCTTCTCTGCGGGCAATGAGCTTTCACCGGCCTCTAAATCCATAAGCGCAGCCATCATTATAATTGCACCAACAGTTGTATCGTCGTCAGCTGCCCAATACGGTTCCCAAGCTTCTGGACGCAGACGCATGGCTTGATAGAAGCCTGCGATCCAAAATTCCCAAAAGGGTTCGCCTTGTGTTTGATTGGATTTTGAGAATTGGCTAAATCGATTTCGATTTCATCATTCTCATAAACGAGTTGAGTGTTGATCGACTTGACAACCCCCTCTTTCATAGCCAGATTGGAAAGGCCGATATAAGAAGGCTCTAAAACAGCCTCTAGCTTTTTACTGCGGCTATTCCACCTAGGAATTAGGTAGCATTCCTTCTTAGCAGGGTTTAGAGACAGTCCAATATTAGCAATATTAAGTACTGCGCCAAGAACTGAATGAATATCACATTTAGAAAGTTGAGGGGATCTGTTCACTGCCTGGACGGCAAAGGAAAGCTCTTTCTGAATAGTAGCGCTATCGAAACCCGCTGATTGCATTCTAGGTGCAATGGGGTCGAAAGCTTTAATTGTTAGTTGATTCATTTCAATAGGTTATTACAGCTTAAAAAAATTACATTCCAACGTACAAAACAACGTAAGGTAATTTTAAAAACCTTGTAACCTATTGAAAATCAACGTAATAAGAAGTAAAATAAGTGATCCCGACAGGATTCGAACCTGTGGCCTGCTGATTAGAAGTCAGCTGCTCTATCCAGCTGAGCTACGGGACCATTTTCATTGCTTTAGATTGAGCTCCAATAAGTCGAAATTTTCCTTTGAAAACTCCTGTAACTACAGGACCTCTTTCCTAAAGCGAGGCAAAAATACTTCATTTTTGCAGGCACACAAAATAATGACCAGAAAAAATGAAATCAAATTTTGCTTCGGTTCTAATACAGTTGTTGTTGAAGAATAGTTCCGTCAACCAAGATTTGGACTGATTCACTCCTTTTCTACTAGCGGCCATCAGAGATCTTCTTCCTTGACAGTGAACCAATTAGCCACCAATTTGTTAGCATCGGTCGGGGGTGATAGATTCGGCAATATTTACCCTTTTTCTTTTGGTAAAAAGTGCTATACTTGCAGCCGAATTTAGTGCACCCGATTAACATTGAACTAGTCACCTCGATCATGAAAATTGCCCTTCCGATATTAGCCCTCTGGCTGGCCTGTGCTGGCGTAGTACACGCCCAAAACAATAATCCGAATCAAGAATCGCATGAGATACGCATTCAGCGTGCATCCAGTCCTATTATTTTGGATGGGAAATTGGAGGAAGCGGTGTGGAAAGAAGCGGAGATCGCTACAGACTTCTGGCAGAAGCAGCCGCGGGATGATATCAAAGCAGGCTTGCGGACGGAGATGCAGGTAACCTATGACGATCAGTTCTTGTATGTAGCGGCGACTTGTTTTGATAGTACGAATCACGTGGTGGCAACCTTAAAGAGAGATATTGGTTTTTGGGATGGGGATGCGGTAGCTGTGATCCTGGATCCTTTGAATGAGGCAACGACGGGCTTCATGTTTGGGGCGAGCCCATATGGCGTGCAGACGGAGGTGCTCCTTGGAGGTGGCAGTGGATTTGAAAATTACTCCCGAGAATGGGATAATCGTTGGTATGTGGAAGTGCAACGATACCTGGATCGGTGGACAGTGGAAATGGCGATCCCCTTCAAGACCCTGCGCTACGAAGCAGGTAAGACCAGTTGGGGGATCAACTTCACCAGAAATGATAAGAAGAATAATCGGCTAGACACCTGGGCGCCTGTGCCTCGTCAATTTTGGGTGATTGACCTAGGGTATACCGGAAAAATGATCTGGGATGAAGCCCCGAAGAAGCTTACTAGTAACATTGCGGCCATTCCTTACGTGAATGTGTCACAAAACAAGGATTTCGAGGCGGGAGAGCCGGCGAACAATAGCCTAGCAGCGGGTATGGATGCCAAGATCGCTTTGACCCCTGCTTTGAATTTGGACTTGACGATCAATCCGGATTTTTCGCAGGTAGAGGTGGACCAGCAGATTACCAACCTAACGCGTTTTAGTATTTTCCTGCCCGAACGGCGGACCTTCTTTCTAGAAAATAGCGATATTTTTACCAACTTCGGTAACCCGCTTATACGTCCTTTTTTCTCACGACGAATTGGACTTGATGAAGGCGGCCGTGCCGTGCCCATTGATTTTGGTGCACGCCTGACGGGCAACGTCACTGGGAGTACCCGGATTGGAGTTCTAAATGCACAAACACGGGCTACCACTGATCAACTCGCCCAAAACTATACCGCTCTTTCTTTTAATCAACGCTTATTCCAGCGATCCACTTTGAAAGGCACCTTTACTAACCGGCAAAGTTTTGACGAAGGAGAGCAAGTGAAGGGAGATTATGGACGTAATGCGGGCTTGGAATTCGAGTACCAAAGCCTAGATGGGGCCTGGCAAGGATGGGGAACGTACCATCAGGCTTTTAAGCCGGAGTTTCAAGATGAACAGCAATTCTGGACAATCGGGGGATCTTATACGGGTGCGGTATTTTCAACTACCGTAGATTGGGTGAATGTAGGGACCAATTATACGGCAGATGTGGGTTTTGTAAATCGCCTAGAGAATTATGATGCCATCCGAGACACCAGTGTTCGCCTGGGTTACCGGTTACTTTTTTTACCTCTGGAATGGACCTTCGTACCAAAAAAATCCCAGATCTTAAACCAGCACTCGTTCCGCATCGAAAATGTACTCACCTTGGACGATACCTATCAATTTGTAGAACGTGGTCACGAATTGCGGTATCAATTTGAATTCAAGAATAGCAGTGAATTTTCGGTCTCTGCGAATTTTAATGAGACAGATTTGCGCTTTCCCTTTTCCTTTACCGATGGAGTCCCTCTAGCTGCCGGTAGATATGTATACAGTGATTTCGGCATGGAATACAAATCGGATGAGCGAAAGTTCTTTCAATATGGCACCATGCTTTCTTCCGGTACTTTTTATAGCGGCAATATTACGCGCCTCGGCGCTTTTGCCTTGTATAGAGCACAGCCCTGGGGTAATTTTAGTTTAGAAGTAGAATACAATCGCCTTCGCTTTCCAGACGAATTTGGTGAGGAAGAAATCTGGGCATTCAGTCCTAGAATCGAAATTAACTTCCATCGCAATCTATTCTGGACCACCTTCTTGCAATACAACACACAAGCAGATAACTTCAACATTAACAGTCGGTTACAGTGGCGATTTGCTCCGATGTCTGACCTTTTCGTCGTATATACGGAAAATTATGCCGTAGAATTTTTCGGACCAAAAAACCGCGCAATGGTTTTAAAACTAAATTATTGGTTAGTTTTGTAGTTGCCCGCCGAATTACAACCATCTTACTTACCACCACGGCGCTGGAACTAAGCGCATTTTTTACAATCAAATGAATCGCACTTTAGTATTTTTATGCAAACAAACTTATCAGAAATGAAACATTCCATCTTTTTCCTCCTTATTGCTCTTTTCGCCGTCGCTTGTGGCGGTGCCGAACAATCGGCCAGTGATGCTGAATCTTCTTCTTCGGAGGCGAAGACAGAAACTCCTGCAGAAGCGCCTAAAGAAACGGCTGCACCAGCTAGCACTGGAGAAGTGGTTGAAATTACGCTAACTGGAAATGACCAGATGCAGTATGATCAAGTTTACCTGAAAGTAAAAGCAGGTTCTACGGTGAAATTGACCTTGAAGCACGTAGGTTCTATGGCCAAGACTGTGATGGGTCACAACTTCGTCTTGCTTAAGAAAGGAACGAACATGGCTACTTTCGCACAAGAAGCAGTAGCTGCAAAAGATAACGACTATATCCCAGAAGGTAGTGATGCCGTTATTGCTAGCACGAAAATGCTAGGCGGGGGTGAAGAAACAACAATCGAATTTGCTGCACCTGAAAAAGGTACCTATGACTACCTATGCAGTTTCCCTGGGCACTACGGTGTTATGAAAGGTAAATTGGTAGTGGAATAGATATAGTTGAGATGGAATAAGGCTACAGGGATTCCTTGGAGATTGCTTATACACCAGGAAATCCAATAAACCTACACTCACCAGTCTTTCCAAACAATCTACAACGCAAAAAAAGTGGTTGGTCCAGATCGGTATCATCGATACGGTTGTCCATCCACTTTTTTTATGCCAACTACCAACGATCCCATATTTGGCTTTCCGTTGATTTTTTATTAATTCGCAATTAGTACTTTGTAACATAAAGTTATTTGGAGTTATGGGGAGCAGATTTTGAGTAAGCCCAAGGCTCGAGGAGGGAATTTAGCCTTAGCTACATGACCGGCGAGCAACGCAGGGCATGCTTAAAAGATGCCACGACAAGCCATAGAAATTTATGTTATGGAAGTACTTAGTCCCTTAACTGAAATCAAAACGCAATGAGCAACGTTCGCATTGAAGAAAGCTGGAAACAAGCCCTAGCTGCGGAATTTGAACAGCCCTATTTTCAAGGTCTAATCTCTTTTGTTAAAGCGGAAAAAAGCGCGGGAAAAACGATTTACCCGCCCGGATCCTTGATCTTTAATGCCTTCGACACCACGCCTTTTGATCAAGTTAAGGTGGTCATCCTGGGGCAAGATCCTTATATCAACGCTGGAGAAGCCATGGGACTAAGTTTCTCTGTACCGAAAGGGGTTCGAATTCCTCCCTCATTACGGAACATTTACAAAGAATTAGCGACCGACCTCAACATCCCCCCGGCCACACATGGGGATCTAACGCATTGGGCACAACAAGGTGTGTTCTTGTTAAACGCCGTGCTTACCGTAGAACATAAGAAGTCAAGATCTCATCAGAAAAAAGGCTGGGAAACTTTCACCGATGCGGTCATAAGAGCGATTTCAAATCAACGTGAAGGCGTGGTTTTCATGTTATGGGGTAACTTCGCCCGCAACAAGAAGGTCCTCATCGACGCTGCCAAACACCTCATTTTAGAAGCAGCCCACCCCTCCCCTCTAGCTGGTGGAGCCTATTTCGGCAGTCGCCATTTTTCTCAAGCCAATACTTTTCTAGAATCTAAAGGTAAGCGCCCCATTGACTGGCAATTATAAGGACTTAAGCCCTAGACTGTAGGCTAGCAGCCAGTCTTGATGCCCAACCAACAGGACAAAATTTCCGCTTTTATCCAAAGGATGTAGTTTAAATGGAGTACTTCCCGCCAATGGAAAACCGGGTACGAGTCTTCCACTCCCATCGTATAGTCTTATCTCCTGTTTCTCACGATGTAAAGTTCCAATCAGATCATAATCATGACCAGGAGCCTTAACACTGAAAATTAAATCAGGACGAATATCTAATTCCCGATGGAACCCTTCTTCAAAGCCTTGTCTGGTATAATAGTGAAGACGTAAGCCATCCTCTCGTAAGGTAATAAAGTCCATCCTAGCATCTCCAAGAAAGTCTCCCGCGCAGAATTGTACGGTGCTATCCAATCCAACCGCCAAGGGTAGACCGCTTTGTCCTCCCTGCATACTTACGACTTGGGCTAGTCCTGCCCTATCTACTACAGCCACCCGTAACTGACCTGACTTGCGCTCCACCCCCATAGGATTAGCGGTAAGGCCTAATTGTATCGGAGCAAAATGCTCGGTGCCAGCCCGTTTCCAGTTAAACAAAACCCCCGCATCATTGAATCCAAGGAGATAATCTTCTGTTCTATCTTGCAGATGTTGTAACGTTTGGCTAAAGCGGCCAGGGGCTGGAAGGGGATTCCAATTGGCTAAGGGGACCCCTCCTTCAGAAAAGGCGTAAATCCCGTTTTGGCAAGGCAGAAAAAACTCATAGATTCCTTCTTGCTGAAAATCAACCGCTAATACTCCTGTACTCGCCTTGGGTTGAAGATAGATCGGGAAATTATCCAACGATTGGCCAGTCACATCAAGCTGATAAAGTGCCTCATCCGTATTAAATAAAATACTATTTCCGGGGATACCTTGGCGGATTAAACTATAGATATCTGATGATCTTTTGCCCCGTATATCTTTTCGCCACCTTAGATCACCATCTTGATCCAATAGATATACTCCTTGACTACGATCTGTCGCCATGGCTTTCCATGATCCCTTAGCATCTTCAATAAAAGCAGGTGTTGCATCCAACTCTCCCCGTAACCGACTACGCCAAAGTACCGTTGGACCTTGTGGGATATCAGCTGCAGGACGGCTGGCAAAACCTTTAACTTCCCAACGCTTCCGTATGGCTTTACCACTAAGCAACATCGCTGTGCTACCCGATGGAATGATCTTACTCCAGGTCGCTGGACAGGGAATCCCGCGCAACCATTGTGTTTCCAACTCAAGGAAACTGTCCGGTAAATCCTGCTGAAGCATATTCTGCCCAACAATGTAGGCATCTATCAATTGCCGAAGTCCTTGCTGGTCTGCTGCAAAAACATAGTAGTTGGCTAATCTACACCACCAAGGATTCTGAACCAACTCCTCCCCTCTTCGCCAGGCTCCAAAAAGGTTCTCTGCATTCACCTGCACCAATTCGAAAGTCTGGTAAAGCTCTCGATCCAACTCCCCGGCTTCCGCCAAAAAACCTTCTAAGCTTTGCTCCGCCAATAGACTGTCTTGAAATGGTACCAGCCAGGCTAAGGAAAGCGCATCGGCGGTCGGCATGAGATCTATCCATCCAATATGATCGCTGGCCCAAGGAAGGATATAGCGACTCAGCCAATCCGCACGACCATTTGTCAAGGCTTTATTTACCTCTTGAATATCTTTGAGTTGCAATATCTCCCAATCCATCGCCCAAGCTGGTATCAAAGCCAAGGCAGCCCCCATCCGCAGCCCTGTCTGCTTCGAAACAGCCAAGGGCTCGCCTTTTTTCCAAAAGACCTCCGCAGTAAAAACTGCTTCCTCTTTCTTCGTATCCCAGTGAATGCCCCATCCTTCCCAATTCATAGGACTCATGTAGCTCAATCCTTGCTGTGTTGCAGATTCAAACAAAGCTTCTGCAAATGGGAAATGATAATAGCTCGTAGCCGAAGTCCGCTTGGAAGATAAGGGCCAAGTTGAGGGGTGATTAACGGCTAGATCCACAGCCTGGTTCTGATCCGTTAATTCTCGTAAAGCATCCTCAATGTAGACAGACTGATGGCTGAGGAAAAGCAGATTACGATAGAAGGACAGGACAATTTCCTTATTAGATTGATCCTCTAGATGAAAGATTTCATGTCCTTTGTAATAAGTTTGTTGCGTTTCAAACTTTTGCCAGTCTTCCGTCGGTAAATCAATACCATTGAAATCATAAATGAATAATTGACGATTAAAAACCTCCTTACCTGCCGGCCATACTAGCATTTTATCTCGCTCTTTTAGGTGCAGGATGCCCAGGTGATTCAATACTTCTATCCAATAATCTCCTTGCTTAATATCCGCTTCAAGTGGTAACATCTCCATCGAAGGTATCTGCTGAAACTGGAATCCATAGGGGGCATCAAAAGGTAATGCCTCAATGACCTGTAGCTTCCTCAAGGGGGAAAAGGACCATTGGGTTAATAGGAGATATACTCCAATGCATAGGGATATCAGCACAATCAAAGAGAATCTAACTTTCTTCAAAAGATCAGTCTTTTAGTGATCACTGAGGCCATTGAAAATCAAATTCTAACGGCAATTCTTCGGCCTCCAATACAAACCTAAATAAATTTTGCCTAAGGTAATTATAACATGATATTGTAAAATCTTGCAGAAATCGGGTAAAATTTTGGTACAAATTGGCATAAAGTCCGGTGCAGATAGTACCTTTAAGCACCTCTTCAAAACTTTGGTCATCTACCTTACCCATATGATAGGGAAGAATATTTCCCAAATTAGTAAAATGCTTATTGAATAATGGTCTCTCCTAAGCTGTGAATGATACAGGTATCAGTTGTATCACTTGGATATCCTGTAAAATTGTTCGTAGCCCAAGCCACATGATTGATTAACAATAAGGAAAGATCCTTTATTAAATAAGCGATCAAGTACACTCATGCTGCCTTCTATTCGGTAGATCGGCATTATTCAGTGACTTGACTAGAGCGTTTTTAGACTACAAACATCACATCAACCTATGAGAAAGTCGTTCATCAGAACGGGTAGCTTCTTTGCCATGATGGCAGTGATCCTTGGAGCATTTGGTGCTCATACCTTGGAGCAAGTACTTGAAGCTGAACAGCTTGCTACTTTTGAAACCGGAGTTACCTACCAGTTCTATCACTCTTTTGCCTTACTATTTTTGGGACTATGGCTATACTTTAGAAAGACCAAAATGATGGAATACGCAGGCTGGGCATTTATCATCGGGATCGTCCTATTTTCGGGCTCGCTTTATGTCCTTTCTGTGCGGGAATGGTTGAATCTAAAAGTAAATTGGCTTGGACCGATAACGCCACTCGGAGGAACCTTCTTCATCGTTGGCTGGGCCATCTTGCTATACGCCTCTTTTCAGGAAAACGGTCGAACACATAAGTCAGAAAAGAAGGAATCCTAGTGGCGTAGGACGCTCTCCGGGCGCATTTCCATACTTTTTTATCACCTACATCGACCTGATTATTAAGTATTTATGAATTTACTGTAAATACAATCTGGCCTCTGTTTGCCCTACCCCCCTTTTTTTTAAGCAAAACTGTTCTTATATTTGCCTTGCTAAAAGACCAAAACCAAGTGAAACCCGCGTAACGCTCTGATGAAATTGAACACTGCTTACACTTCCATTCCTGCCTTTTTACGCTTCCGTAAAAATTATTCCTGTTTGTCCAAATTGTTTATGATCCATAAGAACCAGACTCATTATTGGGTTGATTCTTATTCGTAAAGCATACATACATTACTAACATTGATAATTTTTCAAACCTAAATCCTCATTTATGAAAACCAAGTTTTTAAGTATCGCCTCATTTCTGATGTTGTTCTTTATGGCGAGTAACCTCAATGGTCAAAACGTAGTTAAGGTAAATCCAATCGGTCTTGCCTTTGGAACCTTGAATGGTGGATATGAGATGTTCCTATCCGACAAGGCTTCCTTGTACTTAAAAGGAAATTTCTATTCTAGAAGCTTAGTTGGGACACGCTATACCGGCTTCGGTGTAGGTGGTGAATACCGTTTCTGGCTAGACAGCAACGAGCGCCCAAAGGGTTTGTATGCTGGTCCAGTAGCAAATATCGGTTTCATTGGTTCTAACAGCGACTTTATTGACAATTATACCTTGATCACTATTGGTGGTATTATTGGGTATCAATGGGTCTTCTCAGAAAACTTCACTATCGAGATAAACATCGGACCTGTCTACGGAATTGTAACAGGTGACTTTGGAGAAACTGATGTCTTTGGTGATGGTGTATTTCCTACGATTGGCTTGCTAACATTAGGTTATATCCTAAACTAGCCAAGCAGTAATACCATAAAGAACATAAGAAAAAGCCTGCCGGATAACTCCAGCAGGCTTTTTCCATGCCCTGTATATATTTTGTCATACCTTACTCAAAGGCCACCAATTCTTCCTCCTCTCCTTCTTGGCGTCGGTTTCTCCACCAAATATAGCCCATGACGCCCACTAATAAATAAGGGGTAATCAGCATATAAAGAATTCCATTATTCAGCCCTTTACCATCTGTGCCACCATTCTTCAGATTGCTTTCGGCAGACATTCTACACATCGGACATTGTGCCTCAACTTCAGGAACACTAACGAATTGCAGGCTCAAGCTTAAGGCTAGGATAGATAATATGCGAGTGATATGTTTCATATTTATTGTGATTTACTGTAAGCAATGGAACCCTAAATGAAATTAGGGATAATACGGCATAAGCATCCAGTAACAAATTGGTCCTGTGATAGCGACATAGAGCCACAACGGAAATACCCAACGTGCCATTTTACGATGCCGTTCAATCTGCCCCGTATATGCTCTTATAAAGGTAAAAAGGATAAAGGGCAATATCAAACCCGCCAAAGTAATATGCGTAATCAAAAGAATCAGATACAGTGTTCGGGTGCTCCCAACCGCCGCCGCCTCTGCTGCATCAACGATTCCATCAACATTGGCATCCCCAAACTTAATCTCTGGACTCGTAAAATGATAGGCCACGTAAGAAAGAAGGAAAAGTACTGATAGTCCCATAGCTACGTAAATAGCCTTGCGATGAGCCTCAACATTCTTCTGTTTAATGAAATAAAAGGCTGCTATCAATACTACTGCCGTAAGCGCATTAAGGCTAGCGTGAAATGGCGGTAAGAAACTGAAGTCCCAGCCATCTGGAAGGGTAATCTTAACCCTGCGCATCAATCCTACCAATAAGAGTACTACTGCTGTTACTACCCACGCAGCAACGTTTAACTTCTTAGCTAATTGTAAATTCGCTTCCATCTACTTTTCTATTTCTCTTCGTAATTCAGGTTTATCTTGCTTTTTCATGGGTAATAGTAGGGCTATGTGTTCAACGAGATCTTTCACACTTTCTTCTTTCTTTTGCGTATAGAAGTTCCTAATGTTCCCTTCTATATCTACCAATGCCATATATTCCACTGGCAGGCCATTTTCTTTCTCATAGGTCTGTACAAATTGTCCCCAACTTGCGCCAGTTAGGGGCTGAAAGGTGCATTGGGGTTCTTCTTCTAAACCAAACTTGCTTCGGAACCCTTCTAGGCCTGAAAAGGCCGTGGAATCCCAAAAGGTTATTAACTGAAAATCTTCTCGCTTATCAAACTGTTCGTATAGTTTTGCCAATAGGTCCCCTTGCTGCTCCCTTTCACTCGGGTCAGCAGCCAAAAAATTAATAACCTGCACACTAGGCGTATAATCCTCATCAGTCGAAGAACTCGCTAGCAACTTGAAATCTCCATGGTCAGTCAGCTGCCCCATTGTTGCTAGACGATAATCTAAGCCCTTCTGTAGATAATACCACGATCCGGCAGGTAAACCGACTAGTAATAGAAATAAGGCTGCAAATTGAAGTGCTTTACGCATGATAAGTTGTTTTACCCTTTTCCGGGCCCCTCATTTTCTTTCCGTACTACCTTATAACAGGAATACGTCAATATGGTTAGGGCAGAAATGTCATAATTAGATCATTTACAAAGAGGTAACCCAAAAACAAAAGAATAATTCAGGTCAAAAATGCCTTGCGCATCCGATGGCTCAGCATTCTTTTCTTGTATTTGATCTCTACGATCTTTCCAGGAACCTCCTTCTTGGAAGAATGCGATGATTGCCCAGATCAGTAATAAAGTAGGCAACAATACACTAAGAGCAAGTCCCTTCACCTCATAACGCATGTGCATGAACTCGTAGATGATAAAATATGCCTTATACAGAGATAGTACAATCAAACCTAGACCTACCAGATAAATGACAGCTTTGTACTCTTCTACACCGCTTACAATATATCCCTTACCAAACAATGATAAGCCTACCTCGACAAGGGTTACTACTCCTAACAGGATTAGGCCCTGATATACTTTCTTAATAGATTCTTCGTAGCTTAAATGTCCCATTTATATTGGATTTGAAGCAATTGCTAATTAATGATAAAATTAGATCTTAAAGTAGGTAGAATACTAGGAATACAAATACCCACACTAAATCTACAAAGTGCCAGTACAAACCGATCTTCTCTACCATCTCGTGGCCATTGTTCCGTTCAACGTACAAGCCACTAGCTGCATTGATCATAATAATGAAAAGGAACACTACACCCGAGAATACGTGGAATCCGTGGAATCCAGTGATGAAGAAGAATAAAGCACCAAATGATTTAGGCCCGAAACTCTCGTATTTCACCGTTCCAGCATCCGGTCCTTCCGTTACCTTATACTTTCTATGCAAAAAGCCTTGATTATCCACTACATGGCCTTTGTAATCTCCTGGAGCTGTCGCATCAGCACTATGTCCGTCTCCATGTCCATCACTGTGATCATCACCATGAGCTTCATCGCCACCATGTCCATCACCGTGGTCATCACCATGACCGTGGTGGCCAGCTTTGTGGATCAAATAACTCGCACCTGCTTCGAATACTTCATCCGATTCCGAACCATCATCGTTTAAGTATACTCCAGCTTCAACATGTGTTCCGAATGGATTTCGGGTCACTGTCATATGCTCAGTAGCAATCAAATTAGTCCATTCCCAAGCCTGGCAACTCAAGAATCCAATCCCACCAAGGATCGTTAGCAGCATCCAGAAAACTACTCCCTTGGTATTATTACGATGCCCTTCCTGCACTCCACGAACCATGGTCACAGAGCTAATGATCAACAAGAATGACATAACCGTAACGAAGATCAGTGGTAGTTCACTGTCTCCAAAAGGGTGCGTCTTGAATACAAAGTCAGGAACTGGCCAAGTCGGGCTACTGAAACGAAGTGCTCCATAAGCAATCAAAAAGCCAGCAAACGTAAACGCATCTGACAACAGGAAGTACCACATCATCAACTTACCATAACTCGCCTTAAAGGGTTCTTTGGCGCCAGACCATAACTCCTTATCATCGTGAACTTCGTGCTCAACTACTGTATCAGTTGTTGCCATCAGTAAAAAAGGTTTTGTTTTTTGTTTATACTCTAATGGTTACTGGATCGAGAAAAATACGATCAAATACAACCACAAAAATCCAACAAAATGCCAATAAATAAAAGTCAATTCGAATCTAAGCTTTCTTGCCGCCGTAACCTTGAATTTCAAAGTAAAGGCATGCAAAAGCGCAATGATCAAAGCAGTAATTCCTCCTATCACGTGTGCCGCATGCACTCCAGAGATCACATAAATGAAATCTCCTGATGGATTGGTCTTCAACGGTACCCCCATCTCCATCATACCCAACCAGCCTTGATATTGCATCACCACAAATCCTAAACCTAGGAGGAAGGTGACTACCAGCAGCGACTTATACAACTGCTCATTTCCCTTCAAAAAACTCTTGTAAGAAAAATGCAGTGTCAAACTGCTCGCCAGTATAATTCCAGTGCTCACGAAAAACAAAGAGGGTAATTGAAACTCTAACCAATTACCAGCTGCTTGCCGTACAATATAAGCACTAGTAAATGCTGAAAACATCATCAAAATACTGCCACAAGCTACCGCCAAGGCAAATTTCTTGGGATGTATTTTATTTCGTGTGTATTGTTGTTTTCCTACAGCCACTTCCATCTGATTAAATTTTATCAATAAACAAAAGGATCAGGGAAAATGGGATATATGCAAAGGAATAAAACATCAAACCCAAAGCCGTCTTTCGCTCAGCTTGTCGGTAGAAACGCCATGCCATAACAGCATATCCAATTCCTAGCAAGGATACCACTACAGCAGACAACAAACCACTGACACCGGAGAAATACGGCAACAAGCCCACCGGGATCAAAACAAGGGCACACAGCAAGGACTGCCACCCCATCTCTTTATCATCCATCTTCCCATCGCGCATCGGTACCAATTTATAGCCGGCTTTGCTGTAGTCTTCATTACCTAACCAACCAATCGCCCAAAAATGTGGAAATTGCCAGAAGAACTGTAAGCCAAAAAGGCATACTGCCAAAAAGCTCAAGTGTCCTTCAATCGCCACACAGCCGATCATCGTGGGGAGTGCTCCTGGAATTGCACCGATTAACACAGCAACCGGTGATATCCTCTTCATTGGTGTATATACAAAAGCGTAAAACACCAAGGATAAAGTTCCGAGAAAAGCAGCCCATGGGTTGAATAAGGCCAATAGAGAAATACCAATCATACTCATAAAACCAGCAGCCAAGACAGCTTCAGAGCTTGTCATACGACCTGCTGCAATGGGACGATTAGCGGTTCTCGTCATCAATTTATCATAATCTTTCTCCAAAGTCTGGTTTAAAGCATTGGCCGCCCCTGTCACCAGGAAGCCTCCCAAAGCCAAAAGCCCCACAGCTAGCCAAGTCCAATTGCCATTACTGGCAATCAAGAAAGCCATTACTGAGGAAAACACCACCGTAAGACTTAATCTCAAC
The DNA here is from genome assembly GCA_913057785.1 of uncultured Lewinella sp. Lineage (GTDB taxonomy): Bacteria > Bacteroidota > Bacteroidia > Chitinophagales > Saprospiraceae > DT-111. Next base: position 1,401 of record CAJXPD010000287.1, on the reverse strand, counting down.
TTGACCAACATCTTGTAATCCTGAATCTTTTGCAAGAAACCCGGACTGGCCTGATGTTGTACTGCTTTTGTTGACAAGATTTGATCGATTTATTGTTCAAGGACGGTCTGCTCTGAAGAACAGACCGCCCTCTGTAATCTAATTTCTTATAGCTACTTAGTGAGCTCCCTCTGCTATCTCTTTCTCCGTCATGGGCTCAATCTGAGGGATAAACTCTCTGCCATCCTTACCATAGTCATATGGCCAGCGTTGTACAGCAGGAATTTTACCAGGCCAGTTTCCGTGACCTACCTCGATTGGAGTTGTCCATTCCAAAGTACTTGCTCCATAAGGGTTCTGAGTAGTCATCTTCTTACCTTTCCAGATACTGTAGAAGAAGTTGATCACCATCAACACCTGAAGTGCAAATACGACAATCGCTGCGATAGTGATGAATTTATTCATCGTGCTAAAGTGACGGAAAGTATCGAAGATGTCGAAACTATAGTAACGACGAGGTACACCAGCCATACCCAAGTAGTGCATTGGCCAGAAGATCGCGTAAGCACCGATCAAAGTACCCCAGAAGTGAATCTTACCTAGTGTTTCATTCATGAAACGTCCAAACATCTTAGGGAACCAGTGGTAAACACCAGCATACATACCGAAGAAAGCGGCGATACCCATTACGATGTGGAAGTGAGCTACAACGAAGTAAGTATCGTGCAACTGGATGTCAATGGCAGAGTTTCCAAGGAAGATACCGGTCAAACCACCAGAGATAAACATGGAAACAAACCCAATCGCAAACAAACTCGCTGAGTTAAATCGAACATTACCTCCATACAGCGTGGCAATCCAGTTGAACACTTTCACTGCAGAAGGTACTGCAATGATCAGTGTAAAGATCACAAAGAAGTTAGAGATAAATGGATTCACACCAGACATGAACATGTGGTGAGCCCATACGATGAAGGACAAGAAGGCAATTGCCAAGATGGAGTAAACCATCGCTTTATATCCGAAGATCGGCTTACGAGCATGTACAGATAATACCTCTGATACAATACCCATCGCAGGCAAGATGATGATGTATACCTCAGGGTGACCCAAGAACCAGAACAAGTGCTGATACAATACGGGGCTACCACCAACGTGATCCAATGCCTGACCACCGATGAAAATTTCGCTTAAGAAGAAACTTGTACCCAATCCACGATCACACATCAGCAAGAAGAAACCTGATGCCAATACTGGGAAGGAAAGGATACCGATAATTGCAGTAATAAAGAATGCCCAAATGGTCAATGGCAAACGCCACATGGTCATACCTTTAGTACGCAAGTTCAAAACGGTTGTAACGTAGTTGATACCACCAAGTAGTACCGATACTACAAATAGTACCAAACTCACCGTCCACAA
>CAJXPD010000286.1 GCA_913057785.1 uncultured Lewinella sp. | reverse complement strand
ACCTCCTGAAGGCATGGTTTTTGTAGTGAATACACCAGCAGATATGCTAAAGTCCTGTTAATTTTAAGCAAAAAAGTGAAAAAAGCACCATTATGCCGTCAGAAAGGTAGCTGTAATGAAATTTAAAATTATTTTCACGCGTTAGAATTGGCAATTACTACTTTTCAAAAAACTGTCCAGTTGGGTTACTACAGTAGGAGGCCAACTGAACTTTGCGCTTAGATAAAAGTCAAACTTATGAGTAAATCACTCCCTATTCTCTTGCTCCTTTTATGCATGTCTATGGTCAGCTTTGGCCAGAAGTTTTACACTGTACATGTAGGCACCTTCGTCAATGCAAAATCAGCAGATTTTGATCCGATCCGAAAACTTGGTTTCGTCTACTCCTATCCAATGGATGGAGACCTTACGCAAGTTTTCCTAGGAGGCTACGATGATAAAGCCGCTGCCCAAAAGGTGGCCAACGATCTGAAGGTGCTGGACTACAATGCCTATGTAGTTGAAAAAAATCTGAAGGAGGGGAGGACAGTTACGATTATTCAGATAGCCACTCGTGCGCTTAATCGATCTATTGAATGGTCTAAATTTGAACCATTTGGTGAGCTATACGCTATTGTGGGATCTGATAAAGTGAAAATTGCTGCAGGAGTATACAGCAACGTCAACGAGGCTAAGCCTCAACTCAATAGTATCCGTAAGGCAGGCTTTAAGGACGCTTTCATAAAGAATGTGAATGATGCCCTTTTAGTTAAGCTATCAGCCTTTGAGACGCGAATCAAAAAACCATTGATTCCATTAGCTATCGGCGAAGAGCGGCCTAATCGATCCAAAGCAACTACATCGACTCCCGCTCCAACAAAGACGATCCCTTCCACCATTCCCAAAACCTATAGTAAGGTACCAGAAAGCTACGCTAAAGGTGAAGTGCAAGCTAGATCTCCATTGGGTAATACGCGCCCGAAGGCTACACCCGCTAGTTTGCCAGCTATTCGAGGAAAGGTCAAGCGTGGGTCGGTCTTAGAACTACAGAAGGTCTTGAAATCTGAAAGAACGTATAAAAGCAGTCTAGATGGATATTATGGGAAGGGAACTGCCTCTGCCTACGAAAAGGCTAAGACGCAAAACCCTCAATACCAGAAATATGAGTTGCTGTCAAATTTGATGAAGTCTACTGCTGAGGAAGAAGGGGATCAGGTCCAGTATGCCATCAACCATTTGTTGGATCAAAATAGTGCTGTATACACCCTTGAAAGATCTCAGGCGCCAATTGCTAAGGCATATAGGGCTTATCTGATGTTCAGAAAACTAGGACCTGGCGCAGAGGTCAACGGATTAATGAATACAGCCATTCGATCGGCCTATGAAGGCAAGCGTCTGGGTAACCAACCTCCTTTTGACTATAGAGCTACCTATGCTTACGAGGACCTTAACCAGCTTATTTTACATATCCACTTCATTCATGCTGCACCAGACAATAATTATGGTGCTCCGTGCTGGTTGGCTGAGGTACATCCTAGAGAAACTGCCGTGGCTCATACCGCTTTTGCCAATTATGCGGCAGGAACCTTAAAGATGGCTTCTTGCGATCAGTTTTTGAGCTGGGAAGAAATTAGAACCATGGAAACCATTGCCAAGGACTTGGATGGTCGCCAGAAGGCTGATGCCGGTCTTCTTAATGCCGCCGCCTCTCGTAGAGCCCAGCTGTTCATGGCGCCGCTTCCTTTGGATAAACGCTCGGTGGCCGAGCTAGAAAGTTGGAATAGAAGTATTTGGCAGGGATTGAATGCCTGGGCTGGAGCAGATCCATTTCACGCCGAAATCGTTACTGCTTTGAAAATCAGCTACTTTCAGTCTCAGGTCCGTCTAGAGGATTATTTTATGGATCAGGGTTTCAAAGTGGATGATGCCAAAGGCCTGGCGCTAGCTACCTTAGAAAGCCTGGTTGGGTATTACCTAGAAAGATTTATCGTTTAAGCTAAATCGTTCGATAATAAATAGTTTGGGCGGTTGATGAAGACAACTGCCGACGCAGTCGATGGTTTCATGCAAGCCATCGACTGTGTTTTTTTAGGAATCTTGTGAATGGGTAGTCCCAAAGGCAAGGTCAATGGGCCTTAGCGGATGGCCTCAAATGACATATCAAACTTACAGTCTATGGTCACGGGAGTGAAGTCATTCATTTTAAATACCACCTCCACACGATAAGCCTTTCCACTCAGTAGCGGTTTGAAATTGCGCAAAGAGGGGAGGAGCTCAATCTGAGTATAAACTCGATTGCGCATGTTATCGAGATAAAAGGCCTCATCAAAGGCATCACATTGCACAATTCCTGCAGGACAAATTCTTACTGAAATCTCATCCAGAAAATCGAAGGCAGTATTATTCAAAGCAGTTATTTGAGCACTAAAGGGGTTTATGGCCGAAATGGCCGAAGTGTCTGTATTATTCTGCTGTAGATAGAGGTCAATGCTAGTGGATTCGTTGTTGAACGCAAAGGTTGGTGCGGTGAAGGGAGATAATCCACTCGGGAGGGTGAAAGTGAAATTTGGGTATAGCATTTCGAATACACGTTCTCCTCTTTCTTTGCGACAACCAAGGAAAAGCAATAGCACTAACAATAGAGTCCCTAACTTCTTCATACGACTTTGATCAAAAAGGATGCTGGCAAAAGCCCTGCTACCTCCAGTTCCTCAGTAGGCTGCACCCGGTTTAAATAATCAAGAAATATCCAATATAGATTCAAACGCAATATTTCAATAAAATTATCTCAATCTTCTCAGATTGGACTTTTTTTAACGAATAGACTTTGTATTTTGTTGGGACAAGGACTTTAATCTGCCTAAAATTCTCCAAAACAAAAAAACTAGAATATGGGTGAACAACGAGTGCTAATTGCCAGTGATCCAAAGGTAATGCAACGCTTCGTTAAGAACTTGCTAAGAGATGTGCAAGCCTTGGAATATATGTTAGATAATGAATGGTTTGAAGATGATGTGGTGCGAATCGGCGCTGAGCAAGAAATGTGTTTGGTAGATACCCGTACCTTCAAGCCAGCCAATATCGCCACGGAAGTGCTGGAAAAAACGAAGAAGTGGGATTGGTTGGAATCAGAGTTAGCTCGCTTTAATTTGGAGACGAATATGACGCCACGTGTCTTCAAGGGAGATTGCCTGAGCCAGATGGAAGGCGAGGTAAGTGGCTATCTCGAAAAATTGCGTAAGAAACTGGGAGACTTCAATGCAGAACTAGTGTTGACGGGCATTCTGCCTACGCTACGGAAGTTCGACCTGGATATGGAAAACCTGACTCCAAAGGAACGGTACAAAGCTCTGATGGAGGCTATCAATAGCCAGTTAATCGGCAATTCCTATGAGCTACGCCTCATGGGGATCGATGAGATTTTGGTGAAGCATGATTCTCCCTTGCTAGAGGCTTGTAATACAAGTTTCCAAGTACACTTGCAAGTAGCTCCTCAGCAATTTGTTCATTACTACAATATTGCTCAGACACTAGCTGCCCCTATCATGGCTATGGCTGCCAATTCGCCGATCTTATTCGGGAAACGACTTTGGCATGAAACGCGGATAGCCTTGTTCCAGCAGGCGCTAGACATCAGGACGACCCATGATCATATGCGAGAACGTTCTCCTCGGGTAAGTTTTGGTTCCGGATGGTTGGAAGATTCTATCATGGAGATTTACAAGGAGGATATTGCTAGATTCCGCGTTTTGCTTAGTGCAGAGGTAGAGGAGAATTCTCTTGGTTTAATTCAGGACGGTAAGGTGCCTAAACTCAGAGCCTTGCAAGTACACAATTCTACGGTATACCGTTGGAACAGGCCATGTTACGGCATCAGTGATAATGGAAAACCGCATTTGAGGATCGAAAACCGCGTATTGCCGGCTGGACCTACTACTACAGATGAAATTGCAAACGCTGCCTTCTGGTTAGGTGCGATGATTGGTATGGGAGAAAAGGTCAAAGATATCCGTGATCATATCTCTTGGGAAGACGTTCGAGACAATTTTGCCAAGGCGGCACAATTTGGGATCGATACAAAGTTCACCTGGTTCAAGGATCAGAAGATATCAGCTTGTGATTTAGTTATACAGGAATTGTTGCCGATAGCTAGGAAGGGATTAGAGAAGCAGAAGGTGAAAAAGGCAGATATTGACAAATATCTTGGCATCATTGAGGCCAGGGCTAAAGGTCATATGAATGGTGCGCGCTGGCAGTTACGAGCTTACACCAAATTGAGGAAAGAGGTGAGTAGAGATGAAGCACTCAGCGTGCTGACGGCTTGTATCATCGAGAATCAGATCAAAGGAGACCCCGTTCACACCTGGGAATTACCAAAAGTCGAAGACTTGAAAGAATACAGACCGGCGAAATTGAAGATTGAAGAGTTCATGGAAACAGACCTCTTTACGGTTCAACAAGATGACCTGATTGAATTAGTGGCAGAATTAATGGATTGGAAAAAGATTCGTTACATGCCAGTAGAAGATACTAAAGGAAATCTCATTGGCTTGATCACCTCCAGGCTATTGCTGCGATATTTCACTCAAAAGAATCGCATTAATGGCAAGTCAGCTGTACATGTGAAGGATATCATGATCAAGGACCCCATCACCATCGAGCCATCTTCTACTATTTTGAGCGCTATGAAGATCATGCGCAAGAATAAGATCGGCTGCCTTCCAGTACAAAAAGATGGTGAGTTGATTGGCATCATCACGGAGATGGAATTCTTGCATATTTCTGGTCGGTTAATCGAACGTTTGGAGCGAGACGAGTAGGTTTATTTACAAGCATAACCTGAACATAATTCAATGAGAGCGGTTAATCTTCAGATTGCCACTGCCTATCCTTTGCTGCTATAAATACGGAATTTGACCTAGTTGGATTAGTATGAAATCTCTTCAGCTTTCAGCACTTTTTCTTTTGCTGGCGGTAAGTCTAATGGGGCAAGCCAATCGGCTAAAATTCGACCGCCTTAAGCCCATGCCCAAGGGTAAATATGATATGGCCTTTGCCACGGATGGGGAGGCCCTTTATCTGATAGGAGGGTCCGGGTATCGGAAAGATTTGAGTAAGCATATCTACACCTATTATGCCAAATATGATAAGTGGTTAAAGCTTCGGACGGAATTTACCTTGGAGCCACAGAAAATGAGTACGGCGGTGTATTATGCTCCTGAAAATCGGATTTACCTTTTTGGTGGGATTGGAGAGTTTGAGCCAGAAAGATCCGCTACTCGCTTTGTAGAATTTCTTATTCCAGATATCACCTATATAGATACGAAAACCAAGCGTGCAGGTACAATAGGTACAACTCAACATGAGGGAGCAAATGTCGCAGCCGCAACCTGGAAGGGGAAAATCTATTTATTTGGCGGTGCCATAGGGCATACAGACCCTGAACGTGGATTGGGGTACCTAGATGCCATGCATGAGTTTGATCCCAGGAACGGAAGCTGGCGTACCTTGCCACCCATGCCACAACCCAAGGAAACGCAAGGATGTATCATCAATAATGTGTTATACACCTTTGGAGGCTACAATGGAGCCTCCATCAATGATATTTTGACATTTGATCTCCGTGACATGAAGTGGGAGATTAAAGGCCGATTACCGAGGCCAGTTTCTGGTCATGTCGTGGTGGCTTGGAAGCAGTACGCGATCCTAGTAGGAGATAGAAGGCAGACGAATTATCTGGCCATTTACAATACGGAAACGGCGGAGATTAAAGAGTTCAAAACCAATATTAAAGGGCATTCTAGAGGGGCCTGCGTGATCAAGGACAAACTGTATGTATTCGGAGGATTACTCTACACAGAGAAGAACTCTACGAGAGAGGCTTTGTTCGAACTTGATTTAGGATTCTTGAATCAGGGAGGGCTATAAAGGCTAGTAAGTGGCTACCAACTCTTTTAGTTCATTCAGGTATTTTTGCTTTCTACCCGCACGCCTTCTGATGTTGGTGGGCGTAAGAAATTGATGCTTTTCTAAGAAACTAACTTGGATACGGTTCCAATCTTTTTCGTTATCCAATACTTCATAAGCTTTTAGTTCCTCAAATAACGTATCGCCGATATCGTAAAAGTCATCACGGCCCAAATAATCCAGGTCAGCATCACAAATAATCTTCTCTAGGAAATTCTTTGGCGTCTGCGGAATCTTGGTGGCCATGATCATACCACAAATCATATCGATCTGACTGGCAGTATAACCATAATGAGGTAAGTGCTTCTTAACGAGAGTACAACCTAATTCCTCGTGGTCTAGATTACCAATGGTAAAACCCGAATCGTGGAATAAAGCAGCGGTTTTGAGTAAAAGGGTATGGTAGGGAGAGACCTTTTCTAGATAACACAGTTCATCGGTGGTGTACAGCACATCCAAGGTGTGATGAATTCCGTGGTAAGTCAGCTGATCCGAAAGTTCGTATTGCAATTTGTCCAGAATGAAGGCCTTTGCTCCGTGATAATTCATAAATACCTTTTTAGTAATCTCTGTGTATTGTGACGTTATAAATCCGTTGAGTCACAAATGCTTAAATGAACACGAGGGGTCTGCAAGGTGGAGAAAAACAATTTAGGGTAATTGCTATTTATAATTATATGAGCTTTGGGGCTAAAGGTTGCGATGGCAAACCCTAAATATCAGTTTTCTCTCTGCTACTATAGGGTCTTATGTATTATGTTGGGGATCGATATGTAAACGTAAAATGACCCCCTGAAGTATATTTGGTTGTGCAAAGTTAAAGATTTATTAACAAGCTGTCAAGGGGTGGGGAAGAACTAAGGGAGCGTCCCGATTAGAAATAGAGTTTTAGTTTCTTCAAATCGGGACGCAGAAGGGGAGGAAATTTATTCGCTCAATAATTTCACACCGTCAGCCATGAACTTAAGTTCGACTTTCGGATCAGTAATAGCTGCGATTTCTTCAGCGGATTTACCAGCATCTTCAGCTAGGTGTCTCAACTCATCCACTGGAGTTACTTCACGGTAAGCTTTACCTTTCATAATTACTTGGCGACCAGCAATATCTTTAGGCACAAAGAAGCCATAGTCTTTAAACTTGACCATCATCTCTTCTGCATTCGCTTGTTCGCTTGTAATATTCATCCAGCAACCTTTGTTTTGGCAGACAGCCTCCACTTTAGCCTGCACAGTTGCCATCACAGAATCTGCTTCACTCATCTTGCTCAGCAGGTCGTCGTAGCTTACTATATCATTTGCCGTGAAGGCGGCACCAAACTCATTGGGGTTATTAGTTGTTTCCTCTGTAGCTGTTTCTTCCTTTGCTGTCTCCTCGCTCGCATCTTCTGTTGCGGCATTATTGCAGGCAAAAAGAGTTAAGGCAATAAGTAGAAGAAAAAGTCTTGACAATTGCACCATTTTTGTATTCTTTTGGTTAAAATTCTGGAATAGGATTCAATTTGAGCACAAATTTAAGGAATCCATTTCAAAGGTGTTCAAGCGGCTTTACATTTCATATATTTAGTAGTGATTTTGAGGCAATTGGTAAAGCCAGGACAAAAGCCTAAAAATTTTCTTAAAACATTTCTAGGAAACAATATATGTGTACAAAAAAAGGTTATTTGTCTGTTGATTTTATACGCAAATAACCTTAAGCTCTACCTATAGATATCACCGTTACACGAAACTCTTTGTTAAAGCTAGGATTATCTAATGGAGGCAGCGACACTCCACTAAAAAACACTACAACATGAAGGAGCTTGTGATCGTGATGGCGGTTCTCCTTACCCCCACTCTTTTCTTTGCCCAAGATTGTATTAAAGGAAACTGTAAAGATGGCTACGGAACCTGCGTTTACCCCGGAGGTGCTAAGTACATCGGTGATTTCAAGGGCGGAAAGATTCACGGTAAAGGTATCTTCTACTATCAGAACGGAGACAAATACATTGGCAATTGGACAAACCAGAGCCGACAAGGGACGGGGCGATTGGTCTTCACCAATAAAGACGAGTATTTTGGTGAGTTCAGCAATAACCAGATGGGGCCAGTCGGGAAAATAACCTATGCCAATGGAAATATATATGAGGGGCAATGGAAGAACAACAAGCCTAGTGGTAAGGGTGTATTCCATTTCGTTAATGAGGATCGTTATGAGGGGCAATTTATCAATGGTCTTTTTGATGGGCAAGGGACTATGTATTACTCTGATGGATCTACCTATAAGGGCGAATGGACTAAAAATAAACGCCATGGCCAGGGCTTGATGACTTTTGATGATGGGGAACGGGTTGGCGGCCAATGGGAAGATGATCAGTACTTGGCAGACTGGGGACGATTGGCTTACAATGGCGATACTACCTACCTACGAAACTGTAACAAGATTCATTGTGCCAGTGGAAAGGGAAAGTTTACTTACAATGATGGCTCCAAATATGTGGGTGATTTCCGCGCGGGCGTTCCGGAAGGGATGGGTACGATCTATTACATCAGCGGAGATCGCTACGAAGGAGCGTGGAAGCAACATGCGCCCCATGGAAAAGGTGTAATGCACTATGTGAATGGGAAAGCAGTTGGCGCTATTTGGGATTTTGGTCGGCCAGTCAAGAAATTATTTGTTAAAAATGAACGGGTAAGTCAAGGCCCCGTATCCATAGATCGTAACCAAGAAGTAAAAATCTGGGCTGTAATTATTGGTGCGGCTCGATATTCTCACATGCCCGCCTTACGTTACACCGACGATGATGCTTATCAGATTTATGCCTTCCTTAAAAGTCCTGAAGGTGGAGCACTGCCAGACAGCCAGCTAAAACTGTTGATTGACGAAGATGCTACTCGTGGAAATATTCTACATGCCATGCGGTCTATCTTTTTACGTGCGGATCAAAATGATGTGGTATTGTTCTATTTTTCTGGACATGGTTTGCAAGGGTCATTTCTACCTGTCGATTACGATGGATACAATAACCTGCTGAAGCACGAGGAAATCAATAATCTGTTGAAAGCAAGTAAAGCCAAACACAAACTTGTCATAGCTGATGCTTGCCATTCGGGAAGTTTGTTGGCAGCAAAGACCACTGTGCAAAACGCATTGCAGAAATACTATGCGGCTTTCGAGGACACGCAAGGTGGAACGGCTTTGATGATGTCCTCTAAAGGGGAAGAGTACTCTTTGGAAGATGGCGGCCTTCGCTCGGGAATCTTCAGTCACTTCTTAGTGAGAGGCTTAAAAGGGGAGGCTGACCGAGATAGAGATCGTATAATTAATGTGACAGAGTTATTCAATTTTGTCTATCAAAACGTTCGTTCCTATACTGGCAACGTACAAACTCCTACGCTAACAGGCCGTTTTGATCAATTGATGCCCGTCGCAGTTATTCGATAGAAACCGATAAAAGTAGTAAGCCATATCAAGTCTTTGGAGGGAGCATTAGGGAATACTTGAGAAATAAATTTAAATTGTCTTGTTGATTTATTAAAGAAATTTATATATTTGAGCCAGACGAAGTATTTCCTAATGCTCCCCCCGAATTCTGGGTAATAAATATACACCACATTGGTCTCACCTATTTGAATCATTCTTATTCGTTTTACGTATATTTAGGGGCGTACTAGCTGTAAATGCTTTGCAGTCAATCGGAGACAAAGCTCTTGCTAATCGTTGATCTCCACAGCTTTAGTTTAACTCACAATTTAGTACATCTGAGGTCTTCCTCAGCACATAATGTCATCCTGTGTCCCATGAAGAAAACGAATTTACTGCTTTTGGTATGTCTATTCTTGTCTACCTTCCTTTCTGCTCAATGTATTTCAGGTGATTGTAATAATGGTAAGGGTATATACTTGTTCCCTGGAGGTTCAAAGTATATCGGGGAATTTAAGCGAGGCGATATCCAAGGTTTAGGAAGCTTTTACTATACGAATGGAGGAACTTATAGAGGAGAATGGTTTAAGGGGAAACAAGAAGGAAAAGGAATAAAAACGCTTGCCGATGGGACTCGCCTGGAAGGAGTATGGAAAGGTGGAAGATTAATCCAAGAAAAAGAGGTCGGTAGTTTCCTCACTGCTAGTAATCAATTGCAAGAAAGCGGTTGTATTAGTGGGAATTGCAACGCTGGCCAAGGCGTTTACATTCATCCTAACGGATCGGTATATATCGGCACCTTTAAGGATGGTGAAATCAGCGGAACGGGCGTTTGCCATTATCCTGATGGGAGTAAGTATCAAGGGTCTTGGTATCATCGCTATCCCGATGGCAAAGGCACAAAGTGGTACGCGGATGGAACCAATAGAACAGGCTATTGGAAGAGAGGGCAACCTGTAGATAAGTATGGTCAATATGCACCACTAAAAGGAAAGAATGATGTAGTGAGCGAATATACCGTGCAGTCTGGATGTCTTAGAGGAGACTGTGAAAATGGTCGAGGAGTATTTGCCTATCCAGATGGCAGCCGTTATGAAGGCTTTTTTGTTACCAATAAACCCCAAGGCACTGGTGTATTTTACTATCCGAACGGGGATCGTTACGTTGGACAATTCAAACAAGGATATCGGCATGGCCAGGGCAAGCTTCATCATGCTCAAGGAAAAGTCACGTCTGGTGTCTGGAAAGAAGGGGAGTTTCTGAGTGCCGCCCCCACCGGTAATAATAGTCGATATGGCTGTATTGAAGGGGATTGTTTGAATGGCTATGGTTCCTACGTCTTCCGAGATGGAGCTCGATATGAGGGAACCTTCAAGAATGAGTTGCCTCATGGCAGAGGAATAGTTGTTTACCAGAATGGTGAAAGATATGAAGGAGAGATGGCTAACGCAGCTTTTAACGGCTATGGCACCTTATTCATGCAAGACGGCCTGAAGGCGAGTGGTTACTGGAAGGACGGAACCTTCATTGGGAATCAATCTCCGTACGAGAAACCCGGCTTACGTCAATCGCCGGCCTACTTTAGCGAACCGGCAAAACCTGATGTAAAGGTGTGGGCGGTGATCGTTGGAGTTTCTTCCTATGATCATATGCCCGTATTGAAGTACCCTGATGATGATGCTTATCGGATCTATGCTTTTTTGAAGAGCCCTGAAGGCGGGGCTTTGGATGATGAGCAAATCCGAATTTTGATAGATGAAGATGCGACGAAATTGAAAATCACGCAGACGATGCGTGAGGTGTTTTGGAAGGCAGGTCCGAATGACCTCGTGTTCTTGTACTTCTCGGGACATGGTTTGAAAGGTGCCTTCTTGCCGATTGATTTTGACGGAGCTTCTAATAAATTGTATCATGAAGAGGTCAATGCCATCTTGAGCAAGAGCAAAGCAAAATTAAAGCTATGTATCGCTGATGCTTGTCACTCTGGAAGCCTACTGGCCATGCGCGATGGTAAATATCCTTCCGCCTTACATGCCTATTACGAGTCTTTGGCTCGAAGTCAACCTGGCACGGCTCTGATCATGTCTTCCAAATCGGATGAAACTTCTTTGGAATCTAGTGGTCTTCGCCAGGGCGTTTTTAGTCACTTCTTGATTCGAGGATTGAAAGGGGAGGCGGACAATGATCAAAATAAAGTAATCACTATTCAGGAGTTGTTCGATTTCGTATACAGTAGAGTTCGAAGCTATACAGGTAATCGCCAATCACCGGTAATCCAAGGGAGTTATCCCAAGTTGATGCCCGTAGCTGTGACCCGCTAGTTTTTCCATATAAAATATAGTTTTCGCTGCATTTGTTGGTAACGAAAAAATCTTTACCTTTGCAGCCGCTTTGGAGAAGCACTCGCCCCAATGGGTAGTGCTTCTTCACATTTGTTTAATTAAAAGTATGTCTGATCCATGAAAAATTATGAAGTTACCTTCATTGTAGACCCAGTGCTGTCGGGGGACGAGATCAAAGCGACAGCTCAGACATATGTCGATCAAATTAAAAAAGAAGGTTTCGAAATCATCCATGTAGATGAGATGGGCCTTCGCACTTTAGCTTATCCAATTAACCGAAGAAATTCTGGTGTATACTTCACCGTTGAATTTCAAGGTCCAAATGGTGAGTTGATCGACAAGTTGGAACTGGCTCTACGAAGAGATGAGCGCATCATGCGCTTCTTATGCATCAAACTGGACAAGTATGGTGTAAAGTACAACGAAGACAAGAGAAACGGATTGATTGGTAAAGTGAAGAAGAAGGAGAAGAAAAGCCGCGATAATCGTGGTGGCAGAGGTGGCAGAGGTGGCAACCAAAGAAGAGGCGGTGGTCCTAGATCACAATCTCGAGATGGTGGACCATCTAGAAATGCTCCTGCTAGAGAAAAAGAGGCGCCAGCTAAGGCTGAAGCTCCTGCTCCTACTCCTGCTCCCGAACCTGCAGCACCTGCTAAAGCAGAGAAAGAGGAAGAGTAGTATTGTTTTACCAACAAAATCTAAAAGATCATGGCTTCTAGAGACGATATAAAGTTCTTAAGTAATCCTAAGATCGGGCAGAAACGTCAGAAGTACTGCCGATTCAAAAAGTTTGGGATCAAGCACATCGATTACAGAGATCCCGATTTCTTGCTTCAATTTGTAAATGGCCAAGGAAAAATTCTTCCTCGCCGAATCACTGGAAACTCTTTGAAGTACCAGCGTAAAGTGGCAACGGCTATTAAAAGAGCACGACACTTAGCTATGCTTCCGTACGTGACCGATATGTTGAAGTAATTGTTGACCTTTTAATTTTCTTGTCATGGATATTATTTTGCTCCAAGATATTGATAAGGTAGGCGACAAGCACACCATCGTTACGGTTAAAGATGGATACGGTCGCAATTACCTCATCCCACAAGGTATGGCCATCATTGCTAATGATACCAACCGTCGTCGTCTTAATGAGTTGATGCGAATTGAGGAAGCTCAAGAGGCGAAGAAACTTTCTGTTTACCAAGATATTGCTGCTAAGATCGGAGACCAAGTGTTGAAGATTGGTGCTAAAGCTGGTACCAGCGGTAAAATCTTCGGTAGTGTTACCAATGTACAGTTGGCTATGGCACTCAACGAGCAATTCGAAGTTGAGGTTGATCGTAGAAAAATTGTAATTCCTGAAGAAGTAAAAGAATTGGGAACTTACAAAGCTGTATTGAACCTACACAAGGAAGTTCAACCAGAAATTTCTTTCGAAGTTATCGCCGAGTAAGGAGATAATTCGAGACCATAAAAAAGCCGTCAACTTCTTCTGAGGTTGACGGCTTTCTTATTTGAGGCATAGTACGCCAGACAGCCATAGAATTAAAAATCGCAAAGATGACTGTTTTGTTTCAGCCACTTTTCCTTTTCCTTATAAGACGGCATAACTCCCTCCACCAAGCTCCAAAATCGCTTGGAATGATTCATTTCCTTGGTGTGTGCCAATTCATGGATGATCACGTAGTCGATTACCGGCTGGGGGGCGAAGAGCAATCGTGTGGAAAGGTTTATGTTGCCACTCGAAGAGCAGCTGCCCCAATTCGATCGATTGTACTTCAATCTAATCTGCTTGATATCCGACTGAAAGTAAGCGCGATTAAGCGCATGAACTCGCTCACTTATTTCAGGGAAGAAATCCTGACCAATTACTCGACTAAGGAGGCTCTTAACGCTTTTGGTTAGTGCCAATCCTTGTTGATGTTCACTTAGCTTCAATTCAATAACTACCCCTTTGACTTTTGCACTATGGGTTTTGCGGTCACCTTGAGTAACGGATAGTTCGTAGATTCTTTGTCCTACCTGTAAGGTATCTCCAGTTTGATAGGATTTGGGCTGATACTGCTGGGCTAAGTCCGCACGCTTATCCAATTGCTTTTGTACCCATTGAATGAACTGCTCTGTATATCTAATCTTTTCGGAGGAGGAAAGATGCACCGGGAGACGCAATATAGCCCCTCTCTTGCCCATCGAATACCGGACATTGGATCTCCTTTCTTGGTAGATCTTTGCCGGAATCCTTGCATCGGCGTGCTGTATACTTATGTCTTCTACTATTGCTTTTTTTCTCATAGAGACATTCCTGTGATCTTTCCTCCTTCCAAATGATTATTGTTTTGCTGTAAAGGCCTGCATCGTTGCTACGAGCGTTTCTACACCTTCTCTTGGCATGGCATTATAGATAGAAGCTCTAAAACCACCCACAGATCGGTGCCCTTTCACGCCAATACAACCCGCAGCGGCACAGTCCGCAAGAAATTGTTCAGCTAGCTCCTCTTTTCCTTCAGCCATTACAAAGGTGGCATTCATTAAAGAACGATCTTCTTCTGCCGCTACTCCCTTGAACAATGGGTTATTATCAATTTCATCATATAGTAGCTTGGCTTTGTCCTCATTCTTTTTCGCCATTGACGCCAATCCACCATTGGCTTTTAACCATCGTAGGGTAAGCATACTTACATAGATGGGGAATACTGGAGGTGTATTGAAAGAGGAATTCTTCTGAACATGTGTATTGTAGTTCAGCATGGTTGGCATTTCGCGTTGCGTCATTTCCAAGAAATCCTTGCGAATAATGGCAAGCGTTACACCTGCAGGTCCTAGATTCTTTTGTGCACCGGCGTAAATAATACCGAAGCGTGACGCATCAATCGGACGGCTGAAGATATCAGAAGACATGTCACAAACTAAAGGAACACTGGTTTCAGGAAAGTCATGTGTTTGGGTTCCAAAAATCGTGTTATTTCCAGTGACGTGCAAATAAGTAAGGTCACTAGGAATTTCATAGCCTTTAGGAATGTAACTGTAATTCTTGTCCTTTGATGAAGCTAAGACTTCGATCTGGCCAAAAGCTTTAGCCTCTTTAATGGCTTTAGTTGACCAGCTACCTGTATCTACATAACCCGCCTTTTTGTCAGCGTTTAATAGATTGTGGGCTACCGTAAAGAATTGTGTACTGGCACCACCTGTTAGAAAGAGAACTGAAAAGTCATCGGAAAGGCCCAAAAGTTCTCGAGTTAGGCTTTGTGCTTCATCCAATATGGCAACGACTTCTTTACTACGATGCGAGATTTCCAATAGGGAAAGACCAATTCCTTCGAAATCAACTACTGCTTTTGCAGCTTCTGCCATAACGCTGGCTGGTAATATTGCAGGACCAGCGTAAAAGTTGTGCTTTTTCATGTTACTTGTATTTAAAGAGATAGTCGGGAATGGGCTATTTCCCTCCTTGGGATTAATTTTTTTGAAGGTAGAAAGGCGGTCTTATTTTGGCCCTGCAAAAATGTGATTTTTTTAAAGACAATAAAAGACTCCAACTTAAATTGATGATTAAATTCTGCAAAAGAAATGAGATGAATAGCGGAAGCGATTGATGCTAAAGGACTTGTGAATTTGACGAAAGATTTTTTAGAAAAAAAGGAAATAAAGTCTTGAAAATTAAAAAAGGCTTCTATATATTTGCAGCCGCTTTGAAAGAAAGCGTTCACCGAAGTAAATTCGGAATTGAAAGTTCAAAAGGTCTAACCGCAAAATTTTAGCTTTTTTTAGTGAAAAATAAATGCCAAAAAGTTTTGCAGATTTAAATGGCCGTTGTATCTTTGCATTCCCTTAGCTAATGAGCGATGAGGGAACAACAATTTGAAAGATTTATTCTTTAAGATATCTGATCGAAATAAACGGCTTGACAGC
>CAJXPD010000285.1 GCA_913057785.1 uncultured Lewinella sp. | reverse complement strand
CGCTTCATCAAAGCCCATCTGCTTGAGTCTTTTCACTTGGGCCTCTGCATTGGCTTTCTGTTTAAAAGAGCCTGCCAGCACCATAAAATCTCCTTCTGCTGAAGTCTCTGCATTGAAACTAACGGGTACCTCTTCCTCTTTTTCAGCTTCCTTTTCAGCAACAGGTTCTGGCTCTGGGGTGAGACTGTCGTCTTCCTCGGCCGACCCCTCCTCTTCTTCTACCAGCGTACCATTATTGACACTTAGTTGCTCATCGTCTAGATCACCTTCTTCGGCAGCGATCGGATCGACAATTCGACCCTCATCGTCAAAAGTCAAGGTGTCAGGAGTCGTACTTTTGTCCTCTTCCTGGATACTAATGGAAGTGGTAGGAGAGGAGTTTTTGAGCTCGCGTAACTTGATTGTTTTATACACTAGGTACCCCAAAGCAGCCAAACAAAGGCCTACAATTAAAACAGTGAATGTGTCAAGTCTTGACATAGTACGTGCTTTTTTTGAAATTTAAAGACTTCTTTTTCAGGAGATTAACTCCTTAAAGGTAGTTTTTTTTGGTTTCCTGTAAAATAAAATCCCTCCTTTTAGCATTAATAGATTGTCTTCACAACTACTCCTCAAGTACCCGCTACTATCAGAGTATAATCCAACTTCAGGTGGAATAATTCCACGTTTCTCTACTATCCTAAATTTTCTTTTTGGCCTGTTTCCTATTGGAGCAGAAGGACATAAATATACTTATGCAGCAAATATACTTTTTGATAATTAAAACCGGACGAAATGAGAGCTACACTGATCATAGTGGCACTAGCCCTAATCTTGCCGGTGGGAGGTATATTTGCGCAAGAAGTTATCCCCACCCCAGCTGTTGAATCATCAGAAGAAATTAAGCCAGAAGAAGAAAAACCTTCGAAAAAGAAGAAAAAGAAACAAACTCCAGAGGAACTTCAGCAGCAGTTTTTCGATGCTGTCCAGAATGGCGATACCGAGCAAGTAGCGGAATCTATAGACGCCATGAAATATTACCAACACAATAAGGATGGAGAAACGGCCCTTACCTTAGCTATTGAGCAGGGTAATGAAGAAATGGTTCGTCAGTTGGTTGGTAAAGCCGTTATAAACTTGAAGAATAAAGAGGGAGAAACACCCCTCACCCTTGCGCTCAAAAAGAAGAATACCTCAATTATCCAATTAGTTATAAAGAGAGCCAAAGCAGGTCTTAAGAATGAAGCTGGCGAAAGCCCGCTGATGCTTGCTATGGATCTCAACGATTTGAAATTATTGCAAACACTCATCGAGAAAGGGGCTGATGTCAATCGCAAATCGAATGGCATCACCCCCATCGCCAAGGCTACTGAACTGAACAACGTTCGGATGGTGGCGCTTTTAGTGCGCAATGGAGGAGATCCTAGTCAAGCCAATGACGACGGCGATATCCCCCTATACATTGCCGTACGTAACGGTTACAATGTGATTAGTGGAATTCTACTGCACAAAAGTGAACAGGCCGGAGCAGATGCAAACTGGCAAACGGATATGGGAGAAACCCTCTTGAACATCGCTATCGAGAAAGGGCATGAACAGGTGGCAAGAATTCTCATCGATTTTGGTGCGGATGTAGAAGGGATGGACTATATGGAAAATACGGGCTTGCATCTCGCCGCGGAGAAAGGGGATTTAGCATTGGTAAAAGTCCTGTTGGAAAAAGGGGCTAGTTTTGACCATCCCAATATTGTAGGTACAACGCCCATTATGGTTGCCGCCCAAAAGGGCCATAATGCTGTGGCAGACCTACTGGCGGAACACGGAGCCAATCCGTCTTTAAGAAATTTTGAAGGACTAGCTGCTAATGACTATGGAAGCTACAAATCATCTGCAGATCAAGAGATCATGGATGCGGTATTTGAGTTAACGGAGCAGCAATAGTTATTTCGATAAAGAAGCACAAATGTTGATAGGTGAAAAATGGGATTTCAAGATCTCAATTTCATGATTTCCGGGGCCGAAAGGCCCCTTTTTTTATGGCTAGGGGTATGGGGACTTCACCCGGTGACTTATTCACCGGGTGAAATCCCCGTACCCCTAGCTAATTTTCATCCCTAAAAAAAAGGCGTTCAACGGACTAAATCCCGTCTTGATCTAATTGACTTCAAATGCTTTAGCCATTGAAAAAAGCTTTTTTACATTTGTTTAAGAGAAATAACCCGACTGTACTTTAAGTCTTGTTAGTAAAGCTTTTCTTAAACAGTAATAGCTTTACTAACACAGCAGGCAAATCCAACTATAACAAGTATCATTTACAGCTAATTCGACCAACATCTTTATCCTATTTAACTTACAAACAGCGGATATCTCGGCAGATTTGATTAGTTAAGGAATCTTCTCTATACCAAAGCATTTTCCTCTCAGAAAGATTATCGTCAGCAATTTCGGAAGACAAACGACCTTACTGGTAAATGTGTATAAGCATTCACAATTCATTGTTCCATAAATCTTTCATGTAATGATTACCAAAAGGACTACCCAACTGTTTTTACTCTTTGTTTTCTTTTTTACGATAGGTAAATCACAAATCACCTTACCACCTAGTGGTGGAAATCAAAAAAGCATCGTCACCCAGTACATTGGAGCTATTGCCCATGTCTCTGTGATCTACAACAGTCCCGACGTTACCGCTTCCAATGGCCAAGACCGTAAGGGGCAGATCTGGGGACAACTGGTACCTTACGAAATGGCACCTAATAACTTTGGTTCTGCAAAAGAGATCCCTTGGCGTGCCGGAGCGAATGAAAATACGATCATCAAGTTTTCCCATGATGTAAAAGTCCAGGGGAAAACATTGAAGGCGGGGAAATATGGACTCCATATGATTCCTAAGGAAAGCGGAGCATGGACCTTGATCTTCAATAAGAATACCAGCGCTTGGGGAAGCTATTTCTACGATGAGGCAGATGATGCGTTACGCGTAGAGGCTACCCCAGAAAAATCGGACTACACGGAATGGTTGACTTATGAGTTTACAGACCGCCAGGCGGAGTCCACCGTTTTGGCCCTGAAATGGGAAAACCTTCAGATTCCATTCAAGATAGAGTTGCCGGATGCTAAGGAGCTATATGTCGAAACCATCCGAGATGAACTGAAAGGATCTACGGGCTTTCAGTACCAAGCCTGGGTTAGCGCTGTAAACTACTGCGTTTCCAACGATGTAAACTTGGAAGAAGCCTTAGTGTGGGCAGATAACGCGATCAGTGCTCCCTTCATTGGTCAAGAAAATTTCACAACCTTGTCCACTAAAGCTGCTGTTTTGAATAAATTGAATCGTGGTGCAGAGGCTGTTGCCACGATGGACAAGGCGGTTAAGCATGCTACTGCAACTTCCTTTCAGATCCACCAGTTTGGTCGTCAGTTGATTGGACTGGGGCAGAAAGAAAAGGCCTTGGAGATATTCCAGTACAATGCGGAACGCTTTGGTGAAGCTTGGCCTACACACGTTGGCTTAGCCAGGGGGTATTCAGCTGTAGGACAGTACGATAAAGCATTCAAGCATGCCAAGCTGGCTCATGGCCAAGCTCCTGACCAGCTGAACAAGGATAGCTTAGCTTCCATGATGGAGAAATTACAAAAGAAACAGGATGTAAATTAGGATTCATCCTAATCACTGAATACTTATAGTGTGTAGGGCTTTGGGAACTCTATCTGGTTTATACTGGATGAACTTCGCAAAGCCCTATTTTACTTGAAAGGATCCGAATTTACATTCTGTGTTTCCCGCGCATTAATTCTATCCACTATTTATTAGCAGTGCAGGAAAAGAGACTTAAGCCCATCTTTTTGTAGTTGTGGCCTTCCGAAATTAGATTCATCTTTCCTTTTTGTTAGCGAATTACTTGAATTTATTGTATACTTGAAGAGAATTCACTGCCTTGGTATTTACTGAAGTCAAGGACTACTCAAAGACCATAGTTTTGGGTTGCCGACTTATTAAGTTATTACTAGATAGTTACCGTATAGAAATAAAAGTTTTAAACTGCCTAGAGATACATTAATATTTACACCCAATCTAGTTAAGTCCTAACCAAACGTCTAACATCATTTCAAATGTAAGGGAGCATGACTATTTGGATTCACTATGTCAGTGTCCGAGATGTCAGCTTTTCCCATCCTTAACACCCAATTAGAGTACGCCATTCAAAACATGTTTAGTCTCCATCGTATACCATTGCTAGGCAATGTATATGTATGACTCCTTCAAGTCGTCTGATAGGATTTTGTCCTATTGGCATTCCCCTTTACGTGATCGAACAATAAAAGGAAAGTAGCCCGGAAGCCAATTTTGAGGATTATTTTCTTGATCAAGTGAATGCGATTCATTTGTACTGTAATTCGTATTCCACAAACCGACCCAACAAATGCATGCCCGATCAACTGATTTACATTGGGAAACTAAGCTATTGTCCATAGTCTTACTAGTCACTTCCCTCACCTGGTCTTGTTCTTCTGCAACTAGTGCAGATCACCATGAACTCTTTAAAGAGTATTTCACACCGACCGAAAATGATCTTGTTAAAACAGATTCTGGTGAAGCTGCCCAACGCTTGAATGAACAAGCTTTTCGATTGTATGATCAACAACGGTATGACCAGGCTTTAATTCTCTTTGATGAATTACTAAAAGGAGAGAAAACACCGGATCTTTTATTCTTCAAGGGGAATACTCTACTGACCCTGGGACAATTCCAGGTAGCTTTGGATGTTTTTCTGGAAGTCCCGGAGGATCATGAGCGATTCGCAGACAGCCAATGGTATGCAGGTTTAGCCAGCCTCAGGATGGATCGAATCACCCAGGCAAAAGTGCACTTGAGTCAGGCCGCCACTGCTGAGAATGGGAGCTTCAAAGCTAAGGCTAAGCAATTGCTACGCCTATTGGATTAAGGCCAAGAATTCTTCTTCCGATAGAATTTGAACGGTACCTAATGCCTGTGCCTTTTTGAGCTTGGAGCCGGCCTTTTCACCAGCCACCAAGATGTCTAGCTTAGAGCTCACACCACTGAGGTTTCGAGCCCCAGCTGCTGCTGCCTTTTCTTGAGCTTCCTTGCGGCCCATCAGTTGCAGGGAGCCCGTGAAAAGTATGGTCTTTCCGACTAAGGGAGCGTCCGCGGCTACAACTCTTGGCCTGTCTTCCTCGGTTTGGCTGAGGTTAACACCTAGTGTTTCCATTTCTTCCAACATTTCCACATTGCTGGGAACTTCAAAGAAACGGATTACATTTTCGGCCACGATCGGGCCTACATCCTTTATATTGGTGAAATCTTCGGCGGTCCAGTCTTTTAGTTCGAGTACGTGCCCGATTTCCGCAGCCAGGAGCTTGGATACTTTTTTGCCGAGGTGATGGATACTTAGACTATGCAAGAGCCGATGAATAGGGTTTCCCTTCGCCTTATCAATGGAGTCCTTCATCTTCTTCGCGGATTTCTCCCCAAAACCCTCTAACTGAGCTATGGCATCGTAATCCAGTCGATAGATATCTGGTAAGCGTCTAATCCAACCCATTTCGAAGAAGCGTTCTATGATGGATTTTCCAAGACCATCAATATCCATAGCGGGTTTGGAGACATGAAAAATGGTACGTTGTAGATCCTGGGCGCCGCAGACACAGTTGGGGCAGCGCCAGGCCGCTTCTGTTCCTTCCCGTACCAATTCCACGGGGGTGTCCGTACTGTTTATGGGGCAGGTCTTTGGGAAGGCGATTGGATCCTCGCTACCATCTCTAAGATCCTCTACAGCTTTGACAATGTAGGGAATCACATCTCCTGCTCTTTCTACCACGACCGTATCCCCTAGCCGAAGATCTTTTTCCTTGATGAAATCTTCGTTATGTAAGGAAATGGAGCCTATCGTTACCCCTGCTAGTGCTACCGGTTCTACCTTTGCTACAGGGGTGATGGAGCCAATTTTTCCTACTTGATAATCCACATGGAGCAGCTTGGTAGTGGCTTGTTTGGCTTTGAACTTGAAGGCAATGGCCCAGCGGGGATGGTGGCTGGTGTAGCCAGCTCTTTCTTGCAACTCACGTTCATTCACTTTTACCACCATACCATCGATTTCGTAAGGGTAGTCCTCTCTTTTCGCCTCCCACTCCATGCAAAAATCTATAGCTTCCTGTATGTTTTTACAGAGCTTACGTTCAATACCTTCTCTCGGGACCTTGAAGCCAAGATCGGTCAGCATATCCAGGCTTTCCTTGTGCGTATTGAAGCTGCTCAATTTGTTATCCCCTTGTTCATCTGTAGCATAGCCTAGTGTGTATAGGAAAGCCTCTAACCCGCGCTTGGCTACATCAGCAGGGTCCTTCATACGTAGGCCGCCCGAGGCTGTATTTCGCGCATTGGCAAATAGGCTTAGGCCTTGTTTTCCTCTTTCTTTATTGATCCGCTCAAATACGTCCTTTCGTATCAAAACTTCACCTCTCAGTTCCGCCTTCTGAATGCCATGTTCAGAAAAAGCTGCTTTCAGGGGTATAGATTTAATGGCTCGAGCGTTATTGGTCATTTCTTCCCCTTTAGTGCCGTTTCCGCGTGTAGCTCCACGGGCCAAAAGGTCGTTCTCGTATACCAATGCAATACTTCCTCCGTCAAATTTTGGCTCTACCGCATAAGCGATATCTGCTTCTTCAGGCAAATTCAGAAGCCGTTTCACTTGTTCATCAAACTCCTTCAGATCCTCTGCATTGTAGGAGTTGGCAAGTGATAACATAGGGGTGAGGTGAGGTACGGATTCGAAATCCGAAGAGAGATCTGTACTAACTCGTTGCGTGGGAGAGTCTGGGGTGATCAGCTCAGGTTGGTCCGCTTCAATGGCCTCCAATTGCTTGAATAATTGATCATACTCGTAGTCAGAAAGGACAGGATCATTGAGCATGTAATAACGCCATTCATGATAGATAATTAGGCGGCGCAGATCATTGGCTTTATCCGATTCAGTTTGTTGGTGAACAGCGGTTTGGGGATCAAGAAATTTTTTGGAGAGCTCAAAGAGTGCTTTCTGATCGGGTTGACTGTACATATGGTTGATTTGAAGGTTTTATATGCTAGGCAAATGTAAGGATATCTATCTTTCTTTGCCACTGCGTATTATTGAGTTTCTATTTTCGTTAGGCCCGTTTTTTGCATACATGAATTCTAACGGGAATTTGGGAACTAAAAGCAACCAATGTGGGTTCTTATTTCCGGAATATCAAATTCAATACCCATCCAATGAAGTAAAATTGTTCTAATCCTTTACCAAGACCCATCTGGTCAATTCTAGCTTTGACTACTTTCGATTACCCGATAATCTGTATTCCATGTCGATTTCTGCCCTGTTTAAGAATCCATATTTGTCCTTAATGCAAACGGCTTGGCACTACGCCAAGGGTGAGAAGAAGCGGTATGCTGTCATCTATACCCTGTTTACCTTGAGTTCAGCAGGTACTGCTTTATACCCTATTTTTTGGGGTTTGTTTATCAATGAGCTCCAAAAAGAAGGCGTGAATGCTTTGCGCTACGTTTGGATCTATGCAATAGCCTATTTTTTGGTTCACCTGATGGAATGGGCTTTTCACGGCCCGGCACGAGTGATGGAGCGAAAAATGGCTTTTGATATTAGCCGTAATTTCCTAAACGAGTTGTATCACAAAACGGTGCATCTTCCTGTGAAGTGGCATCAGGATAACCACAGTGGTGCCACCATCAACAGAGTTCGCAAGGCCTACAGTGCCTTGATGCAGTTTTTTGATGAGGGATTCATGTATTTCCATACTATAGCCAGCATGGTCATGGCCATATCGGCTATGGTGTACTTCTCTCCACTATTTGGTGGGCTTGCCGTCTTCCTTGGATTTTTTGTGATTTATATCATTTTTCAATTTGATAAGCCTTTCATCGAGGCTAGTAGGGAGGTAAATGAAAAGGAACACGAGGTATCCTCTACACTATTCGATAGCTTATCCAATATCATCACGGTCATTACCTTGCGATTGGAGAAGCGCATGGAAGTAGGGGTGGATAACAAGGTGGCTGCCATTTTCCCGCCTTTTCGCCGCAAGGTGTTGATTAATGAATGGAAATGGTTTACGGTCGAGTGCTGCGTCAGTTTGATTTACGGCGTGATTGTGGTTGGGTATGTGTATCAAAACTGGGTGCCCGGAGAAATGTTTCTGGTCGGAGGTCTCGTGACGTTGATCGGTTTCGTAAAGCAATTCACAGGTGTGTTCCACAACTTTGCCTGGCAGTATACGCAGATTGTTCGTTATCACACTGACGTTGACACGGCTAAGAACATTTTGAAAGCCTATGATGAATTACACCTGCCGCAGATGGAAGAGGTATTGGAAAAAGATTGGAAAGCCATTGAGCTGAGCGGACTCCAGTTTACACACAAAGAGGCTTGGGCGGGCAAAACTGGAAGTATGGGCTTGTTTGACTTAAGAATGCGAATACGCCGCGGTGAGAAGATTGCCTTGATTGGTGAAAGTGGTAGCGGAAAAAGTACCTTGTTGGCTTTGCTGCGAGGGCTCTATCCACCTGCTGAAGTTGACATCAGAGTCGATGAGAACCCAATAGATATTAGAGACCTTTCTGCTCAGGTTACGCTCTTCCCGCAAGAGCCTGAGATTTTTGAAAATACCATCAATTATAACATCACGCTGGGACTTTCCTTTACCGAGGAGGAAGTGAGTCGCGTTTGCGAGGCTGTACATTTCACGGAAGTGGTAAAACAGCTGCCTAATGGCTTGGCTTCAAATATTAAAGAGAAAGGCGTGAATCTCTCCGGTGGCCAAAAGCAACGACTTGCCTTGGCTCGAGGGGTGCTTGCTGCTCGAGATAGCCAGCTGGTATTACTGGATGAACCAACCAGTAGTGTGGATCCTAAGACGGAGTTGCTGATCTATGATCGACTCTTTAAGGAATTCGAAGAGAAGGCAGTGGTTTCCTCCTTGCATCGCTTACATCTTTTACCAAAGTTCGACTACATCTATGTATTAGAAAATGGGCGAGTGGTAGACGAAGGTGCCTTTGATAAACTTAGGCAGGAAAGTGAGGTCTTCCAAGAGTTGTGGAAACACCAAGAGGATACTATGAAGGGAGCATTGCACAATTGAGGTAGTCCTCCTACCTTTGCGGCATGATCTCTTTGGGTAAAGTTTTTCGCAAGTACACTGGCGCATTGCGTCAATTTAAGATTCTGTATGTACTCAATAATTGGCTGAATCGACGCCAATTAGCGCACAACCGAGGGTTGTACCGTAAATACGGATTGCAGAAAAGCATACTCAGTAATATCGGGAGTAAGGATTTTCCAGCGCATCATGCAGACATTCCTTGGTTAGATCGCCCTAAGGCTAGGGAGGAACTCGAGAAGCATCCTGCTTTTCTTGCGATGCAGCCCGAACAGCAGTCGGAGATACTTAGGTTTGTAGAGGAGGGTTATTTGATTCTCAAAGGGTTCTTCGCAGAAGAGCAAGTAGAGCAACTGAATCGAGAAATCGATGCTTTGTTACAGCAGCAACAACTTGACTTCAACTACACCGGCCGTAAGATCATGGAATCCTATAAGCATTCCTCTACGGCTAATGCCTTCTTCCGTGATGCCCAACTGCTAGAGCTACTCCAATTCATCATGGGGAAACCCATCATCCCCTTTCACACCATCAATTTCATTGAAGGGAGCGAACAGAGGGCTCATTCCGATTCTATCCACATGACCACCGAACCGCAAGGCTATTTGATTGCAGCTTGGATCGCTTTGGAAGATATAGGACCGGATCAGGGGCCGTTGGTATACTACCCAAAATCTCATCGTTTACCCTATATCACGACCGAAGATTATCCCTCCGGGCATACGAAATGGCGCCTGGGTGAGTTTGCGAATAAGCATTTTGAAGATGAGGTGGAAAGGATCGTGGAAGCGCATCAATTTGAAGCTAAGACCTTCCATGCTCAGAAGGGAGATGTGTTACTTTGGCATGCCAATTTAATCCATGGTGGGACAGCGATCATAAAAGCAGGAGCCACCCGGAAAAGTATGGTAGCTCACTACTTTTGTGAGGATGTGATCTGTTATCATGAAATCTCTCAGCGACCTGCCTTACTTTCCTTGTAAGACTAGCTTGAAGGAGCGAGTTGCCCCTAGCGATTGAAGCTGTAAAAAGTAAACTCCAGCAGGCAAACTTCGGACATCGAACTGGAAATTTTGCCTTAGTGGAATGCCTTCTTTTTTACTCAGCGTTTGTCCCTGTAGGTTAACTAAACTTACCTGGATTCTATCCTCCCAGGGTTCATCAAATACCAACTGCACTTGCTCATCCGCCGGATTGGGGAAGACTCGTATCTGGGCGGCTTGAATAGGATCAACTGTACCTACCACCGCGTTTTCATCGATCTTTATTTGGAAGGCTTGAGTGGGTAGCCATCCACCAGTACCATCCTCTACAATGAAAGTGAATTGATCAAAGATGATGTCCGTACCATCGTGTTCATATACTACGCGATTATCATTGATATGGGCTTGTAAGAATTGATCTCCAACTTGAAGTGGCACTCCGTCCAATAGTACATTGCCAAAGGCTGGTTGAGTGATAATGGTATAAGCCAATTCCAGTGAACTTTGGTCAGGATCCTGAATCTCTAATTTGTTACGTGTAATAATATTGAATTGACTGGGGGGAACGAATAAGGTATCGTTGGTCAGTACGGTGGGAAGAGATGGATTCAGAGATGCACAATACTCTAATACCCATTCCTCAATTCGACCACCACCACCAAATCCTGATTTTACTACTTCAACCTTTAGCGTCCAATCCCCCTGCGCATCTTCTCCATCGAAGGCATCTAGGGATTCTACCGGCTGGAAAATTAGATTGTCATCTGGGGCGCACTGAATGGGCTCTGGCGCATCACTGTCAAAACCAATATCGATATTGGTCGTATTTCCACAGTTTTGATCAAATAATACAACGGCCGTATTGTTTGGACTGATCACCGTAAAACGCAAGCTGTTCACCGGCTGAAATGACCCCTTAATTCTCGGAATGTTTAGATCAGAAATTGTCCCACCATCGGGCACATTGATTTGCAATTCTCGGGTAGGAAGGCCCGAACCAGGTAAGATGACCGGGTCCCCTGTGCTCATGATTTCCACACAAGCTGCTGTGGAAGTTTGAAAGGCGAAAGGAGCCGAGAAAGGACCATCCCCGCAGGCGTTCTGTGGTTTGATTCGCCAGAAGTAAAGCTGATTCCCTTCGAACTGAATATTAGGACTAAAAGTAGATCCTGAGATCTGATCTTCCTGCAAAAGAATGGTTTCAGGAGTGAATACAGGGCTAGTGGAAACTTCGATTCCGTAAGTGTCGGCATTATCACTAGGTACCCAACTAAATTCAGTCGATAGAACAATGTCGCGGGTTCCATCCGCTGGGCTCATCAAGGCCAAACTTGAAAAATCGTTAGAGACGGTGCTAAGGCGAACATCTCGATATATGGTATCCGTTCCGGAATAGGCTTTGATCAAAAAGTCAAAAGTCCCCTCTGAGAAACTCTGCAAGGAAAGATCCAGCTGACTAGATTGATTGGCTTCGATTGGGTTTTGACTAAAACTTGTTGAGGTATTGGCTGGAAGATCTCCAACAACCTCTAAGGTGATGGGGCCACTGAAGCCCGCCGTCGCAGCGGCGTCGATCTGTATACTTACATCGGTGGGGGGACATAGGTCGAGAGCGGCTAGGGGATCAACGCTCAAGCTAAAACTGGGACTCTGACTCGCCTCTATTGTGAAATCTCGATTAGAGATATCAAAGAAGACATTGTTGGCTGCCGCAATCATTACCCTTGCATCATCAGTGGTTACCTCCGGCACGGTAACGAAAGCCTGGCCATCATTGGCTGTTTCGGCCAACAGTAGGGTAGGATAGCTAAGTCCACCATCGGTGGACAAATAGATGTTTACCTTCTGACAATTTACAACCTCATTGTCTGTGTTAGCAACATCCCAGGTAACTTCAGCTGAGCTACCGGCTGTCCAGCTTTCAAAGGTGGTATTTGGGGCAGTTACTAGAAAGGGACCTGCAGTATCGGAGGATTTAAAAGCTACTTCTGTCCATGCTACACCTCCAGCTTCTGGATTGTTATCTCTTGCGGTACATCGAAAGGTCAAAAAGCGACTGTAAGAAGGTAACACCTCCACATCAAGAGAAGCATTATTCAATAGCGCGCCTAAATTAGGGAAATAGCGGGTCGAGTCTTCTACTGGCGGATAGGATCGAAACAAGGGGGCATCTCCTGTTGGTGATCCCAGTTGGCTTGAAGGTCCAGTATCGAACTGTTCCCAACAGTAGGTAAGCATATCTCCATCTTCATCAGATGCGCTCGCACTTAAACGAAATGGTGTATTAATTGGAATAGTAAAACCGTCTTCATAATTATCTGTGATCGTTGGAAGATGGTTACTCGTTTCGGTAATTGTAGGACAGTTGTTTCCCCCATCTTCTCTACTGAATTCAATGAAATCTTCCAATGATCCGATGTTATAGTACGGATCAGCATTAGGTTGAACATTGTTGGAACCACAGAGCCCTGCATAGGACATGATCGTACTTCCACTGCCCGGTTCAAACGCGTTAGAAGCGGAAAGCTGTGGAGCGGAATTTGGGCAGTTGTTCCAGCTGTGTCCGCAGGAAAATTGATGACCAATCTCATGGGCCATTACATCCACTGCAATACGTTCTACATCATTAGTAAAGTGACAGGTAACACCTGCACCTTTGTTACTTTGACAGACGGAGCTTGGATTGGCAACGCCGGCTAGCCCATTGTCACAGCCACGGGTAAAGACATGCCCAATGTCGTAAGTGCCGAAACCAATTCTGGCATTGATGATGGCCGTGTTTTGAGATAGGAGCTGAGTCCCGTTTCGGGCATCTAAGTAAGGATCAGTAGCTGGGTCCAGAAAGATCAGTTCGTCATTCCGATCAATAATCAATAAGCGGATGGCAACTTCTTGCTCGAAGATCAAGTTTATACGATTTACCGCCGTGTTCATGGTAGCTAAAACTTGTTCGACTGTTCCTCCTTTGGCCTGTGCATATTCACCTGTACAGGCTAAGGCAAGATTATAAGTACGAAGTGATAATAGCTCTGTGGAATTTGATTTTTGGAGGGTGGAACTCTCCTCAAATTCTATATCTTCCAAAGGCGAATTCCTAGGACCAAAATAGCGTACGCCACAACTCATCGCGGGCATATCTGCTGGATCAATATGAACATCTTTGGCATAGTATACTACGTGATATTTTGTACTAACGTTTGCATAGGGATCAATGTAAATCTTTCCCTTAGATGAGCTGATGTAGGCATGAAACCCTTTGGGGGAGTAGTCCATTCTACCCTGGATTCTTGGGTTACTCTGGTGTACGATCTTGAAGGAGCGGATGCTCGGGTATCTAGCACTTATCTCCGCTCCCATAACCGGCGAATGAATGACTCTAAATGGGGCCTGATCTCCTTCCGGCGTAGGGAGTGTTATGGTAAGTTCCGAGTTGTTGGTTTTGCTAAATTCCTCAGGTGCTTGGGCGAGTTCTCGCTTCAAGGCTTTCAAATCCAGTTCAATAACTTTGTAGCTTTCAATGGGGAGTTGAACTTCAGCATCCTGGGGAAGAAAGATTTGATTTTGTGTTACGGACTTCCAGAGGTTTGAATGTACTTGTGCGCTTAAGAGATGAACAAAGGAAATACCAATGATTAATGTTATACAATGCTTCATATAGGTTATTGCAAATTTTTATTGAGTTCAATCACGAAGCTCGTGATGAAGGATTTTCTTATCAGAACGACAAAATTAAGACAGCAGCATATATGATGGTAGTATTAGTACGAGATTTGTCGGCTTCGGTATGCAAGCTGTGCTCCTTAGAAGGTGGCTGCTACTTGGGCTCGTCCTACGTGAATCACTCGAGCCGTTCCCGTCTTTCGGCCTTCATAGCTGAGTACAAGCAGAATGTTTTTAGCCAATTGTCGATTCAAACTCAGGTTCCAAATGAAGTTTTGGCCCTGTTGCAATCCATTCAAAATGGCTAGGCCTGCCGGTGAATTAGCTTGCCCTTCATAAGCCACGTCAACATAAGAAAAACGCAGATTCAACAGCCGTTGTTTGTATACCATTTCTAGCGAAAGATCATGTTGTTGAGCTTCCTCTCCTTCCGGACTAATCGTATTTCGATCCTGTTGGTATTTATAACGTAAAATAGTTCGGAAACTTTGATCTTTCTGGAAGGTCAACTCTGGTTCTAGTCTCCAAAACTTGAGCAAGTATTCTCGATTACTGAAGAATTCCGAATCACTTTCTTTTTGTCCAAAAGTAGTAGTAAACCGGGTACTTACACTTTGGCTCATATTCCATCGACCTTGAATAAACCAATCCGTTAGCCTTCTGGATTCGAAGCCTGAGGTTTGGACTACCCGACTCCTGTTGTCCTTCTGCCCCAATTGGAAGCCATATTTTGGATCTGTCTGGTTGAAAAACAGGTTGTTGTTGATCGTCGAACGTAGACTCACCAAGGCTGTATCAGAGATGTTGACTTGGAAGGGGTCATAAGTTCTCACCTGCGGTGCGGCTCTAGTTTTCCGATTGATTTGCAGGTTGGTGCGAGCAGACCATCGGCTAAGCCACTTCTTAAAGCCTTTCTTGTTGAACCAGACTGCTCTAGGAGTGATTCTAAGACTTTGATTGAAGCTGACATTGTCTGTACGGATGAATTCATCCGTGATGTTACTGATGCGGATATAATCAGCTAAATCTTGAAAAGGGGCAATTTCCATCTCAAATTCCTGAATCTTACCGTCATTGTTATAAATGGAGTCCAGCCAGATATGCGTGCCAGATCCTGGTCGCACTTGGGCATAGGTATACTCAATTTTAGGCTCTTGTCCGGATCCAATATTGTAAATGGTATTAGCTTGGACAGCTCCTCTGAATAGGTTGATATTCACATCTGTTCTGCCTAGGTAAGTCTCGGCGGGTTGCTCGGGGCTGAGGTCGGCGCGGAGGATGGCCAGCTCTCGGTAGGTAAAACCACCGCCCAGCCGCAGCCGATTGCGTTTCCCTTTGGTTCTCCAACTGCCATCTACCGCTAATTCAGAGGCGGTGGTGCTTTGTTCAAAGCGGGTAGTGGTTGGGGCGAAATCTTTTCTTTGATTGAATTGTAGCCCCAGCTGGTAGGTCTCCTTTTCAGGACTCTTTAGAAAGATACTATACCTATCGTAGTGAAAGCTGGAAGACAGCAAGGTGTCGGTCAAACCATCATAGCGTTCACTCTTTTCCCGCTCTCCGGCCCAGCCAATTTCCCAGTCGTCTAGCCAAGGAAGTTGTTTAGTAATCCGAAAATTGGGTCTAAAAAAGCGAGTTTGTCGATCAATTTCATCGGTCTCGAGGTAGCTGCCTTTCCCATCGATCGTCCAAGTGCCTCGTTGGAGACGAAGTTCGCCTTCATGGCGCAGTCCCTCGTACAGCCCTTTCCTCAAAAAGCCGCTAAAACCATAGCCGATATTACCCCATTTTGCCTTATTCAAACGAAGCCCAAGTTTCCCGATC
>CAJXPD010000284.1 GCA_913057785.1 uncultured Lewinella sp. | reverse complement strand
ATTTCATTTTTGAGTGTCTTCAAACACGAGATTTGTGGAAGAACCAATTAGATATAGACGAGTATGGCGATGAGGACGACTGGTCCATCTTCTGGTTTTCGGAATTTCGATCGTAGTATTTTTGGGCTTTTCTTGGCCTTAAATGCTATAGGATGGCTGATGGTATTTACCGTTGGGTATAAGGATGGCTATGTTGGGGGTGTAAGTGCTTTTTTTAGTACTCCCGCTGGTAAGCAAACCCTATGGATCGGGATTGCCACCGTGGTATTCCTTTTTGTTATTATTATCGATTGGAAGTTCTGGCCCACCTTTGCCTATCCGATTTTTATAGCGTCCCTGGTAGCCCTGGCCCTGGTGTTGGTGCTAGGGTCGGAGATTAAAGGAGCTAAATCCTGGTTTACCTTTGGTGGTTTTTCTTTTCAGCCCTCAGAGTTGGCCAAGTTTGGGGCTTGTTTAGCTATGGCGGCCTTCATGAGTAACTATAGCACCAACCTAAAGCAAGCTCGGTCTCAGATCATTGCGCTAGGCATAATGACCGTACCCATGGGGCTGATTCTTTTGCAGCCTGATGCAGGATCTGCCTTGGTTTTTGGTGGATTCCTTTTCCTATTCTACCGAGAGGGCTTGCCTTCTACCTATTACCTCGTGGGGGCATTTTCGGCGGCTATGCTGCTGATTGGCTTTGTGTATCCGGTCCATTCTACCGTACTGGGTATGGCTTGGTTGGCTTTGATCATTCTAGCCTTTTCTCTGAAGGCTAGAATGTGGTGGCTATTACTAGCCTTAGGTGTCTCGATCGCAGGATATATTGCCTATCAGGATGAAGACTCAACCTATTTCTATCCCATCATTATTGCTACGGGTTCATTGTTGCTGATTTATCTAGGAGCGATGTATCGAGAAAAGAAAACGAGAATGGCCAGCCTGGTGATGGCCGCCATGGTGTATGGTGCAGTGATAAGTTTTGGAGCAAGTTATGTCTTTAATTCTGTATTGAAGCGGCACCAGCAAAATCGTATCACCAGCTGGCTCAATCCTAGCCAGGCGGATGCAGATGCTAAGTATAACCTGATCCAATCTAAGATGGCTATTGGATCAGGTGGTGCAACCGGTAAGGGATTTCTAAACGGTACAATGACCAAGTTGGACTTTGTACCCGAGCAATATACCGATTTCATTTTCTGTACGGTGGGAGAGGAGCAGGGCTTTATCGGAAGCTTTAGTATTATTATATTATTCCTACTACTGCTACTGCGGATTATTTCGGTTGCAGAACGGCAGCGTTCGAATTTTTCTCGGCATTATATGTATGGGGTAGCAGGCATCATGTTTGTCCACTTCTTTATTAACATCGGAATGACAATGGGGCTGATGCCGATTATTGGTATTCCTTTACCCTTTATCAGCAAAGGAGGATCTTCTCTGCTGGGTTTTACAGCAATGATCGCGGTACTGCTGAAATTGGATGGGAATAGATATAAGATTTAGAACAAAGATCAACAAAAAAGAAAGGCCTTGAAGGGATAACTAACTACCCTTCAAGGCCTTTTTATATATCAGGCTTAAGTCGCCTTATCGCGCCGCCCGGGCACTAATGAAGCTGATGAGTTCTTTACTACCATGTTCCTTAGCCAAATCCATTACGCTAAGACCGTTGGATGTTCGGGCGTTGATGTCGGCCTTACGTTCTACCAAAAGCTTTACGATTGGAAGATGATTATTTTCCACAGCCTCCATCAAGGGTGTCCATCCGTTACGTTCTTGCCGCTTGTCAGATTTAACATCATAAACTATTTGAGAAACTGTTTCATTGATATTGGCCCCATTATCTAGCAAGAGACGTACAATTTCCTCTTCTTCTTCATGTACTGCTTCGAATAAGGCGGTCCAACCTTTTTGGATTCTCGAAACCATCTTGTTCGAATTGAAATGTGTCCATTCTAGGTCAGCTTTTGCATTAACATCGACTCCCTCTTTAATCAGAATTCGAGCAATTTCTACTTGTCCCTCATCTGCCGCTTCCATTAAGGTGGTATATCCATTCTCTTTAGTTCGATTAACCTTGGCACCCTTGTTAATTAAGTATTGGACAATATCCTTATGCCCTTCATCGATGGCTTCCATCAGGGGCGTCCAAGCGTCAGGACTGGTGCCATTAACATCAGCTCCCTTCTCCACCAGTAATTTGACAACCTCTCTCTCTCCGTCATCAATAGCAGCTGTCAAGGGGGAGTGGCCGCTCTCGGTTGGAAGGTTTACGTCAGCCCCTTTTTGGATTAAGTACTCCACGATATCCAGATGTCCTTCATCGGCAGCTTCCATTAGAGGAGTATGGCTATGTCCATTGGCTTTGTTTACATCAGCTCCTTTTTCGACATAGAGTTTTACTAGATCGAGATGCCCCTCGTCAATGGCTTCGAGGAAAGCCGACCAACCGGAAGAACCTTCAGCAGTGGGGTTTGCGCCTTTATTTAGTAACAGTCGGGTAATAGCAAGGTTTCCTTCGTCGGCGGCTTCCATCAAAGCGGTATGACCACTGTTCGTTTGTGCATTTACTTTGGCACCTTTCGACAGTAATAGTTCTGCAATTTCAGTACTTCCTTCATCAATGGCTTCCATGAGCGGCGTATAGCCGTCTTCACCACCTTGGTTGACGTCGGCACCTCTGTCTAGCAATAGTCTAACCATTTCCATATTCTGTTCATCAATAGCCTCTTTCAGCGGTGTATGATGACCATATACGGCATTAGCATCCATTCCTTTGTCCAGGAAGAGTTTTACGATTTCGATATTCCCTTCATCAATAGCTTCCAGAAAAGCGTTCCAACCGTGTTTGTTGGTCGCTTTAATATCTACTCCGCGGTCAAGTAAGAGTTTGACTGCTTCTGGGTTGCCAGCATCGGCAGCCTCCATCAGAGGCGTGTAGCCATCATTTCCACTTTTGTTGGGGTCTGCGCCTTTCTCCATTAACAGCTTGGCGATATCCATATGCCCTTCATCGATAGCTTCCATTAATGGGGTGTGATGGCCGTATACCTGGTTTACATCTGCCCCTCTGTCAATTAGCATACGAACGATTTCAATGTGCCCTTCATCAATAGCCTCCATGAATACATCCCAACCATGTTTGGTTTTGGCGTCCACCTTGGCCCCCTTTTGTATTAGTAATTTGGCTATTTCTCCATGGCCCTCATCTACGGCAACCATTAGAGGCGTGGCGTCATTTACTTTGGCTCCTTTGTCTAGCATAAACTGGACCAATTCCGTGTTGCCGTCATCTATCGCACCTAGAAGAAGATCAAGTTCGCTATTCTCTTCGGCAGGAATTCCTGGAGCAATCTCTATCGAATTGTTATGATCTTCCTTTTGAGTGTCTTCACGTTCCTCTTCCAATTCATCGGCATCATTCGGTAAAAAGGCCTTGTCTGTAGTCGTTGGGAGCTCTTCTAGGGGCTCTTCCGCAGGCGTGCTGTTTGTTCCCTCTTCTTGTACAATAGCTGCGGGTTCGTTCAATTGTAAGAAGGAGGGCGTACCAAATGCATTAACAGCGATGGTGAATAAGCCCACCACCAGGATCATGGCGGTAACAAAGCCTTCGCGAAAATCGGCAAAGACTGTCGGTTGATTAAATAGTCGTTTAATTCTATCGTTGAATTTATATTTTATACCAGTGAAAGCCATAGCTGGGAGTTTTGGGTTGATTTCTTGTTCTTTTAATAAGATTAAGGTTCTAGCGTAATTGCCAGTCTCACCTGTGATAGCAATTACCATGTCGTCGCAACAGTTCTCACGTTCGTTTCTAATCGTAGCCGACATCCACCAGATAGCTGGATGATAGAAGAATAGAATATCAATCAAAGTCTGCAGTACATTGACCAGATAATCATTCCGCTTAATGTGGGCTAATTCGTGCAAAAGTATGGCCTCGACTTGCTGTTGACTCAAACCACTAAGTAGTTGAGCAGGAAGCAGAATGGCGGGCCGAAAAATGCCAATGGCTAATGGTGTTAACACTTTATAAGAGGCCAGAAAGGCCACTTTCTTTTTGAGTTGAAGTTGTTCTTTTAATTTTTCTCCTTGCTCTAGCCAGGAAGCTGGAAGTAGTTCAGTACGGTAGGATCTTAAGCGTTGGATATAGGCTAAACTGCCCAGGAAACGAAGCAAAAGAACAACTACCCCCAACATCCATAGCGTAACGATGAGCGGTAAATGTTGGCTAAAGTATTGTTTGGCCTGCAAGAGCAGGTTTGATTTAGTTGATACCTCTGCTACAGGGGGAGGTACTGTTTCTGTAATCGTGACCTCAGATTGTGTGGGAGACTCAGGCTGACTAAGCGGAGAAGACTCCTCGCTCAGGGATGAAGATTGAACAAGCGTTACCTCTTCAGGATTATATAGAATCGAAAAGGTGACAACTGTGGCAGCAGCAAAAAGGCCAAAAGAGATCACCGCAATAAAGTATCGGGATTTGCTGGAATAACTATGCGTTAAAACCAAGACTATGCCTAATAGAATGGCAAAGAGCGCTCCCTGCCAAAGGGCATGGATAAGTGTCCAGCCCAGTGCGGAAATGAGTTCTTCAGAGAGTAAATGATCAACAGTTTTCATTTCTTTTGAGTTTTTTCCATCTGATCGATATAATCTTTCAGTTGGTTCAAGTCAGATTGAGTCGCATCATAATTTCCCAAAGCTCGCATCACAAGCTTTAGAGCGGAGCCCCGAAAAGTCTTGTTGAGGAAGCGATCGAGTAAAACATCTTGAGTTTCCTCTTCGGCAATGGATGCCTGATAAATGTGCTTACGTCCTTGTGCTTCCCTTTTGAGCATTCCACGTTCGAACATCACTTGCATGGTCTTTAAGGTAGTCGTGTAACGCACTTCCTTAGTTTTCTCCAATTCCTCGTGAATTTGCTTGACCGTGGAGGGGCCGTGCTTCCATAAAAACTGTAAAATCTCCAATTCCGAAGGAGTCGGATTGGTTTTTTCTTCTTTAGACATGAGCTATTACGATTTTTCTCGTAGCAAAGATGTACGATTTGAATCGTAATAGCAAGTTTTATTACGATTTTTCTCGTAATAAAGTTAGGTGTGTTAAGTAATTGATTGATTTATATGTTTTTATGTCTGCATAGGAGTAGGGGAGTTGACTCACTAAGCCGCAAGTCGGGAGCCAAACCCTCACTAAAAATTCGACCCTTTTTCAAGAATAAAGGTGAGAAGAATTGTAGGGACGAATGATTTTCTGTAAATTAGAAGCCTTCTTGAACGGGATATTTGCGCCTCTTTTACACACGCCCGTACACTCCTGGATTAGTATTGCACATTAGTTGAAGGTAAGAGATTGGTATAAGGTGAACTGCCTTTCAATACTATAGGTGTTCCTTTGGAAAACATAGGTATTGAAGGTCGGATATATAACCCTATTTCTCATTGAAACGAAAAGGAAAAGGTGATCGTTTGCATCCTTTTTCCTCTAAACACCATTTAACCAATGTCATTACACCTTACCCGACCCCTATTGCTTTGCTGCTTACTAGTCCTTACTACCGCAGCCATGGCCGAGAAGGCCCGCCTCCCTATTAAATTGGTAGACAAATTGATCTTGATCGAGGGAACTGTCGATGGACAAACAGGATACTTTATGCTGGATTTAGGTGTCTCGGATCTAGTGCTTAATAGCAGATACTTTACTGGGATAAAGAGTAAAATTGCCGACGCCTTTGGGGTTAATGGTACGCTTACTTCCCTAGAAACTAAGTGGATTGGTGCGGAATTTGGCTCCTTACATTGGAAGCGGCGCCTAGCCCATGTTCTTTCCTTGGAACATTTGGAAGATTCCAAAGGCGAAAAGATACTGGGATTAGTTGGAGGAAAATTCTTCAAGAAATGTCAGCTAACTATTGATTTACGCAGAATGGAAGTGGAGATTCAGCAGCTTAGCAAGGATCGATTCCCGGATACTTTTAGCAAG
This sequence comes from uncultured Lewinella sp., assembly GCA_913057785.1. Classification (GTDB taxonomy): domain Bacteria; phylum Bacteroidota; class Bacteroidia; order Chitinophagales; family Saprospiraceae; genus DT-111. The sequence goes on along the minus strand of CAJXPD010000284.1, from coordinate 9,676 downwards.
ATTTATACCGAGCCTGAAGCCATTCTACCTTTCAAGTACAAAGGCGGGATGCCTTGGATCGAAGTACGTATTGGTTCGGTAGCCTATAAATTTGGACTCGATACGGCCAGTGAATATAGCGTAATGCATGAGAAGTGGCGCTCTTCGGTAGAACCTCATCTTTTCAATCAGAGAACGGTGGTGTCCCGAGGAATTTCTGCCACCGAAAAATCGGTCATGTCTGGAAAGATTGGTGGCTTGGAAATAGGGTCACTTAAATGTTACCCCATGAGTACCTTGTTTACGGATATGGGGACGATCAATCGGAATCTGGCTGGAGCCAATCTAGATGGATTGTTAGGCTTTGATCTTTTACGTCAGTTCAAAGTGGTGATTGACTATGACCGGAAGGAGATATTGGTCTGGCGACACTCCAATGCGAAAGACTACCCGATACTTATCACCTTTGGCCAACAAAGAGATTCCCTGGGATTCATAAGGAGGGAATAGTCAGGTACTGGCTATTAGCAAATTAAGTCTCTGGCTCCGTTTCTTTACATATAGGAGAAAAGGCCATTCGATGTTTGTAGGATCAGAGATTTTTCAGTAGTTTAACAAACTTCTATAAGTGGAAGGAATTCTCTTTCCACTTTTTCCTGGATTAGTGCTTGAGACAACTTCTTAGATTAGGATTAGTAGACCCACGGGTTGCTTTTCAAGTCTACCTATTCAATTCGGATAGGACCTAGCCTTGTATGGCTGAAAATAGAAACCCATTTGCGGTGGAGTGAGATCCTTAACTCTTATTTCATTCACCGCGCTACTAAACCACCCGATATGCACCCGACCCTACAACTATTAATTTGTGGCTGTCTCTGTATAGCTACCCGGCAAGCATTTGCTGAGCATACGATTATTCCTATTAAACTAGTGGATAAACTTATCTTGATTGAAGGTACTGTGGAAGATCAGACAGGCTATTTTATCTTAGATCTTGGAGCCTCAGATATCATCCTCAATAGCCGATACTACAAAGGTAGTGATCAGAAACCTGCTGAAGCTTTCGGCATCAATGGAACGGTCACTGCAGTAGAAAAGACTTGGGCCATTGCTAATTTTGGAGGGGTCAAGTGGAAGCGTCGCATAGCACACATCTTATCCCTCAGGCATTTAGAAAAAGCCAAAGGGGAAAAGATACTTGGACTTGTTGGAGGCAAGTTCTTTCATCGTTACCAGCTTCTGATTGACCTCAGTAGAATGGAGATTGAAATCGCAAAAAATCAAGCCAAGGACATTATTGGCTTATTGGGGGATCGCTTCACAGAGCCAGATGCGATTATACCTTTTAAATACAAAGGAGGTATGCCTTGGATCGAAGTCCGGATCGCTTCTAATGCCTTTAAGTTTGGATTAGATACTGCTAGCGAATTCAGTTTGATGGATACCAAATGGCTCCCCTTTGTCCAAGACCTACTCTTCAATAGGCGCAAAGTAAAAACGCGAGGGATATCCACTAAAACCAAATCCGTATTGCGAGGCAAATTGGCACAACTGGAAATTGGTCCTCTTTCCTGTTATCCAATGAGTACTCTTTTCACCAGTATGACGAACATTAATAACAATCTCGCCGGAGCCAAACTAGATGGCTTGCTGGGCTTTGATTTTTTGCGTCAGTTTAAGGTGTTGGTAGATTATGACCACAAGGATATTTTGATTTGGCGACACACCCTTGCACGAGGTTATCCGTTGGTCTTAGGCCAAGCTCCTCTACGAGATTCCTTGCGGGTTAAATAATAACAGATTTGGTGGATAGCAGGAGTATAGAATTGGGATTTGGGGGACTTGCTCTGAAAATGCTATATTTTGGAGAGTTACCAATACCAATTTTCACCCATGAGGTATCCCGTCCTGTATGCCGTATGTTTTTGTCTTATCCTGAGCTGTAAGTCAGAGTCAGTACATACTGTAAATTGGGCGTGTCAAAAGCGATCCTACCCAGCTGGTCAGGTTCTGGTAGATGAAACGATGGAAAAAGAAGAGGTAAGATTGTTGGCCGCTGGTTTACTGTCAACCAAAGGAGGAGCCTCGTACCGTGCACTGGCTGAAAAGCTCGCCGCTGAAGATGCTTTTACTTTGTCGCTGTTAGGGGCTTCTTTCGAGTGCCGGTCTTGCCTCTGGGAATGTCGATTTCGAGACGAGAATGAACAGAGTCCGCTGGCTTTGAAAATTGGGAGCATGCAAGAAAGCTTATTGCAGGAGATCTCCCTTGCTACTGTCGCAGATCAGTTCCTGCAAAACTTCGATGAGTCGGACTGGGAAAACCCCCTGGTTAAATTTACTTTTCTTGGCTTAGTGCACAACCTTTCTGAAGCTAATCAGGATAAAGGGTTAAACATCAAACTTCCTCCCTGGCAGGATGGCCAGGAGACTGATACGAAAGCGAAAGACCGAAACGTCTTGAAAATTCTGGTTAATGCGGAAGGGGAGATTCTGGTAAGAGATGAGCTGTTACCGTTTGACCAACTCCAGGACAAGGTAGAGGCGTTCATTAGCAATCCCAATAAGCGCCCTCATCTTGCCGATACGCCGCGCCATGCCATTGTAGCCTTGTCCAATGAACGGGCCACGCCATATGAACAATACTTGAAGGTTTATAATACGATTCGAGCTGCTTACCATGCGCTTTGGGATGAATATGCAAGGGCAAATTTTGGGAAGCCATATGATGAGGCTTTACCAGATTCCTTAAAGCATATAGTTAAACGAGCCATCCCCTTTGTGGTGTCAGAGGCTGAACCGACTAGCTTTGAATGATGCTAGGTTTCACAAGGAATGTTGAAAACTGTTAAAAGAATGTCAATGGCAGAGGGCTAACCAACCCTATTCAACAAACTTACGTCTTTAACCACAAAGACATTGCTCATTCATTTAGAGCATCGCGTCTAGATCTTACCACTAAAAACCACCAGTTCGTAAAACTCCCTGTTCCACGAATATTCACTGTACCTCACGTGCACTTGAGTCGACCCCTGTTGTACTGTTGTTTAACTCAGGTTTCGCCCAGCCTAATGTTTCCCCATTAGAAGGGTAGAACAACCTACAATCTCCCGATCATCATGAACAAACCTATTCAAGTAGAAATTGTGGAAGAGAAACAAGATGGAATCATCGTTCGACTACCATTCCTAGAGGTACCCATTGAAATGAATTGGGCGTTTTTTTACAAGCGAGTCGAGGCCGGTTACTTTACCTTTAGACAGGCGGAACAGCTCCCCAGTTCATTTTCCCTCAAGTTATTCCCCTTATCTAAACAGGATATGAAATGAGAGTCAGAGATTGCCTGACTTAACTTTCATAGACCCATCGACCACCTACCATGGTTCGTTCAATTTTGCAATCCATGATCGCAAAAGGATCGATCTTGGTAATGTCTTTATCTAGTACCGTTAAGTCAGCCAGTTTTCCTGGGGTGATAGAGCCTTTGATGTCTTCTTCGAAAGAGGCGTAGGCGCCGTGTAAAGTCCCGACTTTGATGGCCTCTTCTACAGAGACCTTTTGCTTAGGCCCCCAGAGTGTACCTTTGTAATCCGTGCGGGTGACACTTGATTGGATGGCCATCAAGGGCTCGAAGGGGCCGGGAGGATAATCGGAGGTCTGGTTGACCATGATTCCTGCGTCGAGGAAGCTGCGGACGGCAAACATTTGATTTAAGCGCTCCGCTCCGTATTCCTTCATTTTTTCCCCGTGGAAGTAGACGTAGGTGGAAAATGGGCAGGGGATAGCATTGAGTGCTTTGATTCTTTGGACCAGTTCTGGGTTGATCACGGTGCAATGCTCTAGCCGAAAGCGAGGGTCTTTCCTTGGACTTTCTTCCATGAGTTTTTCATAGACACCCAGGGTAATGTCAATGCCTATATCTCCATTGGCATGTACGCCGATTTGCCAACCGGCTTCATGCGCTTTTTTACACTGCTCGTATAGCTGCTCTGGAGAGGAAGTCAGAATTCCGTAATCGTCGGGCCGACCGATATAGGGCTGAGATAGTCGAGCTGTTCTTTCTGAGATAGATCCATCTATACCTGTTTTCATGGCCCCCACTCTTACCCACTCATTGCCAAAGCCAGACTTAACTCCGGCATTGATCATTTTATCGAGATGGGGATAGCGAATATGGCAATAGACGCGTGTCTTGAGTAAACCTTGGGCATGGGCGGAGTGATAAGCCTCCAGATCGTAGGGACTGCCTCCGGCATCCGTCACAGAAGTGATGCCAGCCTTTGCCAGCATATTGGAGATGGCTTCTGCTCCGGCTACATAGTCTTTTCGTTCCGGCCGCTGTAACATCCGTCGGAATGGGGCTGCGGCATTTTCAAGAATTTGCCCCGTTAGTTCACCGTTCTTCACTACATACTCTCCACCTGCTAGCGACTTACTTGAAGCTGTGATACCTGCTTTTTTGAAAGCTAGCGTATTGACATACATCGAATGTCCCCCTCGGTGCGTGATGATGACTATATGGTCTGGAGCAGCAAGATCTAGATCTTTTCGATGCAAAAATCTTCCCTCTTTGGTTTTGGTATCATCATATTTGAATCCTTGGATGACTTCCCCCTTCGGTGTGGCGGCCGCTCGCTCTCGAATGGCATCTTGAATCTCCTTGATGGATCGCAAATCGCAGTCCACGTTGAAAAGGTGTGAACGGCCTGCACTTCCGGGATGAGAATGGGCGTCGATAAAGCCAGGTGTGACGGTGCTCCCGCCTAAATCTACCATCTGCGTATTGCCGCCACTTAAGGCTTTTATTTCCTTATTGGAGCCTACGGCGAGAATGTGTTGATGGCTAATAGCGATAGCCTCAGCACGAGGCTTCATCGGGTCTACAGTGATGAAGTTGCCATTATAAAGGATAGTCTCAGGTTTTTGCCATAGAAGAGCAGGCAAAGCTAGAAAACCAGGCGTGGCGGCCAAGAAATGGCGACGGTTGAGTTTTTTCATACCAATATGTTTTAAGAGGTATTACGATGCAATACAACAAAGGCGCTTGACGGGAGATTGCCCGACCGAGCATTTCTTGAAGCCAGGTGAATGTGGAGAGTTATGCTATATCAGAAAGTGCTTTGTGTAGTAAATCTAGGGCCATTTGGATATCATCTTCCGTAGCAGTCATGGGCGGAGCAATGCGCATCACGTTACCGTACAATCCTCCTTTACCAATTAGTAATCCATGCTTTTTGGCAGCGTCCATCAACTGAGTAGCAGCTTTTGGTGCAGGTTCCTTGCTTTGTGGGTCTTTTACTAATTCTAAGCCTTGCATGAGGCCTTTTCCTCTCACGTCTCCGATGATGGGGAATTGTTCTTGCAGACGATCCAGTCCAGCTCGTAATTGTTTCCCTAAAGTGGCAGTGCGATCAGGGGTTGCTTCATTTTCTAATACATCCATCACGCCCAAAGATGCGGCGCAGGCGACGGGGTTTCCACCAAAGGTGCTAATCGTTAGGCCAGCCTTCAAGGTGCTTTCAGCGATATCCTTGGTCGTCATCGTATTGCCAAGCGGGAAGCCGTTGGCAATGCCTTTGGCCATGGTCATAATATCAGGTTCAACCCCGCTATGTTCTATACCAAACCATTTGTGGCCAGTTCGACCGAAGCCTGTTTGTACTTCATCGCTGATGAAGAGACCTCCATAATGCTTAATAATCTGGTGTGCGGTTTTGATATAATCGTCCGGAGCTGTGATGAAGCCACCGACCCCCTGTATGGGTTCCATGATAAAAGCGGCGATCTTTCCGGAGGTAGTCGTCCTAATTACTTCTTCGATGTCCTCTGCGCAAGCTACTCCACAAGAAGGGTATTTGAGTTTTAATGGACAACGATAGCAGTAGGGATTCAAGGCATGTTTGACCCCTGCCACATGCGTTCCTCCACTTCTCCACGATCCCACGGCGGTGAGACTCATTCCTAAGGCAGACCGGCCACTGTACCCATGTCGAAGGGCGACAACTTCCTGATGCCCCGTATGGGTTTGGGCCAGGAAAATAGCTGTTTCATTGGCATCTGTTCCGGACGTAGTGAAATAGGATACTTGAATATCCCCAGGCGCCAATTGCGCCAATTTCTCGGCTAGATTGATGTGAGATTCATTCGGGTATAGGGTGGAAGAATGGATGATCTTCTCCGTCTGTTCCTGCACTCTTTGAGTCACCTCAGGCCGGTTATGTCCTACGCTGGTCGTCAAGATTCCACCAAAGAAATCGAGGTACTCATTTCCTTCTACGTCCCAAACCCGGAGCCCCTCTCCACGATCCAAAGGAAGAGGTTCTGTATAGTAAAGCAGGTGATTGGGAAACAAATATTCTTTCTGCTTTTTGAGTAATGCTTCTTTTTTCTGATCGGTTAATTTGTCCAGCTCCATCGGATACAGGTTAATGAAATAGTAATGAATGGCCTTCTCAATATAGTGAACTTGATGAAAAAGCACCTTTGCGAGGCATTAAAAACAACTTGAGAGCTGATGATATTTACTTCTAGCGAGTGAAGAAGAGCTTTTGACCTGATGAAGTACTCGGCCTAATTGTATTTCCGTGTAGGGTTTCAACAGAAAGAAACTATCCTTTGCCTGCTCACACAGCTGTTTGATTTCTAAGACTGATGCACAACAGATGAAAAGGAGTGGAACGTGATATAGAAACTCAAATATCCGGATTTGCTGAAGTTCTTCTTTGGAAATTGGCCCGTCAAGATCTACTACCACCAATTCAGGTCTAGGGCCCTCCCAGTCTATAGCCAGTATGGCGTCCCTAATATCTTCACATTGATCAAATAAGTGATAGCCCCAACGCTGGATTTGTCGTTGGATGATCCTAGCTGCAATTGGGTTTTGCTCAATAAGTAGTATGGAAGAGGGCTTTACCATAGCTGCTAAGGTAATGGAATGCCCTGTTTTACCGGATAGATTTAAGTAAGCGACAGAAATGGTAAGTAAAGGTGCCCTGGGCTTATTGCAAGGTATATCTTTGAAAGTAGATCGTTGTGCAATAGCCTTCCTCTGCCTTGGTCTGTATCTTTCCTTTTAGTTTTTTGCTAAGAATCTTGATCAGGTCTGTACCGAAGGAGGTCGATTCCGAAGGCTCGATGGTAGCCTCCTTCCCAAGACCATCGTCTGCTACCTTTAGGCATAAAGTTTTACTTGGATTGATCCACAGTCGGATACTAATTTGACCAGGCCGATCATCCAGGAAAGCATATTTAAGGGAATTGGTCACTAGTTCATTAATGATGAGTCCGAGTGGAATGGCCGTATCGACATCTATGGGAGGAATTTGGACATCTACTAGTAACTTGACTTGATTGACTTTACCGAAAGAATCCAATAAATGGTCCGTCAGATCCACGATGTATTCCTTCATATTCACTGCGGCAAGATTTTCACCCATGTACAACTTCTGATGAATCAAACCCATAGATTGCACTCTATTTCGTCCTTCGGTCACGGCATCCAGGGCGGCAGGATCAGCGATATAATCGGATTGCAAGCTCAGGAGACTGGATAATACTTGAAGGTTATTCTTTACCCGGTGATGGATCTCTTTGATCAAGAAGGCCTTTTCTTCATTGCTTTTCTCAAGTAGCTCGTTCTGCCTTCGTTTGTTCCGATAGGCCCACCAAAGTATACCCGCCATGACTACGATTAAACCTAGGGACCCGAGGGAGTAGAATAGTTGCTGCTGTCTTTGCTTTAGTAGCCCCTCAGTTTGTTCAGTTTCAAATTTTATTTTGACCTCCTTGAGATTCCGATCAGCCTCAATAGTGTATATACTATCTTCTAGCTCTTCATAGAGCTGAAAATTTTTAAAAGCGGCTTCGTACTGATTTAAACCTGCGTACGCCAAGTAGAGCGATTCATATAGGTCGATGTAATCTCCCATCACATCATTCCCATCCTTTTTATACTGATCAATTATCTCTTCCAACAATGGGATGGCTTGCTCATATTTCCCCCAACTTACATACAAGCCCGCCAAGTCCCTTCTTGCTTCCACTTCATCTAAGTCATAACCGGATTCAATGGCATATTGCCTGCTGGTAAGGTAGTCACTTTCTGCGCTCGCATAGTTGCCCAAGGCAGCGTGTAGCCGGCCTCGGAAGTTGTATGATCCGGATAAATGACTTTTGTCTTCCAGAAGGGCTACCACCTCAATGGCCTTGTTAGCATAAAATAGCCCCATGGTACTATCACCCATGTCTTGGTAATATTCCACGTAGCGCCTATACAGATTGCCTAGGTCTTTCGGGATATTTTCTGGTTCTAAAAGCCTTTTTGCTTCGTCTAGGAAGGGCAGAGCGGCCTCCGTGGTTCCTTCCAGAATGTGCGTGTAGCCAACATCGACAAGGGCTAGGCCTGCCCCGGTTGCATCATCAAGTTCTTTGTATAGCTCAGCTGCTGCCAGACTATGGTGTAGAGCCTTGTCGTAGAAAGGTATAATGATATACAACCAGGCTAGGGCGGCGTGTAGTTGCCCTTGTGCGGGCTTGTCTAGCAGTTCAATTTGGGATAGCGAACGCTCGAGGTAAAGTTGGGCAGTATCTACTATATCAATATCGGTATACACCTCACCGATGGTAAGCTCCAATTCTGCGATGTTCCTTGCTAGATTATTTTCTTTGGCGATGGTCAGTGCTTTTTCAGCTTGTACCTTAGCGTTGGGATCGAAATAAGCATCCAATAGGCGGATCATACTATCGATCTGACTCAACTTTTTAGGTAGAGGAATGTCGGTAGCCCAGACTTGCTCGAAATCAATAAGACCTGGTGTTTGTGCAGAAGCACAAATAACCATGAAATAGATCGCGAATAGTAGTGAGAGTCGTTGCAGGCAATTCGACCCCATCATCATAATTTGTTGATGCTGTTGAATAGCTCTTCTCGATAGGATCGCCCCACTGGGATCATTTTTTGTCCAATCATTACATAGCTGTCCCCAATCTTCTCGATATGCTGTAAGTGTACAATGTAGGATCTATGAATGCGCTTCAGTGGTTCGTGCTGAACGGATTGTGTGAATTTTTTCAGCGTGCTCACAATGAGATGACTAGCGTCCTTGGTCTTGATGGTGCAGTAGCAGCTATCTGCCTCGATATATTGTATGTCGTCTAGCTTGATTTTAACCAGATGTTCCTTGGATTTGACGAAGATACTCTTGTTGACATTATGGGTTAGGGTTTCTTCCTCCGATTGTTCTACGGCTTCTGGACTAGGGGACTGATCCATGAAGGCCAAGTCGATACTGTGTTTGATATCCGTCAATCTGAAGGGTTTGGAGAGAAAGCCATGTGGTTGGGTCAACTTGGCGCGATTGAAGGTGCGCTCATCGGTATTGGAAGTGAGGTAGATGATTGGAATAGGAGCTATTCGACTGATCATATGCGCCGTATCCACGCCATCCAAGTCACCTTCCAATTGAATATCCATCAATACGAGATCAGGAGCTTCTTGTTTGATCAGGTCTAAGGCCTCCTCCCCAGAATCAACAGCCTCCATGACCTGATAGCCCATTTTTTTCATGGATCGTTCTAGGTCGGCAGCAATGATAGGATCGTCTTCTACAATCAGTAATTTGATCTGCTCCATCGTTTGGGTTGTTGGCGTGAAATTCATTCAAATATAACCTTCTTGGACAAATCTCGTGGACAATCATAA
>CAJXPD010000283.1 GCA_913057785.1 uncultured Lewinella sp. | reverse complement strand
AAAATACCTTGAATGGCTCCCATTAAGGTACCTCTTTCCCCAGTCAAGTCACTGTATACCTCTTTCTTGAAGGTGGTTTCAAATAGATATCCAGAACCTACACCAATACCTAGTGCTACAACTCGTTCAAAGGCACGTCCGGTAGCATCTTGGAAGATAGCATAGCTAGAGTTCAAGCCTCTACCCGCCAAGAACATACGACGAAGACTAGTTCCTGAACCTTTAGGTGCTACTAAGATTACGTCCACATCAGCTGGTGGAATGATTCCGGTGCGATCTTTATACGTGATTCCAAAGCCGTGTGAGAAATACAGGGCTTTTCCAGGAGTCAAGTGTTTCTTGATCATTGGCCACTGGGAAATCTGAGCTGCATCAGACAACAAGTATTGAACAATGCTTGCTTTTTGGACAGCTTCTTCAATGCTGAACAAGGTTTCGCCTGGTACCCATCCATCAGCTACGGCTTTGTCCCAAGAGGCGGAAGGTGAACGTTGACCGATGATCACATTAAAACCGTTGTCTCTCAAATTCAAAGACTGACCGGGTCCCTGTACACCATAACCGATAATGGCAATAGTTTCATCTTTTAAGGTCTCAAGTGCTTTTTCCAAAGGAAATTCATCGCGGGTCACTACATTCTCTTCAACCCCTCCGAAATTTAATTTAGCCATGATAAAGAATTTTGAATGCCAGCAATTCTATATTACCAGCTGGAGGCTAAGCTCCCATTGATCAATTTTCGATTTAGATTAAAGTCCCAGTCGGGAACAATTAAGGGCGAATATACAGCCTATAAGAGCGATCTCCGCCACAGAGATAATTCTTTAATTATAAACGATTTGAGAATGGAGGAAAGCAGTATCGCGCCCCCCTGGTTAGGATGGTCGGCAAAAATAGGTAATAGTTTAAGAATAGAAAAATATTAGTTGGATATTTTTCTAAGGCTTGAACTTGTTGGCGATCAAGTCGGTTGTCCTACGAAAAGTAGATACTCCCACAGGCCGAGATAGGCCTTTTTGCTTTCATTGTGTTGTGGTATACAATTCTTTTCTAGATAGGCCTGTAAGTGACTATCCATTCGAACATGGTGGTTGCCCATGTGATTCTTAAACCATTGGAAATGGGAATCGTGAAAATCTACGACTGCGATATACCCACCTGGTTTAAGATCCAATTTTGCCTGATCAAGGAGAGAGGACCATTGCGGATTTATCATGGTGAGTGAATAGGAGAATAGAATAATGTCCATCTCCCCAGGAAAATTGACTCCTTCTGGTCCATATGGGGCTTCTACAAAGTCCATTCGTTCCAGATTAGTTTTATTGTTCTGGCGGGCGATCATCAGCATATTTGCTGATACGTCTACTCCTGTAAAAGTGGCCTTGGGAAAGTATTTGGCCATCCTTTGCAAATTGAAGCCAGTGCCACAGCCTACTTCCAGGATTTTCAATTTGCTTTGTTGGTTAACAGGAAGCAAGTCTGCAATTTTTTTCCGTCCAAAGAGGAAGCTCCATCTAGTGAGGTCATAAATTTTAGACTGCCATTGGTAGTATTGTTGGATGGTTTTGGCTTGTTGACCTGCGTCCTTGGTGAAAGTGGGCTGGGACATATAGTGTAAGTTGAAAACTCGGAGCGTTTTAAAACGATTACTTTACGATGCCAAGATACACACTGGCATAGGTTCCAACGCGATCTTCGCGATGGGTTTTTTGCGTTAATTCTTGCTCGAAGAAGAGTCTTTCTTTGACGAAATCTGGGAAGAAACTAACTTCTTGCGCCGCAGAACGGAGAAGAATTCGGGTTCCGGGCCGGCTATTTTGAAGGATTAGTCTCCATTCTTCTTCCAAAGCTGGAATGTTGTTGTCTGCTAGCCAATCTTGGTGGTCCAGCATTATATAGTGACTATATTGACCTGGATTTTCTTTTAGGAAATCAGTGATAGTCTGCGTATGTGTTCGGATACGATATATGTTCTTGCGTAGCGTATCGAAATTTTCTTCCTTTAGATAGGCAGGCGAGCAATCCTTGGTGTAATGACCATGGAAATACAAATGATAGAAGTAGTTGTCATTCATGGGGATTTCTGTGCAGATATGACGCAGGCATTCCAAAATAAAGCCGGTAGCCCCCTTCTCATATTCATTGACGAAGAGTTCTTGTTGACTCCTAGGTACACCTAGCAAGCACATGCTAAGATGGCGGTTAACCATCCATTGTAGCGGTTTGTTGACCAACTTTGATTCTATGCTATCGTAGATCTTTTTTTGTTCTTCTATGGAGGTGGCATGGAAAAGCTGACCAAACTGTCGGTGCACGTTTTTGCGACGCTTGAAGTATTGATGCGCTAGCCAAGCGAATGTTCCAGACGTACCATAGAAGTAGAATGATTTTCTAAGCCCTCTGCCGCTAAAGAAACTGAGATTCTTATCCCAGTATTGTTGTGCATATTTGGGTAGATGTTTCCTCAGTTTAGCAGTGTACAGGTAATCTGCACCTTCATGCACACCCTGTCCAAATAGCTTAAACAAATCTCGAAACTCACCCGCTTGGAAGGCGGCTTTTTTTAACTCCATCAAGGCATTTTGCCGAGGATTGACATCAATGGTATGAATGGCAGCTGGGGTATCTATTAAGTAAGCCAAAGCATTACAACCTGCGCTGGTGATCATGACTACTTCGCTGTCGTCCTGCAATTGCAGCAACTCTCGATCACAACGGGGATCTTCCCAACAGGTATTATATACAAGGTTTCTTGTGTGGACTTGTTTGAAAAGCCAGTCTTTGAGTTGCAACTTATTTTTGACCATAACTAAATCTTCGTTTTGGAATGGTGGCTAAAATAAATCGCCGGGCTGCCCCGAGCTGCACATTCTATTTTATCAAATTGCTAAGTTTCTGTTAACTACTCAGTCCTTTTGTAAATTCTGAGGTCACCTAGGAAGGTTTCGTAGGTGCCAAATAGGTGCTTGAATAGTAATCTTTCAGGAAAGGGATGTTTGGTGGGAAAGCTCTCCAATAGCTCAAAGGAGGTTGAATCAGTAAGTAAATCCTGATAAAAGCGGCATAGTTCTTCGCTGGCACAATTGTAGACTTCTTCGCAGCAGTTGGGGACCTTAAAAGGAGTGGTAAAGTATTTCGTGTAGCGACCGTAGTAAGTTTCATGGACTACCAGGATATCGGCTTCTTCTGGTCTCGAGGCCTTAGGCTCGGGCATTCCGGGAATCTTTGCATAGGTGGAGTAGTAGCCCTTCAACTCAGGTTCGAGCGACTCCAACAAAGCAAGAGCCTTATACCTAGTGTCACTCCAAAAGTTGGCCTGCCCAAAGATGGCTATTCCTATTGTATAAACCAGGATTAGAGCAATGAGGAGTAGCTTCTTCTGATGCTTGAGCTTTAAGTATTTAATGATATACCAAGCCGCTGTTATAGCTAGAAAAGGCAGAAAAATATTAGCTCGGCGAATAAATGGCGTATCCAAGAACCATCGTACCCCAAACTCCAAGGAGACGAAGAAAAATAGGAATAGCCAAAGAGAATGACTTTTGAAAGTATTGGTGATTTGACGTAAAAGTCCGCCCATACCCAGCAGTCCGGCTATAACTACCCACAGGCTTGTTCCGCCGATCAAGGCAAGTAAGTACAATATTGGATTATGAATCCAATGATTGTCCAGCGGGATCGCATTTTGATTGAAGCTTTGTGCCACCTGAAAGGAATAAACGAAGTCCGCCCAACTGAATGCAAACCCATGAATGATCGGAAAGAAAAGGAGTGCCACGGTTCCGATTCTAAAGGATCGTAAGAATAGGGAGGAAAAGCTGATCAGCCCTTGTCTCCAACTAACTAGTAAAATTATACCCAGGAGAAAAAAGGGTAGGAAATCGAACTTGAGCCCAAAGGCCAGCGCCAGGGAAGCTCCCAGCATTATTTCCAATTGGGCGGGACGTTCCGATGTTCTTTTTCCAGTGAGATGATAATAGTAACGGAACAGGAGTAGTATACTTAAATGGGCCCAAAACAGATAAGCAGAAGACGGCAAAGCATAATGAGAATAGGTAATGTGCAGATCGAAAACGGCAAAAAAGGCAGCAGCTAGTAATCCGACGGTCGAATTATCAAAAATCAAATTACCCAGGAGAAAGACGCAGTAAATAAGGAGTATGCCATAAAAAGTAGAAAGGAATCTTCCGAGCAAGGCATGCTTTGTAAGGTAAGAGACTTCAAAACCTAGCTTTTCTGATAGGAATATAAGTCCACCCAGCTGAAACCCATAGGCTCTAGTGTTCCAAAACCTGTAAGGAAGATCTTGACCTGCCTCGCCACCCCAATGATGGACATAATCAGCCGCTAAGGCAATATGCTGAAACTCATCCGGTTCCAAAACTACGCCATCTGAGCGATCAATATTACCCCAAAATATGCCTGGAATCCTGAGGGCTAATCCGATCAGGAGAATCAGGCCCAGATAAATATGAAGCCGCTGCATTAACCTTCAGTCGAAAATAGGCTAGCCGATTTGCGTTTGCAATATTCGTAGGTATCGACTTGTGCTCTGTGAACGGCTTCTCCCTTGCCAGCTTTCTTATACGGATTATCCTGCTTAGCATTAATGATCCGAGCTTTCGAATTATCAGCTAATTGCAGGTCGATGATTTCACGGATTTCTGTGAAGAGATCTTCATCATTGATGGGGAAGGCCACTTCAACTCTACGATAGAGGTTGCGAGTCATCCAGTCAGCGGAAGCCACATACATTTTTTCCTGCCCGCCGTTTCCAAAGATATACACCCGGGCGTGTTCCAGAAATCGATCTACTATACTGATGACTTCGATGTTATCACTCAGTCCTTTTACACCAGGTCGTAGACAGCAAATGCCCCTAATGATTAACTTGATCTTGACACCGGCTTGACTAGCAGCATACAGGCGATCAATCATGAGACTATTTTCCAAGCTGTTCATCTTCAAGACCATGTATGCTTCCTTACCAGTTTGAGCTAGATCAATCTCTTGCTGAATGAATTCCTCGAATTTCTGACGGAGCGTGAAGGGGGCTACCAATATATGTTTGGTGTTGGGAACCAGCACCTTTCTTTCCAGTAGGTCAAATACTTGGTTGACTTCTTTACCTAACTTTTGCTTCGCGGTTAATAGGGCGTGGTCACAGTATATCCTGGCCGTTTTTTCATTGAAGTTACCAGTACCCAAATAGGCATAGTGTCTTCGTTTTTCGCCCTCCATACGATCTATCAAAAGCAACTTCGTGTGTACCTTTATTCCTGGATAGCTATAGAATACCTTTGCCCCTGCTTTTTCCAATTCTTTTCCCCAAAACAGATTCGATGCTTCATCAAATCTAGCTTTAGCTTCGATAAATGCTACAACTTCTTTTCCTTGTTCACAGGCTTCCATTAAGGCCGTTACAACCGCAGATTTTGAGGCAACCCGATACAAAGTGGCCTTGATGGTAACCACATCAGGATCAAGTGCAGCCTCGTGAATCAGGGCTGGGACATAATCGTACTTGTGGTATGGGAAATGCAGTAATTGATCCTTCTCCCTAATTACTTCCAAAAGAGAATCCGCTCCCTCAAAGACGGGATGGGGAAGTGGCGGCAAGGCCGGGTAATGTAGCGCTGAATTATTGGTGGGGTCAGGAAATCCAAAGAAGTCATTGAAGTTGTGATATCTGGCACCAGGAATAAGGTCGTTTTTGCTGAGTTTAAACAGCTTTTTCATACGTTGCAATACCTCAGTGGGCATACTACTATCATAAAGAAAACGAGTAGGCAGGCCAACATTCCGTTCATCCAAGCCTTGTTTGATCTTTTCCAGTAGATCACCAGCATATTCGTCCTCTATATACATCTCAGCATCCCGAGACATTTTGATTGCATGTATGCTTTCTACCGGAAGATCAAACCATTCCTGGCAGTGATTTCGAATTACATCGTCCAGAAAAGTGATGTGATACGGGGCTCCTGCGCTAGGGAAGGTGATAAATCGACTTAACTCCTGGCTAGGAATCTCAATTAAGCCTAACTTTTCCTCCTCCTTAAAACTAACAATAAAGTAGAGGTGCTTATTCTTCAAAAAAGGCGCTTCTTCACCGGATTCAATGTAGCTGGGATGGACCAGAGGGTAGACTTTTTCGAAGAAGTACTGTCGAGAAAAAGCCTGATGTTCAGGTAAAAAATCTTCTTGTTGAATCAAGTGTATTCCCAATCTCTCCAGGGAAGGAAGGATATCTGATCTAAAAACTTGACCGAAAGTTTCTTGCTGTTCCTGTACAATTTTTCGGATCTGTTTTAGCTCTTTTTTGGGCTTGACCTTCAACGCCTTTCTAGTCGGTTTCCTCAATTCTTTGAAACTTCTCAAGGACGCAACCCGCACGCGGAAGAATTCATCTAAGTTAGAACTATATATGGCTAAGAACTTCAAGCGTTCCAAGATCGGAACGCTGAAATCCTGTGCTTCTTGCAATACTCTGTGATTAAATGACAACCAGCTAATATCCCTGCTGACGTATTTGGAAATATCTTTCTCTTTCTCCATTGTCTTCGTTTTGGACCACGAAAACTAGGGCTTTAGCCTGGTAAAGCAATATTTTTATTGTTAATTCGATGTTAATTTTAAGACTGCTTGATGTTAGCTTAAAAATTGGTTGGGCAACCATAGCCTTTGTTGCCAAAGGAACCAACTTCTCCTAGATTGAAGGATAAGGTAACCATGCCGAAATAATACCAATCACTAAATCTTCCTCCACGGCGATAGACTACATCAGCATCATCAGGGTCTGCAATAAGAGGGTTGCTTAATCGAGCAGCTAACTCGCCATTGCCTTCGAAGATGTCTAAGTAATTGATTTCATTGCCACTGACATCGTCGAGGTAATCAGTGAACAATCTACGACCTACAAATTCAAAACCAATTGTAATTCGATTGCTAAAGATAAACTTCAACCCACCGCCAACTGGAACAGCAGCCTGCGCCAGTCGATATGGCTCTTCATAACCAGGCAAGCCTTGACCCTCAGTACCAATAGGTTGTAAATCAATGAATTCTCCATCCAGTTCTGTTTCGGGGTTGAAATAGTAAACGGCGACTCCTCCGGTAATGTAAGGCACAATCTGGATGCCGTTTTCATCTCCAATCCGAACAAAGTTATATTCCCCAGTTAAGGCAATATCTGTAATGGCCGTACGGAAACTTAAGCCGCGAACACCATCTCTATCTCTGACTAGGGAATCATCTCCCGTCAGTTCCCCTTGAGTGATACCCACCCGTAAGGAAAAAGGTTTACTGATGTTGAAACGGCCAAATAGGCCATAGGCAGGGTTAAGCTCCTGGAAGTATACTCCAAATTCTTCTGGTGATAGGTCGCCACTGTATAAGGAGGTTCCACCAGCAAGACCAAGCTCTGCAAATTGTGCGGAAGAAAAGGAATAAGTAAAAAATAGAACGACAGCTAATAGGAGGGGCTTTTTCATAGAAATGAGATTATGGTGTGAATTATGAAAGTTGACAATTTGCATTAAAATACGCAACTATTCCACATAGGGTTACTGTAGCCGCTTTAAAATTAGGATTTTTAACAGGTTTCTGTGCTGGCTGTTAAACGATTACATTAATCAGACCGTTTTTAAGGCAAGAATTACTTTTTTTGCAGAATTATTGTCTATTGTCCGAAAACGTAGAGCTTGTTGAAAATTTATTCAAACTGAGAATCAGCAATTTAGTGTATTAGTTAACAGTCAATAATGGAACTTCGTGGATTAAATGACGAGATTAACCGGATGATATTTGCTAAAGTGTTGGTTTTCAAAGTAGAATTCAAACATGTTCTTTAAAGCTAAGCGAAAATATGGGGATGCGAAGAGGCCGAAATCAAGGCGATAAGGAGCCCGTAAAGTTAAGTAAGGATAAGCTAAGGAGGGCACTACATATATTCCAATATGTTCTGCCGTATAAATGGGCATTTATCTTTGGAATGATCTTTTTATCTGCTGGCAGTTTGATTTTCTTGGGAATTATGAAGGTTCCTGGAGAGATTTTTAATGTGATTTCTGGAGAATCTTCTTACGGTCTAAGCTTAAATCAGCTGTTTGTGGTCATCATCGGTTTGCTGGCCTTGCAGAGTTTGCTTTCCTACTTCAGGGTACAATTATTTGCTGTCGTTAGCGAAAAAAGTATGGCCTTGCTAAGGAAAGAGTTATATCAAAAGATGATTTCGCTTTCCATCACCTTTTTTGAGGTAAGACGGGTGGGGGAACTCACTAGCCGAATTACCAATGATGTCACGCAAGTTCAAGGTGTGGTGTCCGTTACCTTGGCGGAATTTATTCGTCAGATCATCATCCTGATAGGAGGCGTTTTTATTATTGTCTTTACCATGCCTCGTCTGGCCCTGATCATACTGGCTACCTTCCCTGTAGTTGTGGTAGGAGCTATGTTTTTTGGTCGTTATCTACGAAAGCTGATGCGAGAAAGGCAGGATCAGCTGGCCCAAACTAATGTTGTAGTAGAGGAGACCATGCAAAGCATTCAAACCGTGAAAGCCTATACCAATGAATGGTATGAGCTCAAGCGATATGTCAAGAACTTGAATGAAGCAGTCCGGGTTTCATTACGTGCAGCCCATGTGAGAGGGCTTTTTGCCTCCTTTGTGATTTTGGTCATGTTTGGTGCCTTATTCTTCATTATGTGGAAGGCAGCGCAAATGGTACAAGCCGGAGATCTGCCTAAAGGCGGGCTGGTGGATTTCGTAGTGTTTACTGGAATCATTGGTGGAGCTATCGCAAGTTTAGGTAATTTCTATACCGCTATTGTGTCAGCTGTTGGCGCTACGGAACGAATCTTAGAAATTCTAGACATGGATGGAGAATTAGAGGTGGACGTAGAGCGTAGGGCTTCATCTCTGAAGCTTCACGGGGAAGTCGAGTATCGAAATGTACACTTTTCATATCCGACGAGGAAAGATATTCAGGTACTGAAAGACGTGAATTTTGTCATTGAGCCCGGAAAGAAGATTGCATTGGTTGGCGCAAGTGGTTCCGGTAAATCGACTATCGTACAACTGTTGTTGCGATTTTATGATCTGGATGATGGACATATCTTTGTAGATGGGAAAGAAATTGCCGAATATAATATCTTGGATTATCGGCAGGAAATGGCGATAGTGCCACAGGAGGTGTTACTTTTCGGAGGGACTATAAAGGAAAACATCTTGTATGGCAAGCCAGATGCTAGCTCAGAAGAGGTGGAGGAAGCTGCAAAAATGGCCAATGCTTGGGAGTTTATCAATGGGTTCCCGGAAGGTCTGGAGACCATAGTTGGGGAAAGAGGTGTGAAGTTGTCGGGAGGGCAGCGTCAACGGATTGCCATAGCCCGCGCCATTCTCAAGGACCCAGCCATCCTTTTGCTAGATGAAGCCACGTCCTCTCTAGATGCCGAATCTGAAAAAGTAGTGCAAGATGCGCTCAATCAGTTGATGGAAGGCCGGACCTCGATCATCATTGCTCACCGCTTATCCACTATTAGGGATGTAGATCAAATTTATGTGATTGAAGACGGCCGTATTGTTGAACAAGGCACTCATGCCGAACTTTCAATAATGGAGGAAGGCGCCTACAATGCCTTAGCGAAACTACAATTCGAATCTGCAGAGTAAGGACATGAAAATAGAAAGCAAAGTATCCTTAAAAGAATATAATAGTTTTCAGATCAATGCGGAAGCGGAGACCCTAGTTCGCGTCAAAGATGTCTCTGATGCTCAATTCATTATTGAACAATTCAGGAATAGGCCTAAATTCGTATTAGGTGGCGGAAGCAATTGTCTTCTAGTAAATGATTCCATCTCCAATTTGATTATAAAGAATGAAATTGAGGGGATTGAGGTGTTAAATCAGGAAAGTTGCCTGACCACAATTAAGGTGGGAGGAGGAGAGAATTGGCATCAATTGGTGCTTTGGTGTGTTGAAAGAAACCTAGGTGGAATTGAAAATTTGTCTCTGATTCCAGGAACGGTCGGAGCGGCACCGATACAGAACATCGGGGCCTATGGCGTAGAACTTAAGGATGTATTTAAGGAGTTGGAGGCCGTAAATTTGGAAACAGGAGAGATACTGCGATTCAATAAAGAAGAATGCCAATTTGGCTACCGATCCAGTATTTTTAAGACAGAACTCAAGGGGAAAGTTCTCATTACCCACGTATATCTTACCCTTAAGCATTGCGAACATACCATAAACACAAGCTACGGAGCCATTAATGGGTACCTAGAGAAGCAGGGAATACAGGAGCCAACCATAAAGGATGTAAGTGAAGCTGTTGTTGCTATTCGTAACTCAAAGTTGCCTAATCCTCAGGAGATGGGAAACGCTGGAAGCTTTTTTAAGAACCCTGAGATACCGAAAGACCAATTCGAGGACCTAAAAGAGCAATTTCCTAATATTGTACATTACCCAGGGTCCAATGGATTGATTAAGGTCCCAGCGGGTTGGCTGATTGATCAATGTGGCTGGAAAGGGAAGCGGTGTGGAGAAGTGGGATGTTACGCACAGCAAGCTTTGGTGATTGTAAATTACGGTGAGGCTACTGGACAAGAAATCTTGGAGCATGCCCAGCGGGTATCTGCTTCAGTGTTCGATACTTTTGGTATACAGCTTACTCCTGAGGTTAATATAATTAGGGCATGAGTAAAAAGAAAACGAATGCGTTGCGTTTACTGGATCAACTAGGTATGTCCTATGAGCTACTCACTTATGATTACGATCCAGAACATCAGAGTTTAGAAAAAGTAGCAGGTGAAAATCAATTGGACCCAGGACAAATCTTTAAAACACTTGTCTGCAAGGGGGATAAGACTGGGCCCATAGTGGCCGTTTTGCCCGCAAATAAACATCTCAACCTTAAGCGGTTGGCGCAGAATAGTGGTAATAAGAAGGCTGCTATGGTGCCAATGAAAGCTCTCCAAGGGTTGACGGGCTACATCAGAGGAGGATGCTCTCCCCTCGGCATGAAAAAGAAACTGCCCACCTATATCGCTTTTGAGGCAAAGCAGGTGGCAAAGATGTTTGTGAATGCCGGTCAACGTGGCTTCCTATTCGGAATTTCACCGGAGCAATTGATTGTAGCAGCAGAGGCTGAATGGGCAGACGTCGCTGAAGCAATGCCCACTTGAATAGATCTCGTATGACCAAACTATATGAACTGCCCGGTCCGCGTTCCCTACAGCTGTCCCTTTATCCAATCCATAGCCTCCTTCGTTGAAGCAAAAGTCTGATTCGCTTCTTGCAATTCTGTAGCGCCATGACTGGTAGTTACTGCGAGGGTGTACATACCTGCGGCATTAGCTGACTTGATGCCAGCTACTGAATCTTCAATAGCAACCGCTTTTCCTGGATCGATACCAATATTATTCGCAGCTAGCAGATAGGGATCAGGCTTGGGTTTTAAGTTAGGCATTACATGATCGGCATGCACTATGCTGCGGAAGAGGTGGGAAATCGGTTGCGCGGAAAATACGGCCTCTACATCGGTGGCACTACTAGAGGTAGCTAAAGCAATAGGCAGTTTACTGCTGAAAAAGGTTAAGCCTTCCAGGACCCCAGGGAAAAGTTGTAAGTCTTTTGCTACCAGCGCATAGTAGGCTTCTCTTTTTAATCTTTGCAGTTCCGGGACTTCTAATGCTAGCCCATGGTTGGCAATAACGTATTCAGCTAGGAGCCGATCAGATTTACCAATCCATTGCTCGAACCATTCCCAATCGAAGCTTAATCCTCGCGCTTTCAATACCTCGAGCCAGGCCTGTCCATGCAAAGGCTCGGAGTCTACTAAGGTGCCATCTAAATCAAATACGATCCCTTCAATCTCCATTTTTTCCGCAAAGAAACATATTCCCTGTAGATAATCGCTACATTAGGAGATTAAATGAAGGTAAAATTGAACACCACTAATCTAGCAAACGGTATGAACAAAACACTGCTCCTGCTAATAGTAAGCGGCTTGTGCTTGTGCGGCTGCCAAGAGTCTCCAGAACAACAAGGTAAAGAAGAAGTTTTAATCATGGGCGGAGGGCTAATGGGAAGTTCCACAGCCTGGCAATTGTCCAAACAAGGGTTCCTGGTTCGGCTTATTGAAAAACAGGATTCCATTTACACAGAAGGTTCGAGCTACGGCGAGGCTAGGATTGCGCGCAGCAACAATAGAGGAAATGATATTTGGTCTTATTTGCACAATCGATCCGTAAAGGAGGTACAAGAATTGATTGACTTTCTGAACAAAGGAGAGGTAGAGCCTTCCCATGCCATGGAAGATATATATACTACTTCACCGGTGACCTATGTAGGAAGAATCGGTATTTATGATCGATTAATGGCTTCTTTACAAAGACAAGAGGTAAAGTATGATATTGCAGCTACTCCCAAAGAAGGCCAGGAACTATATGATGTTATTTTACCGGATAGTGTATTGATGCAGCGAGAGTACAATTTACATTCAGGCACCATCAATCCGCGGGCATTGATTGAAAAGTTGCACAAGGCGATTAGGAAGAATGGTGGGCAGGTGGATTATGGAACAAAAATACAGAACCTAAAATACGATACTGCGTCGCAGGTTTACCAATTGAGTGTGGTGAAGAACGGAAAGACACAGTCCATAATTGCTCAAAAGGTAGTTTCTGCTTTGGGACCCTATACAAGTACTCTTTTGCGCGATGTAGCTCCCTATTTTGACACTTTGATCTCTCCACAACGTGTCTTTTTGGCTTTTTTTCGAGTAGATCCTAAGGTTTACCAAAGCCTGTCTGAAGAGCAACAACAGAAGTTGCGGCAATTTTATCCAGTAATCAATAGTTCCAAAGGTACCAGGGCGGGTAGCTTCTTTTCCATGATTGAATATGATGATTCAGCAGGGAATCCTATCATTAAGATTGGGGGACATTTCCAGCGATCTGATATCGAAAACCTAGACCAGGTCTGGCAGAAAGAACTTGATCAAACAGAAATAGATTGGAGTCTTAGCAGTACCGCCCGCTACTTTCAGATGCTAGATTTGCCCATTAAAGAAGAGGATATCCAATGGGTGAAGGGGTATTCCTGTGTATACTCTCTGACTGCCACAGAGGTCCCAATTGTTAGCCCAATTATTGGCCCTGATCGCACGCCTAAGACCGACTTTGTGGTGTTGGGGGGAATGTCAGGGGTCGGAGCGAAAGGGGCTATGAGTTATGGCCTCATTGCCGCCGACTTGTTGACGAATCGAGAAGAGCAAGACAGCATGTACACCGTAGTCAAAAAAGCCCTAGGTTTTGAAAGATTATTGCAAGACGTATATTAATGGGATAATCTTATCTTGGCGAACCAAATAGTAAGATTATTCTATGCTAACAGGATTAGAAAGTTTTCAGGTCCAAGTGGAGGTACCTGTACAATGGGGCGATATGGATGCCGCTGGACATGTCAATAATGTTATCTATCTCAGATGGTGTGAATCGGCAAGGATTACCTACTTTGAGAAGATTGATATCGACCTTAGCTTTAGGGATGGCGTTGGACCTATTCTAGGTTGGCAGGATTGCAAGTACATTTTTCCAATGACTTACCCAGATCGAGCTTTAATCGGTATTAAAGTCGAGGAAATTCGAGAAGACCGGTTTTTGATGCTCGCTCATATTTATAGCCAAAAACATGAACGCCTGGCCATCATCAGTAAGCAAGCCATCGTCCCGTATGATTATGGCCAATTAGCTAAAGCTCCCATTCCCGAGAACTGGCTGACCAACATCAAAGCGGTAGAAGGTTGGGCATAAGTACGTAAATAGCACTATTATAAAAGCAAAAAATGGGAGGACTGAATACAATCCCTTAAATTTGTTTACGCGGGCTAAAGCTTTCGCATCGATATTAAAACACAACGAAATGAAAAATCAAAACAAGACAAGAAGAACTTTTCTTAAAACGTCAGCCGTTGGCGCCTTGGGCCTGAGCTTGCCTTTGTCGGCCAAGAGCTACAACCGCATCATTGGGGCAAATGAACGGGTCAACTTTGCGGTAGCCGGCATCAACGGGCGTGGCAATGCACATATTCGTGCCATTAATGCCTGTAAAGACGCCGAAGTCACATACCTATGTGATGTGGACACCCGGACTTATGCTAAGTCCAAAAAGCTAATGAACAAACTGGGAATGGATACGAAGATCGGAGAAGAAAACGATTTTCGTAAGATCCTTGAAGATAAGGATGTTGATGCGGTAAGTATCGCAACGCCTGATCACCTCCATGCTGCTCAAGGAATATGGGCTTTAGCTGCTGGCAAGCACGTTTATGTAGAAAAGCCTTGTAGTCACAATCCCAAGGAAGGAGAACTTTTAGTTCAAGCTCAGCGGAAGTATGGCAAGATTTGTCAAATGGGTAATCAGCAGCGTTCTGCACCTACCTCCCAAATGGCTGTCCAAGATATCAAGGATGGCTTGATTGGTGAGGTCTATTATGGCAAAGCTTGGTACTCCAATAAGCGGGGACCTATCGGTAGAGGAAAGATTGACGCAATTCCAGAATGGTTAGATTGGGATCTCTGGCAAGGCGTAGCGCCAAGAAGAACCTTCAAAGATATCTATGTGCACTACAACTGGCACTGGTTCTGGCATTGGGGTACCGGTGAGGTGAATAACAATGGTGCGCATGAAATTGACGTTTGCCGCTGGGCTTTGGGAGTAGATTATCCAGTTCGAGTGATTTCAGCGGGTGGCCGTTTCAATTATGAGGACGATTGGGAGTTTTATGATACGCAGAACGTGACTTTTGAATTTGAAGGTGGCAAGATGATCACTTGGGAAGGTCGTAGTTGCAATACTTTACCACACTACAATAGAGGTAGAGGGTCTACTATTCACGGTTCGGAAGGTTCCATGATGTTGGATAGAAATATCTATGTTGCCTATGATAAGAATGGTAAGGTAATTAAAGAGGTAAAAGAAAAAGAGGTGAGCGCTACTACCAACACCGTCGGGGTAGGTGGCTTGGATGTCTATCATATGGATAATTTCCTGGGTGCCATTCGCGAAGGAAAAGCCCAGAATTCTCCAATTGATGAAGGACACAAAAGTGTTCTACTTTGCCACTTAGGAAATATGGCTCAAGAAACGGGCAAAGCGCTTGAAATCGACCCTAATACAGGACAAGTACTCAACAGTAAGAAGGCCATGAGAATGTGGGGTAGAGAGTATGAGCCAGGTTGGGAACTCAAAGTATAATCAAGAATTTGATTAAGAATAAAGCTTAAATATCAAGAATCTTGGTATGTGAGAAGGTGGAGCAGAATCCTCTGTTCCACTTTCTAATTTTTCTCCACTTATATACATTTCTAAAGTTTTTCATGAGAATATTTCGTAAAGGAGCTGTTGCTCTCCTTGAACATGAGGGGCAGTGGTATCAGTCCAAACAATTGTGGAATGATCTGATCAGGCAGCCCCATCTGTATAAGCGACTCAAGTCGCAGTTATCTTTGTGGCGCCAAATTGATTTCCCTGATCTTACGGATATAGATGCGCCAATCGGAGAACAAGAGGTGTGGGCCTCTGGAGTAACTTATTTGCGCTCCAAGGCCGCTAGGATGGAAGAGTCTAAAGATGCCGGAGGTGGGGATTTCTACGATAGAG
>CAJXPD010000282.1 GCA_913057785.1 uncultured Lewinella sp. | reverse complement strand
TTAACCTATTTCACCTAGGTGAAATAGGTTAAAAATGCCAACAATTGCACAATGTAAACATTTTCAATCATTTGAACCTTTTAGACAGTTTGTATCACAGGCAGAATATCCTAAAAATAAATCATTTAGCTAATAAATGTGCCCTAGGGCATATTGGATCACATAGGGAAACCTAGATATACTTGCTATAAAAGGGTGAAATTGTCAAACTAGATTCTATTTTTGCAAATAGGTCAACATGTAAAACCAGGTCAATATATTTAGCCTCGATCAACAAGTATATCTATGACCTCTTGTTTAGACTAGTGGAAAAATTCAATATAGAGCATCAAGTTAGTATAGAACATCTAATAGTAACAATAGAACATTTAGCATCAATAACCACTATACTCTATTTTGAATACAAGATCGAATATTGATAAAATTATTACTTGGTTAAATTTATTATATTTTGAATATATTCATGCTAGGCGGCAAATGCATCAGAGGTAACATAGTCCATAAATAATCTATATTTGAACTTTTCTAAATTTTTGCTCAATAGTAAATAGCTAGACAAGCTATAAAATGTTAGATATCTCACCTTTTTTTAAAATATCAAAAATACTTTCTATAATAAATTGCTTATCTATTTCAAAATGATTAAATTTGTAATCAATAATGGATAGTATATCATTTTATACTATTTTATCTAGTAAACATTAACATAAAATATATACTTGGTAAACTAGATAAAAATGGTTTAATTTTTCACCTATATGTATAGGGTTTTATATAGAAAAAATATTGGCTATGCATTATTTATTAAATATATAAACAAGGTCAGCTTTAAAACATAGCGTACATGGCACACATTATTACAATGGCTAATCATAAAGGTGGAGTGGGGAAGACCTCTTCTGTGCAGAATATCGGTGCAGGTCTGGCAAGAGCTGGTCAACGCGTTCTACTAATTGATTTTGATCCTCAAGCCAATCTCTCTGATGGATTCGGATACCGCGATCTAGAATTTGGCATTTTTGAGGCCATGTTAGGAGAAATCGAAGTACCCATCGTTGAGCTTCAAGAAAACCTGAGTCTAATACCTTCTAATATCGGCTTAGCTGGTGCTGAGATGTACTTTAGTACTTACACGGCGCGCGAACGCATTTTGGGCAAAAAAGTGATCGATAAGGTGAAGGACAACTTCGATTTTATCATCATCGATTCACCTCCTTCCTTAGGTTTGCTAACCATTAACGCATTCACTGCCTCGCAAAGCATCTTTATCCCTTTAGATGCAGAATACTTTAGCATGCGAGGATTGGACAATCTGCAAGAACTGATCGATCGAGTCCAGGAGGATCTTAATCCCTCGTTGCAGATTGCCGGCGTCTTTTTCACCAAATACGATAATAGAATGGTGATCAAGAGCAATGTGCGTAAGGTCATCCGAGCCCAATTCGAAGAAAAGGTATTCGACACACATATTCGAAACAATATTGCAGTTGCCGAAGCACAAGCTCAGGGGATGGATGTATTTAGCTACGATCCAAAGTGTAATGGTGCGGTTGATTACCAAAAACTAACGAAAGAAGTCCTAGTCCGCTATGATCTGGTTCCAGCCGAATCTAGCAAATAGGGTAGGGGATAACAGAATTCGAACTTACTGAACTATAAGATCATGAAAGAGGCCCTAGGCGCCCTATGATCAAGTACTTTATATAAATCCATATGTTATGGCTAAAAAGAATTTCACGGATAGCCTTATAGGTAACAACCGATCTAAAAAGTTAGATATGCTCGTATCTAAACCCGCCGTTGAGGTCAAGGAAGAACCAGCACCTGCTGCTACGCCTGCTCGGGAGCAGACGGCTAAGAAAGCGACGCCAGCCAAATCCGTAGACAAACCCAAGACCGCAAAGGCAGAGAAAGTAACCGCTACCACACCAGCTACTAAAGAGTCAGCGCCCAAAAAGAGAGGGAGAAAGAAAAAGGACATTGAGCGGGATTCATTTTTCTACACTGTTGAAAAGGAGTTTCTATTCCAGATCAAGGCTGCCGCCTTTTGGGATCGGAGGGACATCTCTGAATTTATTTCTCGAGCCATCAAGTACTATATGGATGAAGAGATGGGAGAAAGTGAAATGCGTCGTGCAGTCCGCGAATTCAAGAGCAGATTGGCAGAACAAGAGTAGAAACACTGAATCCTATCATCGCCAGTGGTATCCTAGGTAAAAGGTATCATACGGAAAGAGGTATCTACTTAATTATCAATGATATAGGTAACAGAACGCTGAACTGATCCAGTCAAAATTTAGTGAATGGCAAAGCAGAAAATTAGGGTAGAAGGACAGGTGATCACTATCTACGATCAGGATGGAAACGACTTCATATCCCTTACCGATATTGCGAAGCAAGTAAATGAGCGTTCCGACATTGTCATATCCAACTGGTTGCGAAACCGTAATACAGTGGAGTTTCTTGGTGTCTGGGAGCAATTAAATAATCCGAACTTTAATACCATCGAATTCGATGGTATTAGAAGTCAGACCGGCTTGAATACCTTTTTTCTGTCTGCCAAACAATGGATTACCTCCACCAAAGCTATCGGCATGAAGTCCAAGGCTGGCCGATATGGGGGGACTTTCGCACATACCGATATCGCCTTTGAGTTTTGTTCCTTTATTAGTCCGGTTTTCAAGCTTTATCTCGTCAAAGAATTTCAACGCCTCAAGGAAGAAGAGGCAAAGAGCTTGAACCTCGAATGGAACGTAAAACGACTCATGTCTAAGGCTAACTACAAAATTCTGACAGAAGCCGTTCGCGAACATCTTATCCCACCTCGACTTCAATACACCAAAAAAGAAGGACCCTATTTCGCCTCCGAAGCAGATTTGATCAACTTGGCTCTATTTGGAATTACGGCCAAGGAATGGCGGTTACAAAACCCAGATAAGAAGGGCAACATGAGAGATCATGCTACGCAAGAACAATTGCTAGTCCTTTCTAACTTGCAAAGCCTAAATGCCAAATTAATGAAATGGGGATGCGACCAAGAGCAACGCCTCCAAATCTTAAACGAATCAGCCATTGAGGAAATGAGCATTCTGGTTTCTTCCAATTCTTTAAAGGCATTGCCTCCTAGCCCTCCTAAGCTTAAAGGGAAATAGCGCTGGCACAACTCAAAATATCAATAGTGTACCCTTTGTGGGCATTTCTTTTCTTTTTTCGCGCAACTTTTTTCTTTTCTTTTAAATGCTTGTATTTAAAGGTGATCTGCTTAAAATAGATTTTTATAAAATCACCTGCCCATCTTTAGCTATTTAAAAACTTAGGTTTTTATAAGGTTTATACTTTATATAATTAGACCTGCCTTAACTGATTCATAATCAAGATCTTACAAGGAAATGAGTGTACCCCTTGTGGGGCTTATGTGTCCCTTAGGCGGGCATTTGGTGTTCTTGAGGTGGGCGAAACGTGTACCTCTCAAGGGTGAAGGGCGTACTTGGTGTGGGGGATTCGTGTAGGTGGAGTGGGTGAATGGTGTACTGAATGTGGAAGCTATTGTGTCTCTTTTGGGGGCTAAATTCATTGATGTGTACCCTCCTTTTCAATAGGCTGAAAACCAGCACTTTAATCGTGTACGTTTTGAGGGAAAGTGGAAAGTAGCATCTGTATCGTGTACTGAATGTGGGTGTTTTTTGCTGATCGTGTACCCCTTGTGGGGCATTTTGCTACTTTATGTGTCCTTGGTGTGGGAGTTTTGATTTCAATAACTCGATGCATTTGTTCTTATTGTGTCCTTGATGTGGGAGTTTGTTAAGTGCTCATTTACAGTCATTTAGGATGGGTAAGATAGTAGGATTAATGAAGCTATATTGCACAATAAGACCGCTTGACCTAGTATTCTGCCTCCGTTGGCACCTGAATTTTGGTAATCCAGCGCCTTTTTATCGGTATGAACCCGGGAAACCAAGACATCTACCATCTCTCACGTGTCCCTGGTGTGGGTTGTATGCTATTGATTTTCAATGATGTATACTTGATGTGGGTTTCGAGCGTACCTAGTGTGGGCCTACTTCGCAAATTGTGTACTTTTTTTCTTGCCTTGGTACACATATGTACTTAAATTCGCCTCATTCATGGATCTTTTGCTTGTTTAATGCTTTTCAAGGATGCTAATCATCCCAGGCTATGATCATGCCAAGGTTCATTTTCCCTATGCCTAATTACAATACTGATACTAATGCTGGGGAACCCTAACTATTAGGAAGCCTCAAACACACAAGATGGTACAAGAAAAAAACACCCAAGTTGCGGCGATTGCGAATCAGTTTATTCAGCACGCTCGTTACAAGCTCACACCTCGGGAGATGAAGCTCATCCTGCATATGGCTTCGCTTATCAAACCTGAAGACTCAGATTTTGAAACATATCTGGTGCCGGTCAAAGATATTGAAACGGTATTAAAAGCCGATGGGGGTAAAAAACACGGATCCTTCTACGAACGTTTGGACGACCTGCTAGACAGCGTGACCAGTAAAAAGATTACCTTCCCAACGGACTTTGTACTCGAAGGTACTCGTCTGCGAGGTCATATCAATTGGGTGGCTGGTGCGGTACCGAAGTATAGTGAAGAAGGTGTTCTTTGTGTGGAGTTTGGCTTCTCGCCACAGATGAAGCCTTTCCTGCTAGGGCTTAAGGAAAGATTTACTCGATTCGAATTAATTGAGGTTGCCAGGATGAAGAGTAGCTTTTCCATCCGGATATTCCAGATGTGCAAGGCGTACTATTATGAAAATGTACGGCATGGCCGCAATGTAATGAAAGTAGGCGTATTGGAATTGAAGGAAAGGCTCGGTATCAAAGACAAATATCCCGATTTCCGGAATTTTCGCCGAAAGGTCTTGGACGTAGCCAAGGAGGAGATCAATGAGAAAACGCGTTTGCAGGTCAACTTGGAATTTGGCAGAAAGGGCAGAAAGATCACCCAAGTACATTTCGAAATCAACGAGAAATCTGGCCAATTACTCGATATGGCGGCAGATACGGCGGTTACCACGCGTAGCCGTAAGTCAACTAAGACTAAGAGCAGTGGTGGGTTTTTATCAAGGATCGATACGCTGACAGAAGCCCAACGACGAGCTTTTAATCACCTATCAGAGTATGGAGTGAATATGGCCGTGGTGTTAGATGAGGTGCTTCCTATGATTAAAGGTAGTGAATTAGATGGTTATGAAGACTTCTTCGTGACCTATATGTTGGCTTTTTTCGAGAAAAAGACCAATCGTACTAGCTCGAAAGACAAAATCAAGGCTTTTGTGCAATGGATCCGGAATAGACGCTTTGAAGAGCCAGGTCTATACGCGAGTTTGATGGAACAGGTAATTGCCAGAAAAAAGCAGTTGAACGAGGAAGAACGCGGAAACCGGGAAAGAGCAAGAAAAATGACCGCCCAGGAATTCCGCAAGCTCTTGGCTAGCGAAAAGAATATCGGCAAGCACCCATTAGGTGAGCCTACCTACTCCGTCAAAAACAAGCTATCTGCCAACCGTAGAAAGTCCGGCCCTAAGGAAGTGAAGGAACTCTTTGAAGAGGGCCAGACACCTAAGGATGAATTTAATCTTTCGCACTTCAGGAAACAGCATCCGAAGATCTACCGCAAAATTCTTCAGGAGCGTGTCGATGCGCTGGCTGACCTGAAGGAATCCTCTAATTTCGACCAACTGTTACAAAGTAGCGTTACTGCTTATTGCGAACAATGGTGGAAACAACAGGAAGGGTAGGGGAGAGGTCCTACAAGATATTCCTGGCGATAGGTAATTTTCGAATACCATTCGAAATAGCAAAGCAGCTGATCAAGACGATCGGAGCTAAGATCACGAACTTCGTGGTGGGGCTAATAGCCACGTTCCGGATGGCTAAGGAAAGTGCTACGAGGATTAGGCTGTGAAATATGTAGACCGTATAAGCACTCGCAGAAAGGTTCTTTTGTAGGGCACTTTGGGTATTCCTCTTCTCGCGATACCATGAAAACAGGCCGATGATAATGCCGATACCGACAACTTCTTCCCACAGGCTGTAGGCAAAAGACTGCCAGGTCAATCCTCCCATAAAGATGTCGACACCATTCGTTAAGGCTCCGCCAAAATAAAATACGGCCGGAAAAAGCAGCACCAGAAAGACCCAAACAGCCCGCATCCATAGTTTAGCATCTGCCGGTGAAATTTGATCTAACCAATTGTTTCTGGAGGCAACAAAACCTACACAGAATAGCACAATATATTGCGTGAAGTGTGCCAACTGAAATCCAAAGGGATCTAGGGTTTCTCCCACTGGAATCTTGATACGAACGATAAAAGAAATGAGGGTTATAAAAAGTACTCCTAGGATTATTCGGCGATTACTGGGCAGAGGAGCAGTAGTTCGTAAGAAGGGCAGCTTAATGAATTGACCTCCAATGACCGTCACGAGCGTAAAAAGTAACAAGGCTGCCACGAACCAAATTGGACCGAAGGTCAACCACTGCTGCGTTCGGAAGAATTCAGCTACAGAAAGTTCCATGTCAAATTGGTACCGAACTTTTAAGTACATAATCACTGGGGAGAGAATAAGGATGTAAAATAACAATGGGATACCCAGTCTTTTAAGCTTATCGCGCACCACCTGATTCGCTGACTTCCGCCGAAGTGATTTCTCTAAGAAGTAGGCAGAGATCAAAAAGAACATTCCCATAAAGAAGGATTGATTGGTGGCAACAAAAAGCGTCAATATCAAATTGGTAATCGGATTAGAATTGGGTTCGACATAGTACCAAAGCCCTGGTCCACCTGCATAGGTGATAGCGAGATGGTGTAGGACAACAAGGGCTGTCAATAAGATTCGAATATTGTCGATGTAATACTTTCTGTTCATGACGCGATTTATGACTTTGATTGATAAGCACAAATCTACACACTGCCCACTTTCAATGCCTACTGATTGTAAAAAAGACTGATTGATTTCGAAATCGATGAGGATTTCTGGGGCTCAACTGAAATTTTTCAGCCGCTGCCCCTGGACTTAGCTCTTGGAGTTCAGAAATCGAAGGTAATTATTAAGCAATCCTCTAATTTGCTCAGCCGCAACCGGATTGGCAGAATGTACGGCAAAGGACAGGTTGGAAAGATCTAGGCCAGAATCATATACCAACCACTTGGCAACAGCATATCCATCAGGTGCTAGTTCTCCACTGACCAGTAATCCTAGGTCATTGTCAAAACTTATAAAGTCAGGAAGTCCGTGCTTTTGAATGTATTTGATGAACGCCTCATAGGTACGTACTACCACGAACTCATCCATCCTCGCATTGGGATAGACCATTTCCACGGTCCGAACGTCATCTAGGAATAGTTTCATCTAAGGTGATTTTAGATTCCTTATCGACAATGATAAGTTTTCTTTTCTATTGACCCTTGGTGGAATCCAAAAAATTCAAAGGCACCTAAACTAAAAGAGCACACCAAAGATAACTCTGGCATGCTCCCAACGTCTATATTAACTCTCTTTATTCCATCCGACCTGGCCGATGCGCTGCTGTAAAAGCAGGAGCCTCCGCCAATTGTCGGCGATGATCTAGAAGCTGTTGTAGGGCTTCTTCGTAATAGTGTAAGGCGGGTTTTACTGGTAGTTCCTTCGCCAGATGGTAGGCGTGCAGATTCCGGGCATCAGTCATCACTCGCTTGAGGTCAGACCCCGTTAGGCTTTCAGCTTGACGGGCAAAGCGCGTTGCTTCTTCAGGAGTCAATGGAAGCTTTTGTCCTTGCAATTGAGCTTTCACGATTCTGGTTCGCGCCTCCAGGTCTGGCAATTTGGTCTCTAACCAGAGTTCCACCCGACCACTACGAATTAGCGCAGGGGGGAGGCTGCCAATGTTCATGGCAGTAAGCATAATCGTGACCTGTTCGTTGCTTTTGGATTCTAAGCCATCCAGAATGGTTAATAGATACCGGTACAGTCCCGTTTCGGTAGCATTCTCAAATAGAAGATCACAATCGTCTATGAAAAGAATACTAGGTGCATTTGCCTTTGCTTGGGCAAATATCCGCTGTATTTCATAATAGAACTGTTGCGTTCCGCTAATAACTGTGCCGTCAAGTAGAAAGAACTTACTGCCCAAGCGATGTGCCAACGCTCTCCCAATGGTCGTTTTCCCAGTTCCTGGAGGACCGTATAGGAGCACCCCTCGTTTGGGGCTAATGTTGTGTTCCTCGATGAGATCATCACGCTCCATGGGGACGATCAAATTGATCTCCAATTGGCGGCGTACCTCATCGATTCCATACAAATCTTCTAAACTAACCGGCGAAACTTCCTCTTGATTGACATTACTCGTCAAGGCATGGTCTTCCAAGAAGGCGATAAAGGCTTCTGTATTTTCTACATGCATGGCCTGCAGTTGTAGACTGGCTCGCCAAATTTGATTTGCATTGAGACGCGGGGCGAAACGATGGATCGCCTGGAAATCTACTGCTGCCAAGGAAACCGGACTCATCTTCTGGAAAAGGAAGGTGATGTCCTCAGGTGTGAAGCTGTTCAGTTCTACCTGTAAGAATTTCGATCGAAATGGCTTTTCTAACCAATGATATTCCATCCCCAAGATCAGCGTCTTGTTGCTACTAATCACTAGCTGCAAAAGACTGGAAAGCGCAAAACCTAGGATACTAGGCCGGGCGGTATTCTGGCAGTTCTCCACCAGTTGTTCCTGAACGGAAAAGTAATCATCAAAAATGACTACGTCATGTTCGGCATATGCGCGTTGGAAACAAGCTAATACGGCTTCTTCTAACTGCAAGGGATCCACCTCTTTGATATCATCAAAAAGATCCCCAAGGTGAATGTACTTGGCAGATAGCTGCGCTGCCAATCGCCGTAAGACAGTAGTCCGTCCATAACTTCCCTTACTTACCAGGCTTAGGATTGGACTCCTATCCATCAAGGAGAGCAAGGAAGCATAGGCCTGTTCCTGACTAGGACATAGCTCCGCCACATGTGAAATGAAATGGTTTTTTGAGGTCATGATAAATTGCGTTTGCTTCTTCGGAACGTACTACCTACGACCGTAAGTGACAATCGGGCGCTGCTCAGAAGGAAGCGTCAAATAAAAATTAGGAAAACCCATACGATGTATGGAGAGTGAAGACATTGTAGCGATCCCAATAGGATCCAGGATAAGCTAAATGAGGTTAGCTACTACTACAATGTGCGGACGAGTTATGCATTTTTCATACCTCCCTAACGGACGTGGGGTAGAAAAAATTCCCCAATGACTAATTATTTTAGAATTTATACATCAATCACCTTCCCCCGATTCAATATCCCCTTAGGATCCATGGATTTTTTCAGGAGCTGCATCAGTTGGATCTCAGCAGGCGTTCTACTCAGTTCCAGGTAGGGCTTCTTGTGCACCCCAATGCCATGTTCCGCAGACACTGAACCGCCTAAAGCTTGCAACGGGGCATATACCACTTGGTTAACCGCTTTAATGAGTTCAGGCGTTTCTTCGGTCTTTCCGACAATCAGATGAATATTGCCGTCGGCCACATGTCCGAAAGCAAATACTTGCTCAACTCCAGTCAAAACGGCCAATTCCTCCAATATCTCATTAACTGTTTTTCCGATGGAAGCGATGGGCAAGCTAATATCGAAGTGTTGATCATTGCGACAACGGTTTACCAGCACATCCACATCTTCGCGAATTTTGAAAAACCAATTGATATCCGATTCTGTGAAGGCCATGGCTGCATCTACAATCATACCATTTTCCTGTGCTCCTACTAAGAGTTCTTCTAGTCGCTGTCGATCGGCATCCTGTTGATTGCCTAAACTTTCCAACAGCACATAATAGGGGTAGTCGTAGGGTAGGGGAGGTTTGACCAAGGCTGGGGGACTGGTCATAGCCTGGAAGGTATTGTTCCAAATCAACTCGAAACAACTCAGATGGCCTGCTAAACCCGCATCCATGTACTTCAGGAAGGCGATCGCCTGTTCATAGGTATCCAAGGCTACAAAAGCCGAATTTCGGCTGCTAGGGGCCTCCAATAGCTTTAAAACGGCTTTTGTGACAATGCCTAAGGTGCCCTCAGAGCCAATAAATAGTTGTTTGAGGTCAAATCCAGAGTTATCCTTAATGATTTTCTTCAATGAATTTATAACTGTTCCATCCGCTAGGACGGCCTCCACACCTAGGATGAGATGACGCGTCATCCCATATTTCACCACCCGCATCCCTCCGGCATTGGTCGATATCACACCGCCGATCTGCGCGGAACCCTTAGCGCCAAAATTCAAAGGAAACAATAAACCCTTTTCACCTGCCACTTCCTGGATATCCTGCAAGATGGCCCCAGCTTGTACGGTCATGGTGCGACTGCTCTCATCCAGCTCTTCAATTCGGTTCATTTTCTCCATCGAGATGACGAGCTCTTCTCCCTGCGTCTCAGTGCTCCCCACCATATTGGTCATTCCGCCATGCACAACCACTGCTTGATTATGCAAATGGCAGATCTTAAGAATCTCGGCCACGTCTTCCGTATTCTTCGGAAGTACCACGGCTACCGCCTGCAAAGGCGTGTCCATTCGCCAGATGTGATGCGAACGTTCACTGACGGCCTCATTTACCAGAATTTGGTTTGGAGCTAGGACCTTTTCTAGGGCTTCTACTACCGAAATATTCATCTTGGATTGCGCTTTGTTGTTGCTGGACTAAAATATCAATTATTTCCCTAAGTAGCAGACATCCGAGATTTCTTGGCGTTTTTGCGACGTTTGAATATATGAACGTATTTTCATACATTTATACCATCATGTAAAGATTTGACCAAATAAACCTTTGAAGAGATGGTTATCGAACAAATATATACCGGATGTTTAGCACAAGGAGCTTATTACATTGAAAGCAATGGAGAGGCAGCAATTATTGATCCCTTGCGAGAGACTCAACCCTACCTAGATAAAGCCAAATCCAATCAGGTTAAGATCAAATATATCTTTGAAACCCACTTCCATGCGGACTTCGTATCGGGGCACTTGGATCTGGCAAAGAAAACCGGAGCAAAAATCGTTTACGGCCCTAATGCTGAAACCAGCTATGATAAGCATTTGGCTTCTGATGGCGAGGAATTCGCAGTTGGAAGCCTTACCATTCGGGTGTTACATACCCCAGGACATACGCCTGAAAGTACTACCTATCTACTATTGGATCAAAATGGAAAAGAGCATGCGATTTTTACAGGTGATACTTTGTTCATCGGGGATGTTGGCCGACCAGACTTAGCGCAAAAGAAGGGTTCTTTGACCAAGGAGGATTTGGCAGGTTGGTTGTATGATAGTCTGCGCAACAAAATCATGGTATTACCCGATAATGTAATTGTTTATCCAGCACATGGGGCGGGTTCGGCTTGTGGTAAAAACATGAGCAGTGAGACTTGGGATACGCTAGGCCATCAAAAAGCCACCAATTATGCCTTAAGAGCGGACATGACCAGGGAGGAGTTTATCAAAGAGGTTACGGATGGGTTAATGCCGCCCCCTCAGTACTTTGCTAAAAATGCAAAACTCAATAAGACGGGGTATGAAAGTTTTGACCATGTCATGAAGAAAGGAGCAGTGGCTCTCAGTCCACGAGAATTTGAAACAGTGGCCAACGAAACGGATGCCTTGATTCTAGATGTGCGAGATAAGGCCACCTTCGTGAAAGGGTTTATACCCAATTCGATTTTCATTGGTTTGGATGGAAGTTTTGCCCCTTGGGTAGGTGCTTTAATTGTAGATCTGATGCAACCTATCCTTATTGTAGCGCCTGCTGGACGAGAAGAAGAAACGGTGAAGCGCTTGGCAAGAGTAGGGTATGACAATTCGATTGGCTACTTAAAGGGTGGATTCGAGGCTTGGGCAGCCGAAGGGAGAGAAATTGATCGTATCGAAACCATTGATGTGCCTACTTTCGTACAACACTATACACAAGACAGCTCCATACAAATTCTTGATGTACGTAAGCCTGGGGAATGGAGTGGAGAGCATATTGAATCCGCTCAACATTTTGCCTTGGACTACATCAATGCCAATATGGGAGAAATTCAGCCCGATCAGCCTTACCACCTACATTGCCGTAGTGGCTATCGTTCCACCGTGGCAGCCTCTATACTAAAGGCGCGTGGTTTTCAGCATCTAGTCAATGTGCAGGGCGCTTTCACCGATATTGTAAAATCTACTATACCAACTACCACTTTTGCTTGTCCATCCACCAAAGCAGCAGAAGCTTGAGGTTACCTTACCTTGGCAGCGACTGCTCACCAAACTAGTATGAAAAAATGAAGTACGGATTTGTTATTGATAATCGGAAGTGTATTGGTTGCCATGCTTGCACTACCGCCTGTAAATCTGAACACGATGTTCCGGTAGGCGTGAACCGGACATGGGTCAAGCAGGTAGAAAAAGGCGAATTCCCGGATACGCGCCGCCTCTTTTCGGTGATGCGTTGCAATCACTGCACGGATGCTCCTTGTGTGGAGATTTGTCCCACGGAGGCACTTTACGTAAGGGAAGATGGTATTGTCGACTTTGATAAGGATCGATGCATCGGCTGCAAATCTTGTATGCAGGCTTGCCCCTATGATGCCCTCTATATCGATCCAGAAACCAAAACGGCGGCCAAGTGCAACTATTGTGCGCATCGGATAGACGTCGGCTTGGAACCGGCCTGTGTCAATGTTTGTCCAGAGCATGCGATTATATCTGGCGACATGGACAATCCGGAGACAGAGATTGCTCAGTTGTTGGCTCGCCAGCAGGTATCGGTGAGAAAGGCGGAGAAGGGTACGCATCCCAATCTCTTCTACATCGATGCAGATCAAGCTTCCCTCAACCCTTCGGCTACGGCCAATACTGGCGAGTTTCTTTGGAACTCACAGAGCATGGGGGTAGGGCATTTTGCCAAAGAGGCGGAAAAAATGGCTTTTAGCAATGGTGATGTGGTAACGGCGATCTTGGAAGCCAATAAGCAATATGATACCGCCGGTAATATTGCCAAGAATGGCCCACAAAAGTCAGTGGAGGTTTTAATGGGTAAGGAAGCTCGCAGAGTGTATGATACGCCGAGTAAGGGCATTCTCTGGGGATGGGAAGTTTCTGGATATATTTGGACCAAAGCTATTTCTTCAGGGGCATTTCTAGTCCCTTTTCTAGCCCTGATATTTGGTTGGGCATCTGTCGAACCGGAGCTACAGTGGTGGAGTGTCGGCCTAGGTATAACGTTTCTCGTAGCTACAGGAATTCTGTTGGTTATGGATCTGGATCAACCCAAGCGCTTTGCCTATGTACTGTTAAGACCCCACTGGGGCTCATGGCTGGTAAAGGGTGGTTATTCTATCACGCTATACGGAGGCTTACTGACTTTGATTGGAGCGGCCCTGTTTTTTGATTGGACCTCCGTTCTAAGTCTTGCCAATTGGATCACTGCTGGTGCTGCTGTGGTGGTAGCTATCTATACGGCCTTCTTGTTTGCGCAGGCCAAGGGACGAGACTTCTGGCAGAGTCCTAGCTTAGCTCTCCATATGTTGGTACATAGCCTCATGGCCGGAGCAGCGGCATTTGCGTTACTTACCCTCTTCATGGAAACTTCAGCCAGTTGGACTAGTTACCTGACCAACCTAATGTTTGCCACCATTGGCTTTAATTTACTCACACTTTTATTGGAACTCACGACTACGCATCCTACTGAAGATGCTAAGCGAACGGTAAATATGATCATTAAAGGGCGATACGCTCGGCTTTTCTACCTGGGCGTGATAGGGCTTGGCAATTTGCTGCCCATTGGTCTTTTGCTTTTCGGTGGCAGTCCGATTATGCTGGGACTTGCTGGCGCGCTAGTACTGTTGGGAATCTATTGCACAGAGCATATTTGGGTAGAAGCCCCACAGCGCATTCCTCTTTCCTAACCCCTTTTTAGCCAAGAATCAATAGTATGAGCAAGAAACATAGTATCCTAGAAAATATCGCGGAAAAATTGGGCTTGATTCCCAATTTGCATAAGGACCGTGATCAAGACTTGCCTAGGTTGACCGAAGCGGGGGATCTGACTAAATTCCCACCACCGGAACAATGGGATGACTGGACCGAATATGAAGCCAAGGCTCACCCAAAACGGGAAAAGCGGAATTATACCATCGTCCCAACGACTTGTTTTAACTGTGAAAGTGCTTGCGGCCTTACGGCCTACGTAGACAAGGAAACAAAACAGATCAGGAAATT
Source organism: uncultured Lewinella sp. (assembly GCA_913057785.1). Taxonomy (GTDB): domain Bacteria; phylum Bacteroidota; class Bacteroidia; order Chitinophagales; family Saprospiraceae; genus DT-111. The sequence goes on along the minus strand of CAJXPD010000282.1, from coordinate 1,421 downwards.
TGAAGGTAATCCATACCATCCTGGCAGCCGTGGAAGAAATTGTGCCAAAGGTCCAGCTACCATTAATCAGATTACGGATCCAGATCGCATTCTTTATCCCTTGAAAAGGGTAGGGGAGCGGGGTGCTGGAAATTGGGAGCGGGTGAGTTGGGATGAAGTATTGGATGATATTTCAGGTAGGATTCGGAAAGCCATCCAAGAAGGCCGAAATAATGAGGTGGCTTATCATGTTGGCCGACCAGGTCACGAAGGATATGCCAATCGTGTATTACAAGCTTGGGGCGTCGATGGGCACAACAGTCATACCAATATCTGCTCCTCTGGTGCTCGATTTGGCTACAACATCTGGTACGGCTACGACCGACCTTCCCCCGATCACGCCAATGCTAAATTTATCCTACTTATCTCCGCACACCTGGAAAGCGGCCACTATTTCAACCCGCATGCCCAACGTATCATTGAAGCGAAGATGAAAGGGGCAAAGTTGGCTTGTATGGATCCGCGACTTTCCAACACGGCAAGCATGTCCGACTATTGGCTGCCGACCTATCCGGGTTCAGAAGCGGCAGCCTTGCTGGCGATGGCCAAGGTTATCTTGGATGAAGGCCTGTATAATCGCAAATTTTTGGAAGATTGGACCAACTGGGAGTACTATTTACAAGAACGGCATCCTAGTGAGCCCCGAACTTTTGAGCAGTATATCCTCAAGATGCGGGAGGAATATGAGGAATACACGCCTGAGTTTGCAGAGCAAGAAACGGGCGTACCTGCTGCTAAGATTGTAGAGGTAGCCAGGCAAATTGGTGCAGCTGGGGAATGCTTTGCCACGCACAATTGGCGGAGTGCAGCCAGTGGTAATCTTGGTGGCTGGTGTGTTTCACGTGGCTTACATTTCCTAAATGTGTTAACCGGAAGTGTGGGTACCGTCGGGGGAACATCACCCAATAGCTGGAACAAATTCAAGCCAAAATTCTTTGATACGCCACCGGCCCAGAAATTCTGGAATGAACTCCACTTCCCGAATGAATATCCATTGTCTTTCTTCGAAATGAGCTTTTTGCTACCCCACTTCCTGAAAGAGGGCCGTGGGAAAATGGATGTATACTTTACGAGGGTTTTCAATCCGGTTTGGACCTATCCCGATGGATTCTCCTGGATTGAGGCATTAAGCGATGAAGACAAAATTGGACTGCATATCGCTATGACCCCGACTTGGAATGAAACGGCCTTCTTTGCCGACTACGTCTTGCCCATGGGGCATTCGGCGGAAAGGCATGATCTCAATAGCTACGCCACCCACTCCGGCATGTGGATTGCGTTTCGGCAGCCCGTTCTACGAGAGGCGGCGCGCCGGGCCGGGCAGGAAGTCGAGTTCACTTATGAGGTTAATCCCGGAGAAGTATGGGAGGAGGATGAATTTT
>CAJXPD010000281.1 GCA_913057785.1 uncultured Lewinella sp. | reverse complement strand
ACATAGATGATGTCGATCTCATCGTTTTTGGCGATCTGATCGAAGGTGTCATAATTATAGACATTACTGGGGTCTAAATCATAGTCTTTTTGCCACTTTTCGGCTTTGCTAGGCGTTCCCGTGACGATGCCTTTGAGTTCACAATGGCGGGTGTGCTGTAGCGCGGGTGCTAGCTGGCGAGTGCTGTAATTGCCGAGGCCCACTAGAGCGATACCTAGTTTTTTATCTATCGGATTTTGGCAACTTACGGCGGCAGGCAAGAGCATGCCAGCCATGGCAGCCATGCCAGTCTTTAAAGCAGTTCTTCGGTGCATAGTAAATGGGTTCTTCGACAAATCTCTTTACATGGCAGTCCACTGAATTTGTCTAAAAAGTTAACTTTCCTGCAGGAGATTGAGCATCCATTCGGATAAGATCTCCACAATATCTTTGTTGAAATTCTGCGTCATGTACTGGCGATTGAAAGCACCAGAATTACGCATCTGAACATATTCTTCCATGGACGGTACCCTAGCGAAGGCATGTTCGGTTTCAGGAATAATCATATACTGACCTTTTCCTGGGTGGTAGGTGTTTACCAATGCCGCAATGTTCTCCGCTGCCTCTCCGCTAATGGCTTGAAGGTCATATTCGCCATACAGTGCCAATGTGTGTACGCCAGCCTCTTTCCAGGCCTCCGCTTGATTGTGGTCATTGAGATTTTGCCAGAAGGTATAGTGACGTCCAAAGAGGCGATCGTTTTCAAAGGCCATAATCCCGTTTTGCATCAATGCTAGATAATCCGGATTTTGAGCCAACTCCGCTGGGCTTTTCTTCATCAAGAAAAATTCTGCAAGAAGTGGGGCCACCGCTCTAGTGTTGGCATCTAAACGGATAAAATCATCCCCTCTTTTAATGGCTTGCTCTCGATGTACTTCATGCATGTATTCATGCCAAGATTTGAGCACAGTTCCATAGACCATCACGCCTTTGGGATGGTGCTTGGCAGCAAGGATAGGGGCTGTTATACCCCCTAAAGAATGACCAAAATAGAAGATGTTTTCATGGTCAAGGAATTTGTATTTCTTTAACTCCCCCAAAGCCGTATCAAAGGCGGCTAGTTCCTGGTCATAATCAATACTTCCACAATCCAATGAGCCATTGCTATCACCCACACCAGGCTTTTCCACCCGATAGACGGCAAAGCCTTTCTCAACTAGCCCATCTACCATTCTGCGAATGGGGCCAGCATTGTCATAGTAGGCATCAATGGAGCCACAATCAAAGCCCTGCATAAATACAACCAATGGGAAATGACCATCGGCTTTCGGCTTATGCAGGATAGACCTTAGCATGCCATCTTCAAAGGGCACTGCATCATATACTATTTGAGCAACAGGAGATTGTTCTATTGGCTTCCCCTTAACTCTGCCGGAAAGGGTTTGCCGTTTCCCCTTCCTCCATACTTCTACTTTAACCTTTTGATCTGCAACGAAAGTTTTCGCTATCTGCACGGCCGCTTGTGTATTCTTAATGGTCTCTTCATTGATTTTGAGGACAATGTCTCCTGCTTTTAATCCGATACTTGCCGCTGTAGTGTTGGGTATCACACGTTGAAGGTAAGTGCCTTTGGTGGAGGGAGCCTGAGTTTGAGATTGAATACCTTGGGAAACTGGGCCTAGGAGCGCACCCAGCGATCCTTTACGTGCCAATTCCTGACTATTCATGTTGAAGGGCAAGGATAGTATCAACACTATCCATAAGGTGGTGTAATAATTCCTATTCATGTCGGGTCCATTTAGTTGGAACTGCTCCAGAATGCTACTAGCAGTTTCCTTGTATAAGATATCATAATACAAACTGATATTGGAGGAGTAAATTGCTAATTAACACTAAGATTGTCAAATCAGATGATGTCCGCTTTAGGATACGGTAGGGGATCAACGGGGTAAAGCAAAAGCATCCCTTAGGAGATTCTTACGATCTGCTAGATGGGGATTTGCTTGCTACGGCGGTAAGTAGTGAGTTTTGAGCGGTAGCCAGCCAGTTTGCCATTAAACTCAGAAAGGGTATTGGTGTACTTTATCTGATCGTAATATTTTAGCTCGGGGATAACTTTTCGTAGATCAAAGGCCCAGTAAATTGTCATCAACGGATTGATCCAAAGATGACTACCCTGTGTCCTAGCCGTTCGATGATAGTTGCCATATTGGCCTTCCAAAGCGCTGACAATTGAATTAGATACAATGCTTTCCATTCCGGGCATTCGTTTATTCGCAAATTGTACCGCATCGGCATAGAGTTGCCCTTCTTCCATATCTAGCAACAGTTGGAACAGCCCTAAATAAGCCCCGGTTTGAGAAAGCTTCGCTATATTTTCCAAGAATCGGAAATGAGAGACTCCATGATAGTGATCCACCCCAAAACCAAGATTCACTAGGTATTGTTTTTTGATGCCAGTTCGGTAAACAGCTGCCATAGAGCATATGTCTTCCTGCGGTGTACCTAAGCCTTCTTCATCGCCAAACATTAAGCTGTCGGTACCTCCATCAATGAGCAGTATCGTGTCGATTTGATGGGTTTTGATCAAATAGTTATAGGCATCGCGAAGTGGGGCTACTCCGGTTCGTTCGAAAGCATATACGGAGGCATCGTGTCCCTGAATTTGTAACCAGGTTTTGAGATACTTCTCCGGAAAGTAGTTTCTACCAGAAAGATCTTGATCTTTAGTAGTAATTTCATAGCAATAAGGATAGACTTGGCGAGCAGTAGTCCGACTCAACCAGGTAAAGGCAAAATTGCTGATGATGACCCGTTTACCTTGTTTGACTAGATTGAGATAAAGCGGTATACCACAGAAGATATCAAATCCCCCGCCCGCGCCTGCAAGGAGGATAGTCTGACTGTCTGAAAGTTGCTGAAAAAAAGGAATCTGATCGAGTCGGTAGTTCATGACAAGGCTTTACATGCATCAATGCTTATCCAACTCTTGTCTTGATACTTTAGTTCCCGCTTAAAGCTTAGGATTCACTAGGCTTTATTGATCTACAATGCAGTAGGTGCCTGCAAATTTATCGTGGATACCTTGCTTTCTAATATCAAAAACTAGGCTGCCAATTAGGACAATAAAGATGAAGCCGTAAAAATTACTCAGGCCAGCTAAGGGCGCTCGTTGCACCACGTAGCCAATTTGCATGAAATCAGTCACCTCAGGAAATTCAGGAGAAAAGAACAGGTAAATGTTCGATACCATTGAGAAAATAAAACTGATCACCCAGGGGAAATATCGTTTGAATGCTTGATCAATGGAAATGTCGTTGAGGTGCTCATCCACAAGTTTGATACCTAGAAAGCTTTTTCCAAAGGTTGCGCTCCGCTTCCATTCGAAATAAGGCTTGTATAGGGCAGAGGCAGTGGTGAGCAGCAGCATGATCCCAAGATTCTTGATGTTCAGGGTGTTGTATAAGCTCAGCACCATGATGGGAAATAAGATCATGAAATCTACCAATTGCGCCCCTAGGCGCTGCCAAAAGGTGGCCAACTGTGCCTGATCGATGGTAGGTTGTTGTTCGGAAAAAAAGTCGCTATCGATGATTGGATCTTCCATGCCATTCAAGTTTATCTGGGCCTCAGACAATTTTTGTGTTTTTAAGTCACCCTTTTAGCTAAAAGCTTTGCTTTCTTTGGGCGCAATTTTCTATCTAAACTGCTACCTATCTAGTCAGCTAGGAAGGAGCACAAAAATTGCCAGAGAAAGGTTTAGCTGCCGGATGCAAACTAAAACATTTTGGACAAAGAGAAGTTCAGATTTTACTTTTTAACCTTCCTACAGGATTCCGTGGTTTAAACGCGCTCTAAAGGTAAGTGTGGTTCTGCCGGCCACTCTATCGAAATCTCATCTCCCAGTTCTATCTCCCCGTCCGCAAGTACTATTCCCATAATGCCTGCCTTGCGAATAAGATTACCTTCAGAATCCCTATCCAACACGGCCTTCATCAAGCCTTTCTGTATTCCATCAAGTTGATGACAAGGGTTGCGCAAACCCGTAATCTTGACTTTAGCATTAGCGCCAATGGTCAAGATCGTGTTTTTAGGGAGTGACAGTAGGTCGATCCCTTGCGTAGTGATATTCTCTCCCATTTGCCCTGGCGTCACCTCAAATCCTTTGTTTGCTAGTTCTTCATGAAGTTCCTGATGAATCAAGTGCACTTGCCTCAAATTGGGCTGGGTGGGATCCTTCGCTACCCGGGACCGATGCTTGACGGTTTTGCCGAGGTGGGCATCTCCTTCCACCCCGAGCCCTTTGAGCAACTTGATTTGGGAGGTGTTAAATTTTTGCATTGTGTGTGTGCTGCTTTTACTGAGCGCTACTACTTTTCCATTCTTCATGTTTTTCGGATCGTTGTGGGTGATTGAAAAAAAATGAAATAAAAATAAGTGGAATAACTGTCTGATAATTTGTTTGTTATGTGTTGTTTTTTGACGTTCTTCTACTTTTCGGCTACTCTATTTTGTCACACTTGTCTTGTTCTCCCTTCCAATATGCGCAAACATTTAATAATCAGAAATTATGAAGAACAAAACCATGTTGGCATCAATCGTAATTCTCGCAGTTTCGCTACTTCTCGTGCATTTATTTGCTTCTCGAACGTTACATTTCAAAGAAAAAACGCTTATCCAGAAGCCCATTGATGAAGTCTGGGAGGTATTGGGTAATCAATTTGCTGAACCTCACCTTTGGGCTGCGAACTTTATAGCCTCAAAACCAGGGGGGACGCCTAAACTTCCAGGATTGTCTTACCGCCATCGAGCCACTTTGACAGAGAGTGGTGATAACTGGCAAGAGCTAGATGCTTTTGATCCAGTTGATTACAGCCTCACTTACCACATTTCTAAGGGCGTACCTCCTATAGCTAAAAGTGCGATCGGTACCTGGAAACTTGTCAAGATTAGCGAAACCCAAACCCAACTAGATGTCGATTTTAGTTTGACAACGAAAGGCTTTTTGGGGTTTGTGATGAGTCCCATCGTCGGGAAGAAAGTAGGGGAAGCCTCCGCTGAAATAGTGGAGGAGTTCAAATACTATCTTGAAAATGAACAACCACACCCTAGAAAATTGGCCGCCGCAAAAGAATAACTCAGGACCGGGGTTGGAGGCATTTTTTTGTAAAGCTTGGGATGCGGGTACTTTATTCTCCGTGACGATGAAGAGCAAAGACTGCCATTGCCAGTATCCCCTAAATTTGCATTACCATTTCGTACTGATCAATATGATTGTCTAGTCCAGCTGACAACAGAAACAAGATGGTCTCAGCTCGTTCCTGATCTACATTATTAATTCTAACATCAGGATGGATGGCTTGGATGCCAGCCAGTAAACTGGGAAAGTCATCTGGACTAGCTTCATATTGCGCCAGGTAGCCGTTCTTCGGATTAATCGTAAAAAAACCAATGTCCCTTTCTCCACTCCTTACCAAAAAGGTGTTGTAGATGGAACCAGCGGTTTGGATAGCTGCATTTACATTGTCCCAAGAGTATAATTGATGGTCTGTACGCAAACATTGAACTTGCTCAAAAGACGCTGGGGTTACCTCTAGGTCTTCGGATTCCTGTTTAAGACTCCCCTTGAAACAGAGAAAATTACGTGTGATGGAGAACCCTATTCTTTCGTACACCCTGATCGCTCTATGATTATCCTGAATCACCTCCAAGGCACATTGGGTGATGCCTTGTTCTTTCAGTTTGGGCAGGCTGTAGGCATAGATTTGGTCTACAATCTTTCGGCTTCTAAATGCTGGAATCACTCCGGTACCGGTATTGAATGCGGTGCGTTGACCTTTGTAAACGTCTATGCCGTGGATAATGAAACCCACTAACCGCTCCCCCTCGAAAGCACCGTAGGAAAGCGCTAGATCTACTCTCGCTCCCTTAAAACGGTCTGCCCAATAATTGACGTCGCTAGGCATTGGTACGAAATAATCCTCAAAGGCGATTAACAAGCAATCCACAATGGTTCGAAGGGGTGTTTGATTGAGTGATCGAATTTCCATCTCTAGACTTTAGTTGGATAGATATTTTTCCTTAATGATATTCAGATGTCGAAGTTCATGACCAGCCAAGTGGTAGATCAAGGCGCGTACGCTACGATAATTCTCTGCACCGTCAGCTGTTCCTCCCCGCGTCAAGGCTTCCTCGGGCAAATGCTCATATAGCTGTAAGGTGGCTTTGCGGACGGCTTCATATTCTTTTAAGATACTGGCAAGACTTCTTTCGTTGGCAAAGGAATTAGAAGTGTATTGGTCTTGATCAAATCCAGGCAGGTCCGTGTGATCATGGCGGGCAAAACGGAGCGCCCGATAAGTATAAATCCTTTCATCATCGATTAAGTGGACCAGAATTTCCTTAATAGTCCATTTACCTTCGGCATAACGATAGAGAAGTTGTGCGTCCGTGAGTTCGGAAACTAGTGCCTTGATCGTTAGAAAATTGTTCCACATGTGTTCTAGGACGCGGCCATCGTCGGCCATTAGGTCCATGTATATATGTGAGTAGGCAGGGTATTCTTCCGTTGTGGGTTTAGGTATGCTCCTCATCGGCTGGTGATTTCCAGAATCGCTAAATAAGGCGCAGTATACATAAACCTCAGGGGCTTGTCAACTGTCGAGACTTAGATTTTAATGGAAGTGAGAAAAGTTGTAGGCAAGAAGATTGGGAGGAAGGGGAAGTTTATAAGGATCGAGGGGAGAGAGTCCTCGATCCTTACTTTAGGTATATTATCGGGTGTTAAATCTTACGGATTTCGCCAAAAACGTTGCGGGTATTCTTGGCTTTAGGGTTTCCACGATATTCGATCCGCCCACCGGTGTTGGCTGAAGCGTCGATACTTTGGGTCGCAGTGGCAATGATAGTACCACCCGTTCCTGCTTTGGCATATACTCGCTCTCCCTCCAAGTGGAAACCATCGAATTTTCCTCCTGTATTGGCTCCGATTCGTTGCGATTGAGCATAACCCTCTAATTCGAGAGTACCTCCTTCCTTCACATGCGCCTCTAGATCTTCCACCTGGAGGTCCATTTCCACTCTACCGCCGGAGGCCGCCTTGAGGTATAGATAGTCAGCCGTAATCACTTCATCAGAATAAATCTGGGCACCAGCAGAGGCTCGGATGCGGCGCAACTTCTTGTAGGTCACGACTATCTTCACCTGATCGTTGTTAAACTGCTTGGTGGTTTTCATCTGAATTTTAAGAATGCCTTTCTTGACAAAAATATTAATGTCCTCTTCTGGAACTCGACTACTGTAAATTTTTGCAGTTTCCTCCTCGCCAGCTTCGAGCACTACCTCAAAGTTGCCAAATACAGAAATTCCGTCAAAGGGGAAAAGACCGGTGCTTTCTTGCGCACGAACCTTGGCCATAGATACCAATAGAAAAAATAGAGTGATCAGGGCCAAACGGGCTAGGATCTGCATGTTATTGAGCTGTTTGCTTTGGTGATTTCTTATTCTATATGTTCTCATGTCAATACGGTTTTGAATGATGGTCTGGAATTAGGTGAATTTTGGGGCGTCTTTCAAAGTGTTTCGATCGATCATTCAGTATTAAGATGTTTGAATTTCCATATCCCCCTATTTACAGGACGGACTTTTTTGAAGATCGGTTGCACACCATACTGTTATAGTTTGATAACAGTGTATTAAAAGAATTAACACATGTTATATCTGATGATCAAGACAATACAAAGCTAGCGGTTGTGGTGAGTAGCTGCGTTCTGGATTATAAATCCGTACGATAAAAACTGCGTACTCGCCAAGAAGACCTTTCTGGACCTCCCTCATTACTCCTTATTAGTGGAAGTTCTCTCTTCCTTTATTACAGTTGAGCCTTGATAATTCTAAAAAATTCCGATCTTTGCAGCCTTATTGAAAAAAGCCTTGTGTACTAGTACGATTTGTGGGAACTCAAATGTGGATTGGAAGTGTTGGTTTTATTCAAAATGTATACCGAAAACAAGATAAATCATGGCGGAGCAAAATAGTCAGTTTAAGAAATTAGTAGCACACTGTAAGGAATACGGTTTCATTTATCAGTCAAGTGAAATCTATGACGGCCTTGGAGCGGTATACGACTACGGCCCCTACGGTGTGGAACTAAAGAATAATCTGAAGGATTACTGGTGGCGAGCCATGGTTCAGATGCATGAGAATATCATCGGTATTGATGCTGCGATCTTCATGCACCCTAAAACGTGGAAGGCCTCAGGACACGTGGATGCTTTCAATGATCCATTGATTGATAATAAGGATAGCAAAAAGCGCTATCGGGCGGATGTTTTGGTAGAGGACTACATGGATAAAATAGAAGCCAAGATCAATAAGGAGGTAGCCAAAGCAAAGAAGCGATTTGGAGATGCCTTCGATGAAGCTCAATTCCGTTCTACCAACCCACGAGTTTTAGCGAACCAAGAGAAGATGGATACCATCGCTAAGCGATTGGCTACGGCGATGAGTGATGGTGACATGGAAGGGTTGAAAAACCTAATCGTGGAATTGGATATTGCTTGTCCTGAAAGTGGTTCCAGAAATTGGACCGATGTACGCCAGTTCAATTTGATGTTCTCTACGCAATTGGGCAATATCGCTGGCGAAGAAGGTAAATTGTACTTGCGACCAGAAACAGCGCAGGGTATTTTTGTCAATTTCTTGAATGTCCAAAAAACAACCCGTCAGAAGTTGCCATTTGGTATTGCACAAATTGGTAAAGCCTTCAGAAATGAGATCGTAGCCAGACAGTTCATTTTCCGTATGCGGGAATTCGAACAGATGGAAATGCAGTTTTTCATCCAACCTGGCACGGAAATGGAATGGTACGAGTATTGGAAAGAGAATCGTCTCAAGTGGCATAAAGCCCTTGGACATCCAGCAGAGAAACTCCGTTTCCACGACCATGATAATCTAGCTCACTACGCCAACGCGGCTGTAGATATTCAATTCAACTTTCCATTTGGGTTTAAGGAACTAGAAGGTATTCATTCTCGAACAGACTTTGACTTGAGTAGTCATCAGGAATTGTCTGGCAAGAAATTGCAGTACTTTGATCCACAAACCAATGAAAGTTACGTACCTTATGTGCTAGAAACGTCGATCGGTTGTGATCGGATGTTCCTTGCTACAATGAGTCATGCACTAGTTGAAGAAGAAGTGACTGGTGCAGGTGGAAAAACCAGTACCCGGGATGTGCTAAAACTTCACCCCGCTATTGCGCCAGTGAAGGTTGCTGTACTGCCCTTGAAAAGAAATGAAGAAGGACTTGTATCGAAGGCAAAGGATATCTTCAATCAGTTGAGATTTTCCTTCAATTGCCAATACGATGACACCGGTAGCATTGGTAAGTTGTACCGAAGACAAGATGCGATTGGTACACCTTTCTGTGTGACCGTAGATTTTGAGTCATTAGAAGACAACACTGTGACAATACGTGAGCGTGATAGCTTAAAGCAGGAGCGGGTTCCGATCGAGAAAGTAGAAGGCATCGTGCGAGAAAAAGTAGATATGAAACAATTATTTATATAAGAAATCGTTTGTAGGTGTATATCAGGTAGATATTTATTCCCTCCTAATGTATACCTACCATTTTTTATAGGAAAATTGTTTTCTCCCTCCCCCTAGATACAGGATGTAATCCGAGATAATTATTTTTTTTGAATATTGCATCCTTTTAATGTTTGCTGCGTATATACTGCGCAAGTGTCCTCCGGCAGAAAATTACCACAGGTTTTTAGTCCTTTCTGTTGTGGGTCCTGGTATAGCAAATCTACTTTCAAGACTACACGAGTTTTTTCTTTTGGCAAATTCAGTTTTTTTATAAACTCCATCCCCCCCTTATCCCAGTTCACTGTTTGTCCAAAACAGACACGGTATTGCTGATCGAACGGTCAGCTAATTCCTCGGCTTAATATTACATACCTACACTAAAGTACAGACGGCATTTAACTTTAATTAATCATCATAAACACTGTGTTCTTATGCGAGCACACACACTAAGCACGTATTTATTCATCTTTAAAGCCGATTTCTCATGAACAACAATCCAACTTTCAAAAGGGGAAACACTGGGCTCATTTCGTCATTGAATAAGATGAGACTTGCTGTTTTGGGAGCACTTTTGTGTTCTTTAGTTGGGACCACTACACTTGACGCACAAAGAGACCTAAATTTCTACCACTTCGCCGATGTTATGCAGCGAAGTCAAATGAATCCCGCCTTCATCCCGAATGCAAAATTTATCATTGGTACTCCATTTTTATCTTCTATTGGATTTGGAGCCAGTAACAATGGCTTTTCTTACCGCCAGGCGGGGGTAACGAATGCCATCACCGGAAGCCGTCGTTTGAATTATCGAATGGCCTTGATGGAAGTAAATGACATGAACTTCATCGGGGGCGGTGGAGAAATTGAAATCTTGTCCGCTGGGCTTCGGTTGGGCAACCATTTCTTTTATGGTAGCCTTTCGGATCACGTCGAAACAAGCATCAATTATCCTTTTGGTACCATTGGTCTATTGGCGGATGACCAAGACATGGTCATCTCGCAGGGAGGACTTTATGATCTGCGAGAATTGATGTTTCAAGGATCTCACTACCGTTCGCTAGCATTGGGCTATGCCCGAGAGTTTAGTGATAAGTTGAATATAGGGGTACGGGTACGCTTACTAGCAGGCTTGGAAAATGTTTACTCCACCAATAATGGTTTGATCTTTTCCTCTTTCGAGGGAAGTGGAAGTACCGGTGAGCCAGGTTATAATGTAGAAGGAAATATCTACGTAATGGGTGCGGGCATCTATCGCTTCCAGAACGAGAGACGATTCCCGCTGTACGTAGCAGGGAATTACGGGGCTAGCGTCGACCTAGGGCTTCAGTATAAAGTAAATGAAAACCTAGAGCTATCTGCCTCAGCTTCCAATTTTGGTCTGCTGAAATGGAACAGTGAATTGACTTCCGCTAGGATTGAAGATCCAATGATCTTGCCTACTCAGTTGGATACCTTTTTGACGGATTATATCGAGACAGTGGGAGATGATTTAGCGACCATGGCCGAAAGCCGTTTACCATCCTATACGACTCGCTTGACGGGTGACATCTATGCTGGACTGAAATACCAGGTAATGCCAGAGCAATACTTCGGTGTGGTAGCAAATACGAGAATCTATCCGAATAGAGTAGATATTGGGGCAGCCTTCTCCTATCAGATGAAAGTGCTCAAATGGCTAAATGCTGGAGCAGCTTATACCGTCTTTAATAATTCCTTTATCAACTTTGGACTGGGACTAACTATAGACTTGGGGCCCATGCAGGGATACTTCTCCACGGATAACGTTCTTGGCTTGTTGAGCCCAGGAACCACCCAGGCTACCAATGCTAGAATGGGACTTAACATTATGTTTGGGAGAGGCTACGAGGAGAAACGTGAGGAGCAGCGGATAGCTGAAGAGTTGGAAGAAGCCAAGCGTTTGGAAGAAGAAGAACGAATTGCTGAAATCAATAATTTGATAGATGCGGATACCATACAAGGCGGGAAGCCTGCTAACTTTGACGGCTATTTCGTTTTCAGAGGATCAACTAGAAATGCTACTGATGGCCGCTCTCTCAATGCAGCCTACGTAGATATTTATAAGATCAATGGTGATGGCTTCCGTGAACTCATTCACACTAGCCGTTATCCTGCAGGTTCTTTTGATATCGTGTTGTTTGCGCAGCCTGGAACACATGAAATGCATGTAGAGAACTTTGGATATCAGAAAGAAATCTATCAATTCCGTGCTACGGAGACGACCCTGAATAAAGACTTCATGATGATTCCAAAACCGGTTATGGATAGCCCCGCGCGCCCTGTAGCCGTAAATACCTCTCCATCATTTGAGGACCAACCTTATGATGGTGAAAATGATATAGCTAGTGCAGAAGAGGATTTCCAAGAAGATCAAATCGAAGTAGGGGAGGAGCAAGCCAGAGGCCTATTCTCACTCACTGATAAGACAAGCTTGAGAGAGGAAGCCACCTCCAAGTCAGGTGTGATCAAGCGACTAGATGTGGGTGATCAAGTTTTGGTTTTAGAGGAAACGAATAAGTACTGGTGGAAAGTTAAATTAGGCGATCGAACAGGATGGGTTAAAGCGGCTCTCCTGGAGCCAACAGAATAAGTATTAAACTTTGTTATAAGGACATCAAACTTACTGCCCGGAGTCATGCTTACATGGCTTCGGGTTTTTTAATTTGTATAACTTATTAAGTTGCAGGATATAGTGACGAGAGGAAAGTGATTTTCTTCGTTTTGTAAGGTGTTTGGCATTTCCATTCCCAATTTTCAAATGTTTGACAAAATCTTGTCAGAAAGCCATTCTTTTCGACTGAAATTTACTTTATGACAATCCATTAACAAAAGTCCTAAAACACCCGTGAAATCTGATCAAATACTATCGATTTGGAGTTATCGCCTTATTGGTCACTAAATTGTTAGCATATGAACAAAATGGTTTCACACTTTCCTTTACCCAAAATCGGAAGTATGATGCTTGTGCTCTGGAGTCTCCTTTTAGGAGTGTTGCCAGGTCAGGCATTCGCAAACGAGCTGCTAACTTGCGAGGCGCAAGCCGGTACGCTCTCAAGCCCCAAACTTTGCTTTGGGGACAATGAGGTGGTAATTAATGCCACTCCACAAGAAGACGCCGTCATCCCGGATGGCTTTCAAACAATCTACGTATTGACTTCAGGCGATGGCCTGGTCATTGAAGGCGTAAATGCTACGCCTACTTTTACTGTACCAGTGGAAGGGATTTTTACGATCCATACCTTGGTATATGACCCCAACACCTTAGACCTTGGCATTGTCGTGCCAGGCGAAACAACCGGATTTGATGTAAATGGACTACTAGAACAAGGAGGAGGAGCCATCTGTGCTGCTCTAGATGTGGCTGGTGCTCGCTTTGAGTTTACCAACTGCAATGAATTACTATGTGAAGCCCGCAGCGGTACTTTGGCCGCTAATGATGTCTGCCTGGAAGGCGGCAACGCTACTTTGATAGCTGACGTTACAGAAGACCCTGTGATTCCCACAGGATACGAATTGATTTACGTTTTAACCAGTGGCGATGAATTGGTTATTCAAGGTGTTAATGCAACACCTGAATTTGACGTTGATACAGAAGGCAAATTTACCATCCACACCTTAGTATATGATCCCAATACACTGGACCTTGGAATCGTAGTGCCTGGCCAAACGACCGGCTTCGATGTCAACGGCTTACTTGTTCAAGGTGGCGGAGATATTTGCGCTGCCCTTGATGTAGCTGGTGCAAGCTTTGACGTTGCTGAATGTCCTTGTGATGCTGATGCTGGAACACTTCGCACATTCATACAGGAGTGTCTGGATGCCGATGGAGCGAAAATTCGAGCGTTCCCAGACATACGCCCAACAGAACCAGAAGGCTTTGAGACGATCTACGTTTTGACCAGTGGTGATGGCTTAGTTATCGAGAACGTTAACAATGTTCCAAGCTTTGTAGTAGAGCAGACTGGTTTGTACACGATCCATACCTTGGTATATGATCCCAATACGCTAGATCTAGGCATTGTGGTTCCTGGTCAGACGACTGGATTTGATGTCAATGGCCTATTGAAGCAAGGCGGCGGCGATATTTGTGGCTCATTGGATGTAGCAGGCGCTGCTTTTGAAGTAGTGGAATGCCCTTGCGAAGCAACTGCCGGAACGCTGATACCGAGCGCTGAAGCTTGCATCGATGGTGGAGATGCTACCCTGAGTGCAGAAGTGGACGAAAGCCCAGTGATTCCTGAAGGGTTTAACTTACTCTACGTTCTAACGACGGGAGATGGCCTAGTCATCCAAAATGTAAGTGAAAGCCCTGAGTTTACCGTAGATGCACAAGGAGTCTATACCATCCATACGCTAGTATACGACCCAAGCACTCTAGATTTGGGAATAGTGGTGCCAGGAGAGACCACAGGCTTTGATGTAAATGGCTTGCTAGAGCAAGGAGGAGGAGATATCTGTGCCGCGCTTGACGTGACAGGCGCTGCCTTTGATGTAGGCGACTGTGATTGTGAAGCTACCGCTGGAGCCCTGACTCCGATTGGTAATCCTTGCTTGGATTCTGGCAGGGCAAGGCTTCGTGCAGTGGATATTGACCGTCCAGATGTACCAGATGGGTATGAGGTAATTTATGTATTGACCGCTGGTGAAGGTTTGGTGATTCAGGGTGTCAGTCTGCAGTCTGTCTTTAGTGTTAGTGATACGGGCAGATATACGATTCATACCCTAGTATACAATCCTGCTACTTTGGACCTTGGAATAGTTGTACCAGGAGAGACCACAGGTTTTGATGTCAATGGCTTATTGCAGCAAGGCGGTGGCGATATTTGTGCAGCATTGGATGTGGCAGGCGCCGCTTTTGATGTGAAGGAATGTGGTTGTACGGCTGATGCTGGAACACTAGCACCTACGGGTGATTCTTGTTTGCCAAATGGTGAAAATACGATTACAGCAGATGTGGTAGAAACCGCCTTCATTCCTGAAGGTTATCGTCAAGTATATGTTTTAACTTCTGGAGATAACCTCATTATTGAGGCAGTAAGTTCTACTCCTAGTTTTGATATTGATGGCAGTGGCCGCTTTACCATCCATTCACTAGTTTATAATCCTCAAACTTTAAGCTTGGGTATTGTGCAGTTAGGTAGAACCAGCGCTATTCTTATTAATAGATTACTACAGCAAGGAGGAGGTCCAATTTGTGCTTCTTTAGATGTAGCGGGTGCGGCCTTCTTTGCCGGAAGCTGCCCTTGTGATGCTGACGCTGGTCGTTTAGAGGCTGTGGAAGGAGCTTGTCTTGATATGGGAGAGGCTAAGCTAGTGGCTACCCCAGTGAGTCACCCTCACGTGCCGGCAGGCTTTGAGGTACTATATGTATTGACATCAGGAGAAGGCCTAGTGATTCAAGGAGTAAATGCTGCGCCTGAATTCACCGTTGCAGAGGAAGGTCCTTACACAATTCATACCCTAGTATACGATCCGAATACCCTAGATCTCGGTATCGTGGTGCCAGGGGTAACGACAGGTTTTGATGTGAACGGACTATTGACCCAAGGTGGTGGTACGATCTGTGCTGCTTTGGATGTAGCCGGAGCCCCATTCCATGTGAGTGATTGTGTCTGCGAAGCTGATGCCGGTACCCTCCAGCCAATAAATGATCCTTGCATTCAGAACTTAGGTGTGAGAATTAAGGCGGCTACTGACGAGCAGCCTACTATTCCTGCTGGATTTTCGCAGTTGTATGTGTTGACCTCCGGAGAAGGCTTAGTTATTCAAGGGGTATCCGCAGAACCTGAATTTGTAGTTGATGCGGAAGGACGCTACACCATCCATTCTTTGGTATATAATCCTGCTACTTTGGACCTAGGCATCGTTGTACCTGGTGTAACCACTGGCTTTGATGTGAATGGTCTTTTAGAACAGGGCGGCGGCGATATTTGTGCTTCGCTTGACGTAGCCGGTGCGGTATTTATGGTGGATGATTGCGGCTGTCAGGCGAAAGCAGGGTCACTAGAAGCTATCAACGATCCTTGTCTCAATGAAGGCAGTGCAACCTTGAAAGCTCAATTAGATAGCCATCCAAATGTGCCAAGTGGCTATGAAGTCATCTACGTACTAACATCTGGGGAAGGTTTAGTGATCGAAGGGGTAAGTGCTGAGCCTGAGTTTACTGTAGACGCGGAAGGACGCTTTA
>CAJXPD010000280.1 GCA_913057785.1 uncultured Lewinella sp. | reverse complement strand
GAACTTGCACCCTTTTGTGTGCATACCCTAGGTTTCTAAAACTTCGGAAGTCTTACTCGAACCGTCACTGATTAAAAGTCTCTTAAATCCTGCAATTGCAGTTTTCCTTCATAAATGGCTTTTCCTATGATCGCGCCATAGCAACCAATCTCTCTGAGCTCATGCAGCTCATCCATGGTGGTCACGCCGCCACTGGCAATCAGTTTGGCCTCGGGAAATTGGGCAAGTAGATCTCGATAAAGACCTACCGAACTCCCCTTTAGCAAACCATCCTTTGCGATGTCCGTACAGATGATATATTGAATACCTTCTCCTGTATACTTTTGGATAAAAGGTGCCAATTCTAGCTCACTTTGCTCCTGCCAGCCACTTACGGCAATAAAACCCTCCTTTACATCTGCTCCAAGGATAATTCGCTCCGTTCCATAATGCGCCAACCACCGCAAGAAAGTGACTTCATCCTTAACTGCGATTGTCCCGCCCGTGATTTGGGCTGCTCCACTTTCAAAAGCAATTCGTACATCTTCATCCGACTTGAGCCCGCCTCCGAAGTCGATGGTAAGATTAGTTTTGCTGGCAATTTTTTCCAACACTTGATAGTTGATGATCCGCTTAGCCTTCGCTCCATCCAAGTCCACTAGATGCAGACGATTTAGGCCAATATCTTCATACTGCTTGGCTACTTCCAGGGGATCTTCGTTGTAGACTTTCTTTTGGGCATAATCTCCTTGGGTAAGGCGAACACATTTGCCGTCGATTATATCAATTGCGGGTATAATGTACATCTAGGATAATGTTTGTAGACGTTGAGTAATAGTAGCTAAGTGGTGGTCATCGTGCTCTGCGACGAAGTAGGCTAGGTCGATTGGGCGCATGGGGGTTCTCATACGAGGATGAAGAGCAGATCTTTCTAAATCATTCGAGTCCAAGGCAGCAAGCAGTTCTATCAATTGTCCCCTAGCGGAAGCAAAGGCCGTTAAAATCTCCTGAATATCTTTGTCGTTGTGTTGGGCTTCAAAGGTTTTTCGATTGCTAAGATCGGCTTCAGAAAGCACTTCTTGGCCTGACTGGAAATCTTGAAATCGGGCGTACCAAAGGGGTTCCAAATCCAATATATGACCGGCCTCCTCCTGCACAGACCATTTCTCATCTTCTTGCTGAGTCAGCAGAATGGGAGATACCCCTTGCAGTTTTTGTGCTAAGCGTAAGGGCGTACCAAGGAGTCGCTCCATAACGCCTGGAAAAAGGCCATTATCGGCGATTAAACTGAACTTCCTGCTGAACCAAGGGGTGATTTCCATAGGGGAAGGATTTATAGGATTAAAAAATCTTTTAAGACCTGTTCGCCTACCTTACTGGATTTTTCGGGGTGAAATTGCGTAGCATAAAAGTTGTCCTTTTTCACAGCACAGCTAAAGGGGTGCACATAGTCAGTCAAAGCTGTGGTATATTGCCCTTCTTCCACGTAGTAGCTATGTACAAAATAGGCAAAGCCACCTTCCAAGCTTTCACTAAACCAGCTCCCCGGTTTGCGACGAATCTGATTCCAACCCATATGTGGCACCTTCTCTCCATTAGCGGGTTGAAACAACTTGACACGCTGTGGGATGATACCCAAACAAGGGGTATCGTTCTCCTCAGAATGCTCGCATAGAAGCTGCATGCCTAGACAGATACCCAAAACTGGCTGAGTAAGACTCTTGATCAATTCATCCAAACCCTTATCTCGAAGATAGTTCATGGTAGTGCTCGCCTCTCCCACGCCTGGGAAGATCACCTTATCTGCCTTGCGAATAGCATCGTGGTCATCGGTCAGTTGGGCATCAATGCCCAATCGATCCATCGCAAAGAGTACGGAACGAACGTTTCCCGCATTATAATTGATTATAGCTACTGACATATTTTCTCATTTAACAATGGCTATTACAATACCCCTTTAGTAGAAGGGAGTTGCATGTTGTCAATATCTCGGCCTTTGGCCATTTTGATGGCTCTAGCCCAGGCTTTGAAAATGGCTTCGATCTTGTGATGCTCGTTATCGCCTTCCGCCTTGATGTTCAAATTGCATTTGGCCGTATCACTAAAGGATTTAAAGAAATGATAGAACATTTCAGTAGGCATCTTGCCGATCATTTCACGCTTAAAATCGGCTTCCCATACTAGCCACGGCCGACCTCCGAAGTCGATGGCGACTTGCGCCAGGCAATCATCCATAGGAAGACAGTAGCCGTATCTTTCAATGCCCATTTTGTCACCAACAGCCTGTAGGAAGGCTTCGCCCAAAGCCAAAGCGGTATCTTCGATGGTATGATGTTCATCAATATGCAGATCCCCCTTGACTTTGATGGTGAGGTCGCAGCCGGCATGACGAGCCAATTGGTCGAGCATGTGATCGAAGAAAGCAATCCCGGTATCGTTATTGGCTTTACCTTCTCCATCTAGTGAAAGCTCGATCAGAATATCTGTTTCCTTGGTCTGGCGGTGGATTCTACCCGTTCGAGCGGGTAACTTTAAGTGCTCGTAAATGTCTTTCCAGGCGGTTGTGGTCAGGACGATGGTGTCTCCTAGCTCAGCTCGCTTGCCTTCAATCTCCCCAGCCCCTAATTCGGGTTCATTATTAAGCCAGATACCCCTTGCACCTAGGTTTTTCGCCAACTCCATATCCGTTAGGCGATCCCCAATAACGATAGAATTCGCTAGATCATAATCTCCCTTCATATAGGGTTCCATTAGCCCGGTGCGGGGCTTACGTGTCGGCGCATTTTCGTGAGGGAAAGTACGATCAATTAGGATGTCCTGGAATACAATGCCTTCATTCTCGAATGCCTTAAGCACTTTATTATGTGCGGGCCAAAAGGTATCCTCGGGGAAGGAATCTGTCCCTAAACCGTCTTGGTTGGTGATCATGAGCAACTCATAATCTAGTTCCCGGACAATTCGACCCAGATAATTGAATACCATGGGATAGAACTCTAGCTTTTCTAGGGAATCTAGCTGATAGTCAACAGGTGGTTCCAAAACCATAGTACCATCACGATCGAGGATCAATAGCTTCTTCATTATATATATGCGTTTAAAGCGGCAAGTAATTTTCGGTTTTCATCCGGGCGTCCTACGGTAAAACGCAGGCAACCTTCGCATAAAGGTACATTCGAACGATCTCTTACGATAATACCTCGCTGTACTAAGAACTGGTAAAGTTCCTTTGGACGCTCCACCTTTGCCATAATAAAGTTGGCATTGGAGGGGTAGACCTTTTGGACAAAATCATATTGTGCTAGGGAAGTACTCAAGGTTTCTCTTTCTTCTAGTAAGGTCGAAACCCATTCCGACTGCTTGGCCGTATCCTGCAAGGCTTCTAAGGCAGCTGATTGCGTTAGTTGATTGACATTATAGGGGGGCTTTACCTTGTTGAGATACTGGATGATCTCCGTACTGGCAAAAGCCATTCCTAATCGGATACCTGCTAAGCCCCAGGCTTTAGAAAAGGTCTGCATCACGAGAAGATTAGGATACTTCTCGATATGCTGGATAAAGCTGGTTTGCTGAGAAAAATCGATATAGGCTTCGTCAATCACTACAATGCCAGGGAACTGTTCTAAAAGTGCCTCTACTCGGCTGGGGTCCATGTCATTGGCCGTTGGATTATTGGGGCTGCATAGGAATAAAATCTTGGTATGCTCATTCACTGCCTCCATCGTCTCGGCCACTCTAGGCTGGTAGTCCTCTGTCAATAAAACCTCCTTAATCTTTACATCTGCAATGCCTGCACTCACCTTATACATTCCGTAAGTCGGCGGAAGACTCAAAACATGATCTACCCGCGGCTCGCAAAAAATCCGAATGAGCAGATCAATGACTTCATCACTTCCATTACCCAGGAAGATGTTTTCCACGGGAACTTCCTTGATTTTACTGATCTGTGCTTTCAATTTCCATTGTAGCGGATCAGGATACCGATTCATTCCCGTCTCAAAGGGGTTTTCATTGGCATCAATGAAGATTTCCGCTTTACCCTTAAACTCACTCCTGGCGGAAGAGTAAGGGCTAAGCGCTCGGATATTAGGACGAACAAGTGTTTCTATATTCATAATGAGCCGTCTTTTGAAGATCCTTCCAAACTTTGCAATCGAATAGTGACTGCATTTTTATGGGCGATCAACTCCTCTGCCTCCGCCATTTTCTCTACCGCAGGCCCTAATCGTTGAAGCCCTTCTCGGCTTAATTTTTGGAAAGTGATCTTTTTGACAAAGGAATCCAGGGATACACCACTGTATGAGCGAGCAAATCCATTGGTCGGGAGGGTGTGATTGGTGCCAGAGGCATAATCGCCAACGGATTCAGGGGTGTAATTGCCTAAAAAGACAGAACCGGCATTGATGATTGCTTCCCCCACCTCCTCGGCTTGTTCCATGGCTAAAATGAGGTGTTCCGGAGCGTAGGCATTGATGAAATCGATAGCTTCGCTTGGGTCTTTCAGGACCACTCCAGCACTGTTTTCTAAGGCCCCTTCGGCTATTTCCTTTCTAGGCAATTGCGCCAGTTGCTCAGCAACAGCTGCTTGAACTTTCGCCAAAGTATCCTCCGAAAAAGTAACCAGTACCACTTGACTATCAGTGCCATGCTCAGCTTGAGAAAGTAGATCTGCTGCAACAAAAGCCGGATTTGCGCTCTCATCGGCACAAACCAGAACTTCTGACGGCCCGGCCGGCATGTCTATTGGAAGGCCTTCCTTGTTTACCAGCTGCTTTGCAGCAGTTACATATTGATTACCTGGCCCAAATATCTTGTATACCTGGGGCACACTTTCCGTACCATAGGCCATAGCGCCGATCGCCTGCACTCCTCCAACTTTGAAGATCTTCGTCACTCCAACCAGATTAGCTGCATAGATCACTGCGGGGTGTACCGTATTTTCTGTACGTGGGGGAGAACAAAGCACGATTTCCTTACAACCGGCTAACTTTGCCGGGATACCCAGCATGAGCACCGTAGAAAAAAGCGGCGCAGTACCACCGGGAATGTACAGTCCCACTTTTTCAATACCTACACTTTTACGCCAGCATTGTACACCGGGCATGGTTTCTACCACTTCCACTTTTAGTTGCTGCTGCGCATGGAAGCGTTCTATATTTTGCTGAGCTATCTGGATGGCCTCCTTTAATTCGGGGCTTAAGCTAGCTTCAGCTGTTTCTATTTCTTCAGGCGTAAGTTGCAGCTGATCCAAATCAACCCCATCAAACTTTTGTGTGTAAACCCTTAAGGCCTGATCTCCGTTTTCTCGAATATCCTGTAAAACCTGGCTTACTGTCGCTTCTAATTGCGAATTGTCAAGTGCCGGGCGCTCCAAGATTTTTGGCCATGCTGCTCGTTCTGGAAAAATATAGGACTGCATAAGTTTTTCTTTTTTCCTTCCTCCTTTTGGAGCAGATAGTGATGCCCAATAGAAGAAGGTGGTTTTTACCTATACGGAATAACTTAAATAATCATCTTTTCAATCGGGATAACCAGGATACCTTGCGCTCCGGCTCCTTCCAAAGCTTCGATGATTTCCCAGAAACGATCTTCAGAGATCACTGTGTGTATGGAACTCCAGCCGTCGGTAGCTAGGGGCATGACGGTAGGGCTCTTCATCCCAGGTAGAATCTCAATGATTTGCTTAATGGAATCGTTTGGCGCATTCATCAATAAGTACTTATTGTTTCTTGCAGTCAAAACGGATTTAATTCTATAAATCAACTTATTCAAGATCGGTTCAACGGAAGCAGGCATTTTCTTGGATTTTACGATACAAGCTTCCGACTTGAGGATAATGTCTTTTTCCTCTAACCCGTTTTTGAATAAGGTGCTTCCGGTGCTGACCAGATCACAAATGGCATCTGCCAGTCCGATATTAGGTGCGATCTCTACAGAGCCAGATATTTCGTGTATTTCTGCTTGAATTTGATGTTGATCTAAGAAACCTTGGAGAGAGTTAGGGTAGGAGGTGGCGATTCTTTTGCCCTGTAGGAATTCAGGGCCAGTATAGGGAGTATTGCGTGGGACGGCGATCGAAAGGCGACATTTAGAGAAACCCAGGCGAAGCACCTCTTCGAGTTCCTTCTGTTTTTCGACTACTGTGTTTTGTCCAATGATCCCAATATCAGCTACGCCATCCTGTACATATTGTGGAATATCAGAATTGCGCAGGAAAAGTAAATCGATAGGGAATTTTCGAGCAGAGGCTTTTAGCTGATCTTTACCATTGTCGATTTTGATCCCGCATTCTTTTAGAATTTTGATAGAGTCATCGAGCAGGCGACCCGATTTTTGAACGGCGATCTTTAAACGAGCGGATGAAGTTTCCATGATTTCGGATTTAGCAATTTATGTTGCAAGACACTAGGCCAAATGAGGGCAAAAAAAAAGAGGGTTACCAGACAATGGTAACCCTCTTTCCTTGATCAAAAATGAGATCGTCTACTTTCGATCATGGCATCACCATTTGCCCGTTGGAGCAAAGCTATGATGATGATGATGTACACGATTAAAGTTCATTCTTGTTTTTTTTGTGGTGCGGGACGGAATTGAACCGCCGACACATGGATTTTCAGTCCATTGCTCTACCAACTGAGCTACCGCACCTCCTGCTTTTTTTATCAAGCGGTTGCAAAAATAGACGGATTTTTGATTTTCCACAAACTTCAACCAAAAAAAACTAGAAAAATTTCAGTTACTTTTGAGCGATTGAGCGTTTTACTGTTTGACAACTGGGGTGTGTAGCGAATTAAAGCCTTGAATTTGAAGCTCTTCCAGTTGAGAAATATCAACATTATATGCCCACTAGATTATTTGCCATACCATTTGGGGTCGGCTTTTTTTTATTTTTCTACTTGGCTTGGGCCAAGGACGAGACTTATGCGATCTATATCATTCCTTGCAGTTTGATCCTTGGGCTAATGTATGTTTTTAGCCCTCAGATCGACTGGTGGTGGTACAAACGCTATCCGCCGGATTTGACGGATGGTATCCGTCGGTTCTTTAGTGAACGATACACTTACTATACTCGATTACCTTTGCGAGACAAGGAAACCTTTCGGCAAAAAGTGGCGATGTTTAGCATGGCTACGGATTTCAAACCTATGGTAATGCCCGAGGTGCCCGGAGATGTGAGAGCCATCGTAAGTGCTAGTGCCGTGCAGTTGAGTGCTGTCTTTGAAGACTTCCTTTACCCTCCTTTCGAGAACGTCGTGATCTATCCGCACCCTTTCCCTTCTCCCCAATATCCAGAACACTTCCATATTTCAGAACTCTTTGAAGAGGACGGAGTGGTCCTTTTTTCCATGGATCACCTGATCAAGAGTTTTGCGGAACCGGATCGATATTACAATATTGGATTGCATGAGTTTGCCAAGGTCTTTATGCTAACCTATCCAGACAAGGCCTATCCCGAATTGACGGAAGATAGCTGGGACGATTTGGAACAGATTAGTCAGTTTAGCAAAGCAGCGATTTTAGAATGGATAAATCTGCCTGAGATAGAGCCGGCGCCCGTTAGTATTGCCCACTTCTTCGTTTTTCCGGAAAGCTTTAAGGCGGTCTTGCCCGAAATGTACCAAACGTATTGTGAGATCTTTCAACAGGATCCAATGGGGCAGGTTTAACCCTACTGGCGTCACCCTAGTGCCATTCACGAATATCTGAGCTTTCCCTTCTTTAAGTCCTCGTACCTTCTCCACTGAAACTACTGTAGGTGCAGTAGTCCATCTTATCATTTCAAAATTTCAAGTATGAGAAGTTACCTGACTGTATGTTTACTTTGTCTTTTTGGATTAGGGCTTAATGCCCAGGAATCAGCTGTACAAGGTGTGGAAAAAGCATTGAATTATTACCTTGATGGAGGCACCAACAATGATGCTGATATGGTTGCAAAAGCCTTTCATCCGGCTGCTGAATTGAAATTCGTAAAGGATGGAGGCTACCAGGAAATAAGCATCGACGATTTTCTTGCCAGAATCAAACCTGGACCAAAATCCGATCGAAAAACGAGTATCAAATACATCAATGTTACGGGCCAAGCGGCTAGTGCCAGTGTGGAAATCGACTATGCCGACTTCACTTTCATTGATTACTTCAATTTGCTAGAAGTGGATGGCGAATGGAAGATTGTGAATAAGATCTTCTTTAAGAGAATGAAAGCAGAGAAAGGCTCATGAATGGGCTAATACGATCTACTCTTTTGATCTTCTGCTTGGGTACGGTAGCATGTGCTTCGCAGCAAGGAGAAGAGGCTCAGACTGAGGATGCACAGACTATTCTAGAACGTTGCTTCCAATTTCATGACCCTAATAATGAGTGGCCTGACTGGGCAGGTACCTATGTATCTATGGAGCCCCGTTTGCAAACCCCAGACCGGAAAAGCAAGGTTCAAATACGAACCGATGGTAGCTTTTTTGACATGGAGCGTGGCTATGGGAAGGACACTTTGCATTGGACGATCAAAGAAGGGCAATATTTGACCTTTGTTAATGGTCAGCTGGTGCAAGATACCGCCACGATGCGACTCCACCGTTTGAGCCAAGAGCGAGCCGACGGTTACCATAACTACTATCGAACCAAATTGGGCTTGCCGATGAGCCTGAAAGGACGATATGAATTAAAGCAAGGAAATGTCGAGCCAGTGAGCTGGCAAGGAGCAAGTGTCTACCGCCTAGAATTGGAAATCGCTGATGCGCCTTTTTCTACGGCTTGGGAATTATTCGTAGATTCGAAGAATTATCAATTGCTTGGGTATGGTTTTGCTCCAACTGAAGAAGAAAGTGAATATTTAGTGCTAGACCAACTGATGGATATGGGCCAAATGAAATGGCCGCGAATGCGTCATTGGTACAGCAGGGAAGCGGACGAATACCTAGGCTCAGATATAATTCTTACGGCATCTCCTATGCATGATTGACCAATTGTACTTAACATTTTTGACGGGCATCTTTCTTACATCTGCCCTGTTTTATATGGTGCTGTTTTTCGGCTTTAGCCGGAAAGCGGCTTTCCTTTTTTTCGCCCTCTTTTGCATCAGCTATGCTGGGAAGATTGTCTTTGCTGCTACTTTAGACTTTATGGATTTCGGCTTGACAGGCGAAATAGAGAATACGGCCAAAGGGGTAGCTTATTACATGGGAGGAGTCGCCCTGGTTGGGTTTCTGCTGTACGAATTTGAAGTGCCAAATCGGCTCAGGTATCTTTTAGCTTTTGTTATCCTTACCTGGATACCCTATTGGCTACACTGGGTTTCGTATGCTCTTATGTTCATGCCGGCTGCACTCGCTATTACTGGCTATGCTCATTACCATAAAAAAGATGGGAGTACCTTGGCCTTGGTGGGGTTATTTGGGTTGGCCTTATTCAACTACCTGGATCATGAGCAGAATCTGATTTTTCTTGGCTTCTTTATCGGAGTGTTATTCTTCATCGTATGTATGACCTTATCGGTTGGGCGGCAGGTGGCTCAACAATTTAGACTACGACAGGAAGCCCATACCCGTTCGGAGCGCCTGGAGAATCAATTGCTGAAAAAAAGTATTCAACCGCATTTTATATTCAACTCCTTGGCTTCTTTACAAGAGCTGATTGATCAACATCCCACTAAGGCTTCAAAATTCGTAGATAATTTAGCCCATGAGTTTAGGATGCTCAATGCGGTGGTGGGAAAAACTTTGATTCCAATTGAGGAAGAGCTGAGCCTCTGCCAAGCACACTTGAGGATCATGGAATTCAGGAAGAACGCGCAATTCCGTTTGGAGGTTGTCGGTGTAAATGGTGATGAATGGGTTCCTCCTGCCATTTTTCACACACTCATAGAAAACGGAATTACGCATGGCTATGGAAGCAAAAGGAGTGGCTACTTTCATTTACAAAAGACGCCCTTAGCTAACGGGTATTGTTACCGCTTGTTTAATGATAGCGAAATGGCTAATTCTGATCTGAACACCAACGGAAATGGTACTGGATACAAATACCTAGAAGCCCGCCTACAGGAAAATTATGGTGACCAATGGAAGGTGCATAGGGGAGCGGTAGAAGAAGGTTGGGAAGTGAGAATATCAATCTTTAATCCGTAAGTATGAGGTTGTTAATAGTAGAAGATGAGGATTTAATTGCTCAGCGTTTGGAACGACTATCGCGGCAGATCATTGGGCATCGGTTGCAACATTTAGCGGTACTTCCAACTCTAGAAGCTGCTCAGCTACATCTCAAAGAAATGGCGGTTGACCTGGTTTTACTAGATTTGAATTTGAATGGTAAGGACGGGTTTAAGTTGTTGCACCAATATACTGCTCAATCTTTTCATACGGTAATTGTTTCCGCTTATACGGAGAAAGCGATAGAGGCTTATGAGTTTGGAGTGTTGGACTTTGTCCCCAAACCCTTTGACCTGTCCCGTTTATCCAAAGCTTTTGATCGTTACTTTGATACTGATTATCGATCTTTGTATCCTACCCGATATCTAGCCTGCAAGTGTCGCGGCCGCCTGGAACTGATTCGAGTTTCGGAAATCCTGTATTGCCAGGGAGCAGATCATTATGCTCGGCTGTTTCTGCGTAGTGGAGAAGAGAAACTGTATGATAAATCCCTAAATCAGTTACTCCCTTTGCTTCCGCCCTCCTTTTTGCGAATCCACAAATCTTATATTGTGAACCTGGACGAAGCTGGAGCCCTGCAAGTTAGAGGTGGGGGCCGGTACTTCTTCGAAATGCCTAATGAAGTGGATGTGCCAGTTAGTCGTTCTGGTTATAAGTTGCTTAAATCTCATCTTGCAAGGTAACTTTCTGATATTTTTTCGTCTCAAATACAAGAAATTCAACAGCCGCAAGCGCTTAGCTGTTTGTATTTTGGGGGAGAAGATGCAATTTTGTGGTAGCTACTGTTAAGAAAGCCTTATAACGGAATTAACTAGATATTAAGGAATATTCAAATCCAGAATTCAGTTTTAGGGTTTATATACAAGCTAATTCACATCCGGCAAGTTTTAGTTGTAAGAGCCTAAGCCAGTTAAGTGGGGCAATATAGACAATTGCCCAGGCTCAACTGATCTCAGATTAATAAATAGAACACAATATGAAAGTACTAAATCCATTTTCCGTTGGTCGTTTCGCCCTTTTAGTATTGGGTTTCTTGATCGTGGAATCATGCGCAGTTAACCCTGTTACAGGTAAACGCCAGGTCATGTTCATGTCAGAAAGCCAGGAAATTGCTTTGGGTGCCCAATCTGACCCAGCCGTTGTAGCGCAATTTGGACTATACAAGAATGATAAGTTACAAGCCTTCATAAAGGAAAAGGGTCAAGAAATGGCCAGTATTTCGCACCGTTCTCACCTCAAATATGAATTCAAGGTGGTTGATTCTCCAGTTCTCAATGCCTTTGCCTTGCCGGGTGGCTACGTCTATTTTACCAGGGGAATTCTTGCTCATTTCAATAATGAGGCTCAGTTCGCCGGTGTATTGGGGCATGAAATCGGACATATTACAGCACGCCACGGGGCTAGCCAGCAAAGTAAGCAAATGCTGTACTCGGGCGGGTTAATTCTTGGCATGGTACTTTCTCCAGAATTAGCTTCAATGGGAGAACTGGCGAGTCAGAGTTTAGGACTGTTGTTCTTAAAGTTCGGACGAGATGACGAAACGCAATCGGACCAATTAGGAGTAGAGTATTCTACCAAGATCGGCTATGATGCGAAGGAAATGGCTCGCTTTTTTGGTGTCCTAGATCGAGTTTCTGGAGGGCCTGAAGGAAGAGTACCGACCTTTATGTCGACGCACCCTGATCCTGCGGATCGAAATGTTAAGGTGGAACAATATGCCAAGGAATGGCAGGCGAAAACGCCAGCTAAGAATTTCGAGGTGAATAGGGATAGTTATTTACGCTTAATCGATGGTATCACATACGGGGAGGATCCTCGTCAGGGATTTGTGGAGAATAATAATTTCTACCATCCTGATTTGAAATTCCAGTTCCCAACGCCCCAGGGGTGGCAGGTGCAAAACTCACCTCAACAAGTGGCCATGGCGCCTAAAGGCGGCAAGGCCATGATGATTATGAACTTGGCCCAAGGCCAATCCTTGGAAGCAGCTGCTCAGGCAACCAACGAACAATACAAGTTTAACACCATCTCTTCCCGGAACACAACGGTGAATGGTTTTCAGGCAATTGAAATGGTGTCTGAAATGCAACAGCAACAACAGCAGCAGCAACAAGGACAGCAGCAACCTCGTGTCCAGGCACAGACTTATTTAATTCTTTACAATAATTTGATTTACCGCTTTATCGGCTTGTCTTACGCACAGGATTTCGCTACTTACCAGAACTCTTTCTTGAATACTATGCGAAACTTTAGAAGTTTGCATGATCCTAATAAGTTGAATCGTCAGCCTGAGCGCATCGATGTTCAACCAGTGAAGGTAGATAATAGTACGTTGGCTGAAGTTTTCCGCAGCTACGGATTAGATAGTAAGCGACATGAAGAATTTGCGGTATTAAATGATATGCAATTGACAGATCGTCTTCCAAGAGGAATGTTGATCAAAGTGCTGGAGCGATAGGGGTGAACTTAATCGCTTAATTTTGAACTTCAGCATAAGGGATGGCCCTTGATTCACAATCAGGGGCCATCCCTTTTTTCTTACCACTCGCGCTAGAGTATATGGTTTATTCTACCTACTGCAAACCTTCTTTGGCGTTCTTTCGCTTGATCCCAAATCTCTTTTTTCCACAACGCCCAACATGCTGTAAGTCGTATTTATATCGCTCATTCAGAAGAATATATGGTAAATGCTTTCCAATAATCTTCCAAGTTAGGGGAATGGCCAGGTTAGCAGAATACTAGTTTTTTTTATATCTTGCTTAACCAAGAAGTCATACTATCAGCGAAATAGACCTGAAAATCCGAGTGCTACCCTTCAGCGGAAAGATTTAACATAGGTCGGACTGTAGATTGCATCAACGCATTGCCATCAACTCTTCTTTTACCAACAAAATACCATATCACGACTTTGTTGCATTTTGTTCCAGCGTTTGAACTAAGTAAAGACAGATCTTTCTAAGTTTTGACTTACAATCGTAAAATTATATGAAAAGGGTTTATCGAGAAATAACGCCTGTGACTAGCAAAGATGTCTTTCGGATATTTTACTATCCGGAGGCCGAGTTTAGGTACCCGCTTCATCACCACCCGGAGTACGAAATCAACCTGGTGTTGGGTAGCAAGGGAACGCGGATTGTCGGAGATGCTGTGGAAACTTATGAGGAAGAGGAGTTAGTCTTGTTGGGGCCTTACATTCAGCATTGTTGGGATGGCGCTGCGTATGTGGAAGAAACAGGTATCACTCCCGAAGTGATAGTGGTTCAATTCCATAAAGATCTTTTCACGAATCACTGGTTGATGAAAGATGCCTTTGTGCCGATTCGGATCTTGCTGAGTGAATCCTCTCGAGGAATTGAATTTTTTGGAGAAACCAGAAAGAAAGGGATTAAGATGTTGAAGGAATTACGAGGTCTCAGTGGTTTCCCCGCGACCTTGGCTTTCTTTGAATTTCTATACGTACTGGCCACTACCAGTGAAAAGCGCCAAGTGGCGAGCGCTGGTTATGTGGTGCCTACTCCATACTTCCGCAACAAACGCATTGAAGATGTATACAATTACATCAATCAGCACTTTAAGAAGGATCTTCAATTGGCGGAAGTGGCAGCTGTAGCCAATATGAGTCCATCGGCCTTCAGTCATTACTTCAAAAAGTGTTCTAACAAGAGTTTTATCCACTTTTTGGTGGAGAAGCGTGTGAGCTATGCTTGCAAATTGCTGCTGGAAACGGAATGTACTGTGAGAGAGATCTGTTTTGAGTCAGGATTTAATAATCTTTCCAACTTTAATCGGTTGTTCAAAAAGTATAAAGGTGTAACGCCAAAAGCTTACCGATTATCCCTGGAAAGAGACCTACTTCAGATCAAGCATGAGGGGCGATTTTTCGCTGTTGAGGACAAAACTGGGAATTGATGCTTTTCTCAATACTTTGTAGCTAAAGACTGATACTTTTTTGAACGAAGACTATTAAGTATTATACAATTTGGTTACATTCGATTTCCAATTTTACTTCGGTTTATTAAAGAATAACCGACAATAATTACGGAAAAATTATTAAGAAGAGTCAAACTTTTGTAGCTAAATGAACAGCGCTCAAGAATGTATTATACTTGGAATAGTACTTTTTTGAATTGATTTCTTGGCCACGTTAACGCAGATACAACCATTTCACAAGGGTTTTCATACCAGGACCCATCCCCTAAGCCAAAACCATAGATGTAGTAGAAGAAACTCTTTAGGAACTATATAGTAATCCAACACCTTTCCTTGGTTTTTTCTCATCTCATCTACCTAAGTCCGCCAGTAAAGCCAGACCAAGTATTACTGCCATTATATCATCATAACAAACTTGCCAAAGCTACTAGGGCCAGCCTTGCGTATGCAAGAGCTGCCTAGATAGTATTGGGCAAAAACGAAAAATCAATATATGGCAATCATTTACTCTTGTAAACATAATTATCGGTTTATGAAACAAAAAACTTTGGGTATGAATCCGCTAGTATTGCGGATAAGCTTCCTTTCGTTGTTTCTTGCCTTAGGGACTTTCCTTTCGGCGCAGATTCAAGGAAAGGTAACAGATGCCGAGACGGGCGAGCCTTTAATCGGTGCCTCCGTATTGGTGCAAGGAACTTCTTCCGGTACAGTTACAGATCTTGATGGTAACTTCTCAGTGGCAGCTAAGCCAGGAGATCTTTTGGAAGTTTCTTACACAGGGTATTCTACACAAGAAATTGAGGTAGGGTCACAAAGTGTGATCGACATTCAATTGTCTGTGGGGGTTGCCTTGGGTGAAGTAGTAGTAACGGGATATTCTGTTGAATCAAAAAGACAGACAACAGGGGCCGTTTCCATTGTAAAATCAGCTGACCTTAAAGCTATTCCTTCGGGTAACGTAGAGCAGCAGTTGCAAGGGCGTGTAGCCGGTGTAACGGTGGTCACGAACGGACAGCCTGGTACGACCAGTCAGATCCGTGTTCGTGGTTTTGGGGCTTTCGGTGGTAATGCACCCCTATACGTTGTAGATGGTGTTCCTGTAGGTTCTACGGAATTCCTATCTCCAGATGATATTGAAACATCAACCGTACTAAAGGATGCAGCTTCTGCTTCTATCTATGGTGCTCGTGCAGCTAACGGTGTAATTGTTTATACCACTAAGCAAGGATCAAAAGGGAAGAAGAAACTACGCGTATTCTATGATGGGGTATTTGGTGTGACTGATCCAAATGTAGGTGGTTCTCCTGAAATGTTGAATCCACAAGAGATGGCGGAGTGGACACACATCGCTTACCGTAATAATGCAACAGCTAACGGAACTGAGCCTTCGTATACTCACCCACAATATGGTAGTAATGCTACGCCTAGGTTACCTGACTATCTACACGCTAACGGTCAAAATGGTGTAGTAGGTTCTGTTGACGTAGAAGCGATCAGAAAGGCATTTGAGGCTGATCCTGAAAACGTATTCTTGATCCGTCCTAACCTAGCTGGTACAAACTGGTACGATGAAATTACTCGTACAGGTTTCCTTCAGCGTCACTCTTTAGGATTTAGCGGTGGTACGGATAATGGTGGATACTACTTCGGTATGTCTGTACAGGAGCAAGAAGGTATCTTGTTGTCTAACAACTTCCGTCGCTATAGCTTCCGTGCTAACTCTTCTTGGGAATTGACTCCATGGTTGAAAGTTGGAGAAAACCTTCAATTCACTTTCCGTTCTGCTAGAGGGCAGACTGGTGGTGGTGGTGGTGCTGGTGGTGGTGCACAGGTGTGCAACGGGTGCCTTCGT
>CAJXPD010000279.1 GCA_913057785.1 uncultured Lewinella sp. | reverse complement strand
TTGAACCATTATCTGATGTGCAGTTGCTGTTCGCAAAACCGGATCATAGATTCTTAAGATGTACATACCGTTTTGCAAAGCCCCTGGTATTTCAATTGCATTGCGTCCTTCTTGCAAGTTAGTTCGCAAAATGATCCGACCAGAGAGATCTACCAAGGTCCCTTCCACTGTCTGCGTTGCACTGGGCAATTCGACATTAACCAACCTGTCTCTCACGATGGTAGGAAAGACCTTAATATCCTCCGCTCTGTCTTTTACAGATACCGTTACGATGTTGAAAACTTCAGTCGTTCCATCATAGTCGGTTTGACGAAGTCGATAATAGGTTAATTTATAAGGATTTTTATCTAGATGCTTATACTGTAAGGGAACATCGCTATCTCCAGCCCCTTTCACTGTAGTTAGCTCCTCAAAGTGTACGCCATCTCTCGATTTCTCGATTGTGAAGTAAGCATTGGATTCCTCAGCTAGAGTTTCCCAAGTAAGCAAAGCTCCTTGTTCCGTGGCTTGTCCTTTGAAATAAGACAGACTGATTGGAAGTGGGGTCAAAGCACCGAATCCCGCGGGGCCATTGATCATACCGTTCACATTGAAAAAATTGGTGGTAATCATCGAGGTTGAACCTGCTCCTGCTGTCAAGTCTCCATCAATCCCCATCGCACCACCATCAACAACTAAGTTGAAACGATCTTTGGCAGTTACATCGCCTCCAAACAAGGAAAGGAAGCTTGATTCGAAACTAGAATCATTCCCTACAAAAAAGTCTCCTACTGAGGCAAATGCCCCATTCACATCAAAGTTAACTCTATCCAAGCCATTAAAGCTCCCTACGCCCATTGCACCATTGACAGTAATGTTAGCGTCATTCATGACGTTCATGTTACCTGTAATCGTTAAAACTCCGTTTACAACAACATTCAATCGATCTCCCACCACAAAATCTCCGTTGATGGTCAATATCCCATTAACGATTAGTGTAAAGTCTGTACCTGCGTTAATACCTGTCGTCGTCAGATTACCTAAAAAGAAGCCGAAAGCGTCAACGGTTAAACCATTATTATTTCCCGTAGAAATATCTAGGATGTTGACAAAACCATCTGTTGGACTCACAACCACTGTGGTGGCTCCATTCATGTCAACATCGTCTCCATTGTTCGGGATGTTTCCGCCGGACCAAGTCGCCGCCGTACCCCAATTTCCAGATGCAATAACCGTTCTTGTGACTGAATACAAAGGTGAGAGTGATAATCCCAGAAAAGCGCATAGGATTACCAGCTTAAGCTTAGTTGCGTGTGTTCTCATGGTGTTTAGTTTATTCCTGACCTATACAAAAAAATTGATTCTTAAACAGTAGTTCAATGATATCGATATAGGTTATAAGCGACAGGCGAGAAAAACAGTAGGGAACTATGAACGAGTTGTAATTTTCCCTGATTCATTAAGCCTGTTTTTGGGGAGGGGGAAGTGAAAATACGGGTACGGCTTCCTCTCCTTACACCCAAATTGTATCTTCGCTCCTCATTTATACTCCGAAAGCATGCAAAAAGTTACAGAATCACCTTCGAATCACCGTCACCTCGAAAAAATGAGCACGGCGGAGCTACTTACCAACATCAATAAGGAAGACCAAACCGTTGCAATTACAGTAGCAAAAACCATTCCACAAATCACCCCATTGATAGAAATCATCGCGGAAAAGATGGCAGCTGGAGGGCGTCTATTTTACATTGGGGCAGGTACTAGTGGAAGATTAGGCATCGTAGATGCTTCGGAGTGCCCACCTACCTACGGGGTGCCCCATGATTGGGTTATTGGCCTGATGGCAGGCGGGGATCAAGCCATTCGAAAAGCCGTAGAGTTTGCAGAAGATGATACTGGTTTAGCATGGAGGGATTTATCCGAATATTTAGTAAGTGAACAAGATGTTGTAATCGGTATTGCAGCCTCCGGTACTACTCCATATGTGGTGCATGGTCTCAAGGATTGTAGGGCGAAGGGGATTATCACGGGATGCATTACCTGTAACCCTGGTAGCCCGGTTGCAGAACAGGCAGATTACCCGATAGAAGCCGTGGTCGGCCCTGAATTTGTCACGGGCAGCACCCGCATGAAGGCCGGAACCGCACAAAAGCTCATCCTAAATATGATCAGTACTAGTGTAATGATCAAATTAGGTAGAGTGATTGACAACAAAATGGTCGATATGCAATTGAGTAATAATAAGTTGGTCGATCGGGGTACAAAAATGCTGATGAAGGCGCTCGACCTAGACTACGAAGAAGCCAATCAGCG
Source organism: uncultured Lewinella sp. (assembly GCA_913057785.1). GTDB lineage: Bacteria > Bacteroidota > Bacteroidia > Chitinophagales > Saprospiraceae > DT-111. The sequence goes on along the minus strand of CAJXPD010000279.1, from coordinate 13,656 downwards.
CCTTCTGAAATACGGAAGTGTTCGAAAAGCCATGGAAATGACCGAGGAGTAGATCTAGAAGCGATCAGCATGCTCCTGCGCAAAGGCTTGAAAGCGGCGAGGCGTCTTCCCTAAGACTTTCGCTACATCATCGCTGATTTCTTCCTCCTTTCCAGATATTACATATTTGTACAGATCCGCCGTGTAGTTGGCGGCGGCTTCCGTCCAACCTTTTTCCAGCATGGTGCTGATAAAAGAAGCTCTCTCTTGCGGTACATAAGTAACAAGTTTTCCGCTAGCCTGACTGATCAGTGCGCAAACTTCTGTATGGCTCAACGCTTCATCACTTGTGAGGTTATACAATTGGCCATGATGTCCCTCTTCTAGTAAGCAGGTAGCTGCCACATCTGCAATATCACGTACGTCAATAAAGGCTGTTTTGGCATTTCCGGCAGGCAAAAACAATTTATTCTCTGCTCTGATGGTTCCACCTAACCAATTCACAAAGTTTTGCATAAACCATCCAGGACGGAGGATTGTCCATTGCCTGTCCCAAGTACGCACTAATTTTTCTACATCATTTAAGGGCTTACCTGGCACATCACCAGTAGTCCTACCCGAACTAAATACAATTCTCTTCACCCCTGCCTCCTTGGCTACTGTCAAGAATTGTTGCACACTGGGTACGGGATTCGAATGACCAGCAATAAAGAAGACCGCTTCCTGTCCTTCCAAAGCGGAGGTAAAGGTAGTAGGATCCTCAAAGTCAAATTGAGTAGTGGTGACCTTGTTCCCCCATTTATCCTCTGCTTTTTGTGTATTTCGGACAGCTAGAGTTGGCACTAAGCTTCTGTCGACTAAAGCTTGCACAAGTGGAGTACCAATATTTCCTCCTGATCCAATAATCAATACCTTCATGCTTACATTCGATTTTTCATTCTGCAATGCTTTCTACAACGCTGGTCTAGATCATATGGTTGACCTAGACATCTAGTTTTCTAACAAATCCTGGATATCCTTGGGCATCCGATCTAGGGGTTTCAGCTTTATCTCTTTGAAAAACAACTCCGCTCCCTCTGATTGTATCTGTATGCTGCCCCTATTCATCGGTTTCAAGCTTTCCCCCTCCTGATATCTAGCATTCAAAAGGACCAGATTAACTTGACCATTCACCAGATGGACGGCGTGATTCTCAAAGGCTAATATTTCTAGGGTATTCCATTGACCAAGTGGATTTTCATTATAAGGATTAGCTAAGCAAATTTGCCATTCAGGTGCCCCATTAAATTGCTGAACTGGACTAGCAGCATTATACCGGAATAGTGTATCTCCAAGCGTAGGAACGATATCCCTTAGATAAGGCTGGGCGCTGCGAATACTCTCTGGAAGGTCCGTTGTATATTCACCTGGAATGTCCACCCAGGTATGTTTGGCCCAATAGCTACCTACATCTCCTTCATGGATCTGCAGTTCGTGGCGGATTCCCTTCCCTTCTATCCTGTTGTAATGGTATAGTATTCCTCCATCTCGAGGCCTACCTTTCATCCAAGACCACTTCTTCTCTCCCCATCGAAACTGGACTTTCAAATGATAGTTTTGATAGCTGGCTTTTGTGTACAAGTTGCCAATTACAGCCCCTGATACACGAAGAAGAGGTTCTCCTTCTAAGGTATCAATACTATACACATTCAAGAGATCTTGATCTTTTAACGGTCCCTTATATAACCCCAAGCTATCCTTTGGCCAATTCGGAATCTCCGAGCTACTATCCGGAACGGACAGGTAGAGCCCCCAATTGTCAAGGTCCTCGCCATTGAACAGGAGTTCCCAGTCATCACTGAAATTTCCTTGACAGGTAGAGAGAAAGACCAATAATCCAAGCAACAGAATGTATGCATTATTTTTCGAGAATGGTATCATTGAGTTGTAGTTGGTGCTATTACTATCCCGGATCCACGTCCACATTGACTCGTACACCTGAAAAACCAGAAGTTTGATGGAGTCTGTCTATAGAACTCAAAATGCTTTCCTTAGCATGTTTGATTTTGTTCTTATCCTGATTTACTTTGATGAGAAAATCCAGCAAATAGAAGGTTCGAACACGAGCTACATAGGGCACAGCGGGTCCTACCACCCAATCTCCCAATTGATGCTTTAAAGCTCCAGCCAGGATCCGGCCAGCATCATTCAGAACTTGAGGTTTCTTGTGCTTTAGTGTCACACGGATAAGGCGAACATAAGGGGGGTATTGGAAGCCGTGTCGTTCTAGCATTTCTCGCTGGAAGAAACCGAAATAATCATGTTCGAGCACCTCTCGCAGCACTGGCGCAGACGTATTGAAAGCCTGAATAATTACCTTCCCCTGTTTCTTTTTTCGGCCGGCTCTGCCACTCACCTGCACCATGAGTTGATAAGCCCGTTCCCCAGCCCTGAAATCAGGAAAATGTAGCAATTGATCGGCACTCAATACACCAACAATTCCCACGTTTTCAAAATCCAATCCCTTTGTTACCATTTGAGTACCTACCAGGATATCCAATCGACGTTCTTCAAAATCATTGATAAGCTTAGCATGCGCATTCTTGCCACGCACGGTATCTAGGTCCATTCTGCCTATCCGGGCATCTGGCAAATAAATCTTGAGTTCATCCTCTATTTTCTCGGTACCAAAGCCCTGCATTGATAGGTCTTTACTACCGCAGGCAGGGCATTCATTAGGGAGTTTGGTTTGATAGCTACAATAATGACACTTTAGGACATGAAAAAACTTGTGGTAGGTTAAACTAACATCACAATTGATACATTCCGCATGCCAGTTGCCACAGGTGTTGCAGCGATAGGTAGGCGAAAAGCCTCGGCGGTTCTGGAAAAGAATGGCTTGTTCACCTCGTTCCAACGCGGCTTGGAGTTCTTCTATGAGTTGTGGCGTAAAATGGGAATGCATTTGCCCCTTCTTCAATTCAGCCTTAGCGTCGACCACCACAATCTCGGGCATTTGAATCCCACCAAATCGTTCGGGCATATTTACCAAGCCATACTTTTCTTTTTTGGTGTTGTAGAAAGATTCTATAGATGGCGTCGCGGAGCCCATCAAGACCTTGGCTCCGTAGAGCTGAGCTAGGACAATAGCCGTGTCTCTTCCGTTATATCTTGGACTAGGTTCTCTTTGCTTGAAGGAGGGATCATGTTCCTCATCAACCACAATCAGTTGCAGTTGCTTGAAAGGCAAAAATAGAGCTGAACGAGCACCCAGTACAATTGGCTTTCCTTCCAATGCACTTTTCCAAATCTCTACCCTTTCATTATTATTGAGTCGGGAGTGATAGGCCGCAATATCATTCCCAAATACCTTTTGCAAGCGACTGATAATCTGCGAAGTCAAGGCAATTTCGGGTAAAAGGTATAGTACTTGCCCACCCGCAGCAATTGTCTCTTTGATCTTTTCGATGTAGACTCGTGTTTTACCACTCCCGGTCACACCATGCAATAACACGACATTTTTAGTTTCAAACCATTGATCTATCTCTGTAAGAGCTTGTTGCTGTTGATTAGATAGTTCAAATGCCTCCAGTAATTCATCCTCATAGGCGCCGATTCGACTTACCTCTCGCTCATAGAATTCCAAAATGCCTTTTTTCTGCATTGCTTTCAGCACCGCACTATCCACCCCAGCGCGTTGGTAAATATCTTGTTTTCGGATAAAGTCCTGCTTCTTTGACAGATCAATAAAAGCTAGGAGAGCAGCCGTCTGCTTTTCTGAGCGGGCAACCAAGTCAAAGGCTTCAGTAAGCTTATCAGATAGCTCAGCATAAGCGGTCTGCAAGCGAACACAGGCAATCTTCTTGGGGGTATATTTTTCCTTGAGATCTTCACGCAAGTAGATGATCCGCTTTTCTAGCATCCGTCTGATCAGTGGATACACTGTCTTTTGATCAAGAATCTTCTGGACCTCATCTATCGAGAGCGTTTCCTGAATAGTCAAAGCTTCCGCAATCAAATACTCTTTATCGTCAAGTCCGCCGAAATCTTCATCAAACAAGGGACTTAGCATGACCTGAGTTTCGCTTGCCAATTTCAAGTTGGCTGGCAAAGCGGCATTCATTACCTCTCCCAAAGTGCAGCAATAGTAGGAAGACATCCATTTCCAGAGCTTGATTTGTTGAGGAGTGACGATGGCTTCTTCATCGATCACGGACATGATCGGTTTGGTATCGTAAGCGGAAGGACCTTCTTCTAAAATCTCAATCACTAAAGCCGTGTAAAGTCGGTTTTTTCCAAACTTCACCTCCACTCTGACGCCAAACTGGACTTGCTGTACCAACTCCTCCGGGATGTGGTAAGTATAAGGCTTAGGAATCGCTAAGGGCAGGATAACCTTAGCAAATAGATGGGTACCCACTTCAGGATGAAAGCTCAATTCACTCAAGTACTATTCTTTTATTTACCCAAAGATATTCAAGAAATCCTTAAGGACCATAGAGAAATATAGTGTCCTTACACATTTCCCTAGAATAGCAAACTGCTTTTGCCATCATAAAGTTTCCCGATATCTGCACCTGGCCATCTAATCAAGCGGATGCCATGGTAGAAGTTTTTTGCAAAACGAATTCAGTGGATAAACCAGCAATCATCACCTTGAAAGTCCCTGGCTCTACGATCCATCGATTATCCCGGCCCACAAAAGCTAGATCATCCTTTGTTAGATGAAATTCTACAACTTTAGATTCCCCTGCGGCCAGCTCAATTTTTTCGAACCGCTTCAATCGTTTTACAGGAGGAGTGATACTGGCATAAAGATCACTCAAGTATAATTGGACCACTTCTTTAGCCTTGATTTTTCCTGTGTTTTTAACCTCCACAGAGACCTTAATGGTATCATTCTCATGGACGTTGTTTTGGGATAGCATGAGCTTGCTGTAGGCAAAATTGGTATAGCTAAGTCCATGGCCAAACTCAAACTGAGGTTTGAATCCTCCCAAGACCCCCTGTAGCTCTAGATTTTCTGGATGCTTGTAATCATAAGTGGATAAGGCATTCGGATATTTCGGATAGGTAATTGGAAGTTTGCCACTCGGGCATGTCTCTCCGGTTAGAATTTCCGCTATAGCTTCCCCTCCTTCGTTTCCTGGATGAAAACCGACCAAAATAGCCTGACATAAATCTGCTATTTCACCGATCAAACGCGGGCGTCCCTCCAGCAGGATTAAAACGATGGGCTTGCCGGTCTTTGATAAGGCCTTTACCAAATCAAGCTGCGCCACATCCAAGCTTAGATTATCTATATTCCCATAAAACTCCGTGTAGGAGGTTTCCCCCAAACAGGTAACAATTACATCTACATTTTGAGCCGCCTTCACTGCAGCTTCTATATCTATCTCCTCTGAGAAACTTACTGCTGGCTCATAACTCAGTCTATCCCCCAGCTTGTTCTCCAATGCTCCCAAGATGGTAGAGAAAGGTAAGGATTGCTCGTCCGTTAATTCCCCCTGCCAAGAATAGGTCCAGCCACCATTTAGACTTCGAAGGGTATCCGCTGTAGGACCACACAGCAGCACCTTATCTGCCTTCTTCAAAGGCAATGCTCCTTTTTCATTTTTACACAAGACTATAGCTTGTCTCGAAGCCTCTAAACTCGATTCCTTGAATTCCGTTCCGCCGAATAGCGGATATTCTTCTTGTGGCTCCACCATTCCTTGGAACAAGCCCAAATCTTTCTTTAGCTGCAAAATCCTCCTCACGGAAAGATCAAGACGATCTTCTGAAATCGTTCCTTCCTCGACTAGCTCGATCAAATAGTCCGTGAAAGTAAAATCCAAAGGCACCATACTCATATCAACCCCCGCTTCAATGGCCATTCGAACCGCTTCTTTCTGGCTTTCCGCCACTCGGTGGCGGTTGTGCAAATATTGAATATCCTCCCAATCTGTTACTACGACACCCGTGAATCCTAGTTCATCTCTAAGTAGGTCGGTTAGTATGCTTCGATCAGAGTGAACAGGTATACCATTGATCTCCCCTGAATTGATCATAATCGTAGCCGCTCCAGCAGCCAAGGCTTTGGCAAAAGGTGGAACATGGTACTCTGCCAACTGTCTGGCAGGAATGTAGGCGGGTGTTCGATCTCGGCCACTTAAAGGTACCCCATACCCCAAGAAGTGCTTTAGACATGCGGCCAGCTTATGTGGATGACCGATATTATCTCCTTGCATGCCCCGAACCGTAGCACTTCCCAATTCTCCAGCTAGGTACACATCTTCTCCAAAAGTCTCCCAAATTCGTGGCCACAGGGGGTTTCTTCCAAGATCAAGAACAGGAGAAAAAGCCCAAGGCATACCAGCGGCTTTGGTTTCATAGGCACTTACTTCTCCCATCTTTTGCGCAAGATCCCGGTTCCAGGTGGCCCCTAAACCTAGCTGCTGTGGAAACAAAGTGGCGCCCATAACATAACTGGCACCATGAATCGAGTCTATCCCGTAAAGTACTGGAATCTTAAGACGGGTTTTATTGGCTTGTTTATCAATTGCCGCCATGATCTCTCGCCAACGACTCGTGGTATGGGCTAAGGGGCCGACATTCAGCATGGATCCTACAGCATATTTTTGTACCACTTCAACTAGCTTCTTGTCATTAAGCTTCAGTGGGAAATCCAACTTATAGGCTTTCCCATTGGCAACGGTATCTATAGTTAATTGGGTCATTTGTCCTGCCTTTTCGGCAAGGGTCATTTTGGCAAGTAAGTCTTCTACAAACTGATCCATACAGGTCGTTTTCGGAGGAGTGCATAAGAAGGGCTCCTCCTGGTTACACACATCATCTCTTGGCTGCTCACTGATTCAAGCTAATACGATGGCAAGAAGAGAAAACCAAGGTCAGTTGTTTATTCGCATTAGTTACGAATGTATATAAATTTTACCCCAGGAAGTCTCGATTCTGGGGCCTAAACCTGCGTCTAAACAAAAATTCATTACATTTAAGCAATATGGTATTATCCTGCTAATCCAAACAAATGGACACTTTAGATAGTATTCGAATAAATTTTAATCCAGAGCAACTCGGTTTTCTTAACTTATGTTTGGCATTTTTAATGTTCGGTGTGGCACTGGATCTTAAAGTGAGTCACTTCAAGGCCTTATTGGAGCAACCCAAGGCCACCTTAGTGGGTTTGGGGTCCCAATTGATCTTACTTCCCCTAATGACTCTAGGGTTGATTTTTATTTTCAACCCACCTGTGAGTATGGCACTGGGCATGGCCCTAATAGCCTCATGCCCGGGCGGTAACGTCTCCAATTATGCGGTTCATTTGGCCAATGCCAATACGGCACTATCCATAACACTAACATCGATCTCAACCTTGTCTGCGGTGCTTATCACTCCGCTCTACTTTTGGTTACTCTCTCAATACATTCCTGGGGCTTCGTCCTTGTCTGGAAGCCTTCAGTTGCAACCTACTGACATGCTATGGACATTACTCCAGTTGATTGTTACCCCTTTGATCATTGGAATGACTCTGGCCCACAAGTGGCCCAACTTTACCTTTCGCATTCAGAAGCCAGTAAAGTGGATATCGATGACCATTTTCCTCGGTTTCGTGGTGGTAGCCACTTACTCCAATTGGTCCAATATTGTCAGTTATCTACATTTAGTATTCTTGATCGTACTGGTGCACAATACCATCGCTATTTTGACGGGATACAACTTTGCTAAACTTAACAAACTGAGTGAGGTAGATGCCCGGACTGTTGCTATAGAAACAGGGATTCAGAACTCGGGCTTAGGATTAATCCTGATCTTCAACTTCTTCGATGGGCTCGGAGGAATGGCGATGATTGCCGCCTGGTGGGGCATTTGGCATCTGATCTCAGCCTTCTCAATGGCCATGTGGTGGAGCAGAAAGCCAAGCACTTTTTTGGAAAAAGCAGGATAGCGACACTTTCAATTAATTTCGACCTTTTCGTCAGAATTACCGCGTTTTTTTAGTAAATTTAGAACTTAACCGAAGAATATTTGTCATTAACGTAAAAGTGAGAAAGGACGGAGTTTGCTGCAGTTAATAGATCCTCTCTCTTGTGAGAAAATATCCTGAAAGGGAAACTTATTCGCAACTAGAACGCCGATAGCTCCTGTTCCTTGAATGCTTTGATCCATTTTACTGTTACTCCTATAATCGAAGCTAAAACGCAGCCTATGAAAAAAGTCTTTACACTTGCTCTGTTTCTGGGATTGTCTGGGTTATTAATGGCTAACTCTCCTTTGCCCGATCCTGGTAAAGGCTACATTGTTACTAAAAACGGGAAATCGTTAACCGGTGCCATCGGTAACATTTTCCACACCTCTTATGGTTCGGAGGTTACCTTTATTAATGACTTCGGGACCATTTACCAGATTCACCCTTTCTTGATTAAAGGCTTTGTTTTCCAAGACAACAAGAACATGGTCACTTATGAAAGTAAGTACTCTGAGCGAAAGTGGCTTTTCTTGAAGGTCTTACATAAAGGAAAACATTTGAGCGTATATAAATCACCTGAGAAAAAATCAGTAGTGAATTTCACGCGAGTTTCCTTTATGGCAGAAACAGTCAAAAACGATGTCTATTGGGTGGAGCTTCACGGTAAAAATCCTACACAGATTAAGCGAATGGGATTTAAGAAGCAAATGCGCAAGATTTTGAAGCGAAGAGCGCCTGAGCTAGCCGAACAAATTGGCTCTAAAGGATATCGCTTCAAAAATCTAACAGCGATTGCCGAAGCCTACAACAAGAAATGCGAAGAAACTAAGTTCAAGCTGTAAGCTGCCTAGTCTTCTTGTTCCAAAAAATAAAAGCTCAATCTTCATGGATTGAGCTTTTATTTTTTCAACTGATAAATGAATACACTATGGCATTTTGCACTACTCTTCCCAAGATGCTGCCTATCCCTGGCCTAATGTGCCAAAACCGACAAAATTATCTGAATAATCCTTAACTTCCCGGAAGTATTATTTTGCCTGAGGTATATTTTGATCTCACTGTTGAATCAGTTTTTGCTAGCTTTTGATATTTGCGATCCTCAATTCATACAGTCCTGACCAGTACGCCGCCTCAGGCCGCTTCACATTTTAACATATAACAACATGAGGAACCACTTTTACACTTTGTTATGTCTAGCCTTAATTGTATGTATACAACCCACTTGGGGGCAAAACCGAGCTAAAAAGAACAAAAAGAAAAAAGCTGAAGTAGAAACACCAGCTGCTCCCACCTTCAACGCCAAAATGTACAAAAGCCTGAAATGGAGAAATATTGGGCCTTTCCGGGGAGGAAGAGCAAATGCTGTCGCTGGTGTAATTGGTTCTCCCAACCTCTATTATGTAGGGTACACCGGAGGTGGAGTTTGGAAAACCATTGATGGCGGATTGCATTGGAAAAACATTTCTGATGGTAGCCTCAAATCCGGTTCTGTAGGGGATATTGCTGTAGCTGCTTCTGATCCTAATGTGATCTTCGTCGGCATGGGAGAACATGCCGTTCGCGGGGTGATGACCACCTACGGAGATGGTATTTACAAGTCCATTGATGGTGGTAAGAGCTGGAAACACATGGGATTGGAAAAGACTCGGCATATTTCTGATGTAGTGATACATCCAACCAATCCGGACATCGTCTATGTAGCCGCGCAGGGTGCCTTACACGGACCAAGTGAAGAAAGAGGGATTTATAAGTCGACAGATGGTGGAGCAACTTGGAAGAAAGTACTCTATGTGGATGAAAACTCCGGCGCTTCCAGTCTGAGCATAGACCAAACCAATCCACGGATTTTGTATGCTGCTACTTGGGATCATCGTCGGGAGCCCTGGACAGTCCGCAGTGGAGGTCCAGGATCCGGTGTTTACAAATCAAATGATGGAGGAGAGACTTGGCGAAAAATTGAAAGTGGACTTCCGAAAGATCTTGGAAAGATTGGTATTTCAGTTTCCAAAGCCGACCCCAGTCGGGTTTACGCCATTGTGGAATCTGAGAAGAAAGAGGCTGGATTGTACCGATCCGATAATGGTGGTGGCAGCTGGAAACATATGACAAACGATCAGCTCCTTACTGCTCGCTCTTGGTATTATATGGAAGTATTTGCGGATCCGGTTAATGCAGACGTTGTATATGTGCTAAATGCACCCATGATGCGGTCCATTGACGGCGGAAAAACCTTCAGCAGAATCAGTGTCGGTCACGGAGATACACATGATCTATGGATCAACCCAGATGACAACACGAATATGATATTAGGAGATGATGGGGGTGCTGAGGTCACGTATAATACTGGTGCTAGCTGGTCACCGCAAAACAACCAACCTACCGCTCAATTCTATCGAGTAAATGCAGATAAACAATTTCCCTACAAGGTCTACGGAGGCCAACAAGACAACTCCTCAGTAGTAATATCGAGTAGAACCAATGGCAGAGGTATCACGGATAAAGATTGGACGAGAGGTCCTGGCTGTGAAAGTGCCTACATCGCTTTTGATCCAGATAATCCCAGATTCCTTTATGGAGGCTGTTACCAAGGGATTATCGAGGTATTAGATATGGAGACGGGAGAAGGAAAGGACATCATGGAATATGCTTCTCTGAACTTCGCCGTAAAGCCCAAGGACCTCAAATATAGATTTAATTGGAATGCCCCCATCATCGCTTCTCCTCATGACCCCAGTACTATTTATCATGCGGGTAATGTGGTTTTCAAAACGTCAAACGGAGGAATGGATTGGGAAGTTATCAGCCCTGATCTCACTAGAAACGATACCACGAAGCAAGACGTAGGAGGAGGCCCATTTACAAACGAAGGTGCCGGCGGAGAAAATTATAATACCATCTATTATTTAATTGAATCTAGTCTGGAGCGGGGTGTGATGTACTCAGGTAGTGATTGTGGATTGGTGCACGTGACTAAAGATGGAGGGAAAAACTGGAGTAATATTACGCCACCAGACCTAGCCGAATCGATGATCCAATCCATCGAGGTTTCCCCGCATGAGCCTGGAACCGCCTATATCGCTGCTACCAGATATAAGTTCAATGATTTCTCTCCACTTAGCTACAAGACTACTGATTATGGCCAAAGTTGGACGATGATCAATGCCGGAATAGATAAGGACGACTTTTTAAAAGTGATCCGAGAAGACCCAAAGCAAGCAGGCTTATTATATGGAGGTGCAGAACGCGGCTTTTACATTTCCTTTAACGGAGGGCAGAAATGGGATCGACTACAATTAAACCTCCCGGTAGTCCCAGTTACCGACCTTATTATCAGAGACAATGACCTGGTAGCGGCAACTCAAGGGCGCGCCTTCTGGATTTTGGATGATCTAAGTGCCTTGCAAGAAAGCAATGGCGAGGAGCCAGAAGGCTTAGTGGATATCATGACGCCGAAACAAACGGTTAGATTCAGCGGTGGATCCAGCTCTGGAGTCGGTGCTAATCCAAAAGCAGGGGTGATTCTTGATTACTATTTAGGAGAAGATATCGGAGATGAGGAAGTACGCCTAGATATCATGAATGCAGACGGAGAAATCGTCCGTTCCTATTCTAGTATCAAGGATAAAGAATTCAAACCTTATCCAGGTGGACCTCCTGCCCCGACTGTACTACCAGCTAAGAAAGGATTCAACCGATTTGCTTGGGATTTCAGAACGGAGACGCTCCCTGATGTACCCAATGTATTCATTTATGGCAGCTACAGAGGTCATCAGGTTGCTCCCGGAAATTACTCTGCTCGCATTTCTTTCAAGGATCAGGCCAAGGCGGTAGATATTCACATCAAAGCTGATCCACGCCTAGAAGTAGAGAAGGGTACCTGGAAACAACAGCAGGAAATCCTAGATCATACAGTCAAGCAGATCAGTGATATTCATGCCAAAGTAAATAGCATGCGCCAACTGCGAGATCAAATTCAGGCTTACAACAAGATATTAGGCGACAATGCTAGCCACGAGGATCTGGTTAAGCTAGGGAAGGAATTAGTTGAGAAGATCGATAAGTGGGAAGGTCAGGTAGTAGAAACTAGGCAAAAGAGTACGCAAGATGTAATCAATTGGCCCAGTAAGCTTAATGCTGCCTACTTCTATCTGAGAGGTCGACTGGATGAGCATGATCCTCGAGTGACGCAAGGGGTTAAAAATCGTCTGGCGGACCTGGATCAGGAATGGGCCACTTACAAAAAAGAGAGCACCAATTTGCTACAAAATGAAGTGCAAGCGTTTAACGAATTGTTCAAAAAGAAAGCCATTCCAGCTTTGATAATAGACAATAAGGCTAGGCCTTAAAGCCTGTAGAAGATATATCTAATTCCTTAAATCGGCCTTCGCATATCGTGAAGGCCGATTTTTTTGGGCGGATGCCTAAGCTATTGGAACTAGTCCTCACTTATTCCTTCCTTCATCACTTCGCCCAATACCTCCTCTATTCCCTGATCTCTCACAACACAGCTTTCTATTTTTCAACTATTTTTAAAAAATGTTTGAAAAATAGAAAAAAGCCACTTAGATTTGTATTATCAAACAAATCGTTAAATTGTTTGAAAATTTACAAAATGGCTGAAGAAACGAAGAAACGCGTCAATAAACGAGATCGGATCCTGCAAACGGCGAGCGAAGTTTTTGCTCGCTATGGTTATGACAAAACCACCTTGGATGATATTGGGAAAAAGTGTGGCTTGAATAAAGCCTCGCTCTACTACTACTTTAGCAACAAAGAAGATATTTACGTACAGGTAATCATGGCGGAAACTACCGTATTTATCAATGAGCTACAGGCACAGACCGCCAACCTGGTCAGCACCGCCGATAAAATTCGACATTACCTCATTGAAAGAGTAAAACGTTACGAGAAGGTTTTGAACATGACTCAACTGTCCTTCGAAGCCCTACAAAAAGTAGAGCCTCTTTTTCAAGAATTGTATGTCACGGTTAGGGAAAGAGAAACCGATTTTTTAGAGTCATTGTTACAGACAGGCATCGAGAATGGGGAAATTGTTGACGAACACACTGCTAGAGAATTAGCCGAAAGCTTTTTCCTTATTTCTGACGCTATCAAGCACGATCGACAAACCCAAGCTAATTTATACCAAGTGGAGGCAAGAAAGCACGATTATGCCCAAATCGAAACTAGGCTGAGCAACATTATCCAATGGATATTTAAGGGCTTAGCCAACAACTAATCCGAAGAAGCTTCCTTATTCCTACATAGTTGGAAGTTAATTCTGAAAGCACCGATAGCCTGAGTGCTACAAATGAACTTTGAATTCCTCAGCCACGACCTAATTTATCACGGTTTAAAACATTTGGAAATGAAATTCTTAAAATATACGCTAGGAATTCTCCTAGGGCTAGTACTCCTATTGGCTTTTTTTTTACGCGTCCGCTTTGGAGGCGGGTCCTTTTATCCTGATCTCTCCACTGCCCCTCTACTCCCAGCTTCAGCCTTGGAAGAGGTCTTTGCCTTTGACGAGCCCCTTGGCAATCTTGCCGTTTCCTCAGAGAACCGCATATTTTTCACCGTTCATCCTGAATCACGCCCAAGCACTAACAAGGTGATGGAAATTGTCGACGGTAAGGCTGTCCCCTACCCTAGCCAAGCCTTTCAGTCTTCCCACTTCATCACTGTTTTAGGAATGTTCATAGACCTCCAGAATAGCTTATGGACTATCGATC
>CAJXPD010000278.1 GCA_913057785.1 uncultured Lewinella sp. | reverse complement strand
TCAAAAAGAGCTTCGCCAGTAAATCCAATGCTTTGACCTCGTCGACAGCCAATTAGTTTGAATCAGTTCATAATATAAAGTACATTCCATGCACACAAGAACTAGGCAGTTAGCCTCTTAGTATTGTGGGCCATACACCACTAGCTTTAGTTCTTGTAATAGGAAAATCGAAATCTTGAAATGGTCTTGCTGTCAGCTCTTAGCCCCAATATCTTTTTCTTGTTACTAGGCTCAATCAGTCTGGGATATTTGGCTTACCGTTGGTTTTGGAAAAAGAATAACAATAGTAATGTCTTGGGTAAGCTTCGGTGGAGCCTGGAACATCAGGAACTAGCCAAGAGGGCTAAAGAATCCGTTGGCAAAGGAAGTCCGAATGATGCGATTAAATTCCTGACAAAAATAGAAAACGAGCCGCTACAACAAGAAGTGCTTCGCTTATCGTCTAGATGGAATAAATATCGGAAAGACAAGGCCCGTGGGATATTGGGTGACCGAGAGGAGCAATTGATCTTCAATCAAATAAGTGATTCCATTCTTAGTTTGATCCAGCAAATTGAAAGTGTTTTTGACGAAGAAGATCGAGAACATGAAGTCATATTTCAGTACCTAACGAATAGATATAGTCATAGATTGGATCAAAAACTAAAGGGTAGGCGGCCCGTCACCCTACAGAAGCGATCTTCGACCATAGGTACAGATCCCGAAACCAGCCAAACTTTTATCTCTAATACTAAGTTCAATCAGGACAGTGAGATAGATAAGATTTTTCAAGAAGCTAATGGTCGACTGTTAATCGTGGGTAAGCCTGGTAGCGGAAAGACCTGCACGCTCTTGCAATTGGCCTTACAACTAGTAGACCAAGAACGCTTTACCTTGCCCGTCCTACTTAACCTAGCCAGTTGGCGGAGCACCTATCAAGACCTAGACGACTGGTTAGCCGATATCTTGCCGATGGAATTGGCGGTTCCAGCCGCTTATGCTAAGGAGCTATTGCAGATGTTTGACCCAATTCTTCTCCTCGATGGATTGGATGAGATACCATCGGAACACCGAACTTCTTTTCTGGAGGCCCTTGGGCGCTATGGAGCTAACTCCAGTCGCAAATATGCGATCACTTCCAGGATCGTGGAATATGGGACTGCCGGAAAGGATGCTCCTGTTTATGCGCAGATTGAGATAGAACAAATCAGCTATGAGCAACTGTCTAAATCCTTCCAGGAGTGGGGGCATTCAGAACCAGAAGCCCGTCCAATCTTATATGCCTTAGAAAAAGAAACAATACTAAAGGAGGTTATTCAAGTCCCATTCTACCTAAACCTACTACAATTGCTTTTTGCTCAAGGAAAGCGATTGTCTGAAATGAACCTTAGCACAGGATCGGTAGAGGAAGTGCGTACACAGCTACTACAAGATTTCGTTGATAATCAGTTGAAGTTGATAGCAACAGAACAAGCTCAAGCCCACCGATGGTTAAGTTTCTTGGCACAGCGGATGGAACAAAATAAGCTGGTAACATTCGAATTGCGAGATCTGCAATTTGATTGGTGGCCCTGGTCGAAATGGAGTCTCTTTATTGGTGGATTCATCTATGGGCTTTTCATCCCGTTGATATTAGGTCTAGGCTTCCAATTTTTGACATTGGCATTTGGTGATCCAGTGTTTTCTAGTTCTCAAGAAATGCTTGCATTTGGAGGGTTCATTCTAGCCTTTGGGTTGATCAGTGGACTACTAAGGTTACAAAAACGGTTGCCCAAAATCCCCAATTTCCGAATAAGTACTAAGGAGCGGATCGACTTCAGTTGGCCTCGATTTTTTGAGCTATTCTTCTCCTATTTTGTCTTCCTCTTCGTCATTGGACTAGTAGTGGTATTAGGTGGATGGTTAGAAGACCAAGAAGATATTCTTTGGGCATTGTTAGGAGCAACATTTATTAGCACTTTGCTTTCCCTCATCTATATTTTGCAGGAAGAACATTCAAGTTTTGTGCAGATCAACCATCCTTATCAACGATTTTATGCTTCAGCTCAAAGACTCCACTTTTCCATCCTTTTACACTTTCTACTGCGGTTTCAACTTTTCTGGCAAGGAGTGCTACCCTGGAAGTTAGTACAATTTCTCAATGAGATGAAAGGCTATCATATCCTGGAGTCAGACGGAGCAAGCTGGAGGTTCAGGCATCGTCTTATACAGGACTACTTTATGACACGATTTGATAGCCCTGATAATTCAATAAATTCATAGAGGCTACACCCCCGGAATCTTCTCATTTTTCTGTGCCAGCTTGGCTGTTTTTTCAATTCGTTTTTTTCTAGTTGGGGCCGTTTTGGCCAACTTGATCCAGCGCAAGGTAAAGCGCTGTACCGAGGCAGAGAAATGATCAAAGTTTTCGAAGGCGGGAGGGTGCGCTTCTAAGGCTCGTATCAAGTCTTCCGGCTTAATCAAGGCATCGACATCGTCCATGAAATCCCACAAACCATTTTTCTTGGAGATCTCGATTGATTGATAGCCAGCTTGCTCCATCTTCCCCTCCTCAATCAACTTTGCTGCTCGATCCTTGTAGGTCCTGGCCCAATGCTGCTGTCTCCTTGGGCCAACCAGTTGCATGGTACGCTCAGCATCCAACTTTCTCCGAATCCCGTCAATCCAACCGAAGCACAGCAGCTCATCCAACACTTCTGAGGTGGAGACATATTTATTGGGCTGTACTTTTTTATAGGTAACCAACCAAATGCTCTCTTCCTGCTCATGGTGTTCTAACAACCACCCTCGTAGTTCCTCTGCCGAACTGATCTCTACCTTTTCGAAATTTTCTGTTTTGATCATATGGATACTCCTTGTTCCTCAGCTTATTAAGAGCTATTCCAGGAAAAAGTTCACGAGTTCAATCTATCGATTCAGACTTTTATCAGCGATAATAATTATACCCCCCAGCACGATCAAAATTAGCCTTGCTATCAAAGCGAACCTGAATTTCCCGATTGTACAATACCCCAAACTCATCGAGAATTCGTCCCTGCGCCTGAACTTGTTGATTAATTGCGTCTGTTAGACCCGATGCTTGATATCTTTCGACATCCTCATTTTCTTGATAGAATACGGTTAAATAGTTCCAAAACTTCTGGATAGAAGAGATCTTACCAGTACCGATCGTGCGCAAAATTTGCCCCGTATCAATCCCATCAACTACTTCTTGGAAAGCTACATCAGCAAAGTCATGATAATCCACCTCCAAATGAGAAAGATCATACAGATCGTAGTGTTTCAATTGAAGGTTCGCGATCATTGATTTAAATGGAACACTAATGAGTTCCATACGCTGATCCCACAGTTTGGGCATCAATTCTATATCCTGAACCGTATCAAAAACCAATCGCAAACGCATAGGGTTTCTACTATGCTTTTTCTCAAAAACATCACCATTAAGGAGAAAGGCTCCCCATTCTGATTCGATGTGGTCCCTTAGTGCCTTGAATTCAGGGCTGGGCTCAGCCTGACTCCTTTTGATCAATTTAGCCGTAAGATAAACTGCTTCCTTTGGTCGCATACTTGAAATGATTTAGAACATGAAAAATATGGAAGTAGGAAGACGGAACGTAGACGAGAGGGTAGCCGGAGTATGTTGGCAAAGAAAGGCTTCCCATGGTAATTTAGAGGTTATAACGTTTCAGCCCTAAGCTGAGTTGCATACCTAAGGAGGTTTGTAACATTTATAGATGACTACTAGGAAAGTAATTTCAAAAAGGAAAGTGTAATTCAGGCCAGTTCATCGGCAATGAACAAATGGGATTTAACCAAAGTCGATCAACCTAGACGATCTGCTTCACACTTAATTAACAGCAGAACTAGCTTAAGTTTTCGATATGCTCGCGCGCTTCCTCAACTCCTGCTTCTAGCCCACAAGCTGCATATAAATCCTTGGTCTCCTCCCACACCAGTTTTGCTTCCTCCATCTCCCCCACCAATTCCAAAGTCAAGCCAAAACCACGCAAAGCATTGGCCAAATTCCCTGGGTTGGTATCCTTCTCCGCTCGATAAATGGCAATTGCCGCCCGGTAATGCTGCACCGCCTCTGCCCCTAATCCCAATTCTCGCTGCAGATCTGCCAAATGACGTGTGGAATGCGCCACCTTTCCCGGCATCCCAGACCTGGCATAATAAGCCACCGATTGACGGCAGTAATTAATAGCCTCAGCCAACCGATCGTGATCCGCTTCGAACTGCATATAAATATGGTAGATCCGTCCCAAGGAAGCATAATCATTAGCAGCGCACAATTCCTGGGCTTGCGTCACCAAAGATTTCGCTGCGAGGTAGTCCGCTACCCTTCGCTTCGCCCAAGCTTCCGCTAGCAAGTCCTGAATTTCGGTTGATGCATTCATAATCGCTTTTTTATTGTGGATGGAATTTGCGGTCAAAATAGGTCAAGACCCGCAGGCCAAAAATGGCCCAAAGTCCGACTAAAACCCACCAAGACTGGAAATAGATATCATTTCTGGATGTATTGTCCAAATTCCAATACGGTAACAATAACGCTTCCACTAATACATTGATGATAAATAATAGGACAAAGCCCAGTACCCATTGGATATATCTTCTCATAACCGGTGTTTCTGATATCCAAGATTAATCCCAAACGAACCGCCATTCCCCATTCGCCTGTCGCTTCCAAACCGTGTGAAAGATCCCCTTGTTCTGCTTCATGGTACCAGCGGTATCTGGATAAGTAAAGACAAAATCTCCATACGTATACGCCATATCTCCGGACTGGCTAACATCCACGAAAGTAGGCGTCCAGGTCAAGGTTTCATTGGGACGCACATCCTTTTCATACCATGCTCGAATGTCCTGTTTGCCTTGGATGATCTTCTTACTCCTCCTTATTACCCCGTCCGCCGCCGCATAATATTCAAAGGCCTTAATAAGCCCTTCTTCCTGCGCCATATCATTAAAGGCTTTTTCGATTGCCCTAATTTCGGCTTTCCATGCCTCCATTTGCGCCGGAGAAGGCGGCCCCTGGCATCCCACCATTACAATTAGCCCTACTACAATAACAGATAGGTGTTTCTTTATCATGATTACTACATCTTTAGTCAACTACAAAAATCAGACCTAAGCTCCTCTAAAATACCTAAACAAAATCACTTTCCGGCTTCGCAGCTATCAAATGCTGATGCAACTCGTAGGCACTCCGCTCCACCCAACATGCTGACAGTCTGCCATCACGGACCGTCCATATGGCAATACCCGTAAAGGACAAGAACTGATTATCCGCCTTCAGTCCAAAAAGTCCATTGTTTCTACCTGAACATACCCAGCGGGAGACAACCTTATCCTGTTCTTGATTATAGAATAATTCCACACTCTCCGTTTTCGCCTCCGACAACTGCTCCTGAAATACCCCCACCCAATGTTTGAAGGCGTCCCTCCCGTTCACTTCCTTACCCGCTGTTGTAATCACATAATCCTCCGTCATCAGTTCATCTATAGCATCCAACTCATGGGGCGCATGCCAAACGCGGTCAAAAAACTCCAGTACCAAGCTTTCGGGTAGGGCTTTTGCCGACAATGATTCTATTTTCTTCATATCATCTAGCATTCGTTAAGGAATCGTATCCAATCTTTATAACACGTCAACCTAGATTATTCCTATCTCCAACAGGTATTCTCTCTCTCCCCAGAATTATTTTTTTGCAACTACTTTCCAAATTGAGGAACTTATTTTATATTTGCAACGCTTTATTAGAAAGTACCTTTCTTGGTACATTTTAAAAGCAAAATGGTGGGTATAGCTCAGTTGGTTAGAGCGCTGGATTGTGGTTCCAGAGGTCGCCGGTTCAAATCCGGTTATTCACCCTTCTGACGAAGCGGAGCTTGTCAAGAAGGTGCTGGGAAAATCGTTCACGATTTTCGTCAGTGCAAAGTTCCAAGCATTCGTCAAGCCAAATCGGCTAAAAAAATTAAGGGCAATTGTTAACGCATTTGCCCTTTTTCTATGCCTGTACACGTCTACATTCTTTATTCTAGCAAAATCGACAAGTTCTACGTGAGTTCCACCAACGATTTGGTACGGAGGTTACAACAACATAATACGGGTCAGTCCACTTACACCTCCACTGGTATTCCTTGGATACTGCTATGGGCCAATGCGAAGCCTACAAGGCATGATGCGGAGATATTGGAGCAAAAGTTGAAGAATCTGACGAGAGTACGTAAGATCAGATTTATGTTGAAGTATAGCGAGGGGATTCGGGAATTGGAGGTATTGACTTCAATTATTGAAGTACTCCAATGACGTTTCTATGAAAGGCTTTGTTATTATCCAAAAAACAGATAACTCGCTGCCACAAGCTAGCTAAAACTTTGTCACCAAACCGACTCACGCCCAAGCCTTTCCACGCAAACCTTCAGCGAATTCACTCCAAAACTTATATCTTACTCCTCAATCAAACACCAACAAAATGAAACCTAATATCACCCTACTATTCTTCGCAACCTTTACCTTATTCACCAGCTGCCAACAAACAGAAGCCCCTTCAACTGAATCTACTTCAACCGAGACTCCTCAAGCCGAAGCCCCTACCCCGCCAGCAATCCAAACTGGTATGGTCAAAGTAGCCATCCTCTACCCAAATGGAGAAGGTAAAACCTTTGACATGGACTACTATTCCACCAAACACATGCCCATGGTAGCGGGATTATTTGGAGATGCTATGAAGGCCATGGCCATCGACAAAGGGATGGCTGGCCGGACGCCAGACGAGCCCATGCCCTATTTGGCCGCCGGATATTTTTACTTTGATAAATTAGCAGATTACGAAAATGCTTTTGGGCCGAATGCGGAAAAGATATTGAGTGACATTCCGAACTACACCAATATCCAGCCGACCGTACAGATCAGCGAGGTGGTGCAGGCGCAATAAGCAACTCTCGACTCCCTCGAGCATCAATATTTGCGGATCCAAGATCTAGTTTGGAAGGTCAGATTCTACTCTGAATTGTCTTCCTCTCCGGTTTCTTCCTCTGCCATCACAGGGTCTGGATAATAATTGGTGGTATTCGCCTCGATTACCGTCTTCAATGCCTCAATGTTTTTTGTTTCCTGGGTGGTGAAGGAGCCGGAGAACATTTCCATGAGCGCGAACATGGAGCGCATCATCATACCTTTGGGACGTACATCGGCCTGCGTGCTGAAGGTGGTTTTACCATCGGATTCGGAGAAGGTGTAATGCTGATCCATGTCCATGAAATCGCTATCGTAGTATAGGTGCACCTTGTCGAATTCTTCGATGGCCATTAGGGTTTGAATCATTTCAAATTCGGGTTGACCCTCGCCAGGGTCGACTACGACCTTGTATTTGCTCCCAGGTTCATTTTGATTGCCTTCGATCAGTTCCATGCTTTGGTAACCTTCTAGCCATTGATCGTACTTGGATTCGTCTTGGACGATCGCCCAGACTTCTTTCACTGGTTTTTCTACCGTGATTTCGTGCCCGTATTGGATAGAGGGTTTGAATAAGCCGACAGCGAAGAAAAGCAGAACGATCGCCACGATCGCAAACAAAGCGTATCTAAGGATTTTCATTGGTTTATAGTTTGTGTTAGGAAATCGGACTCTTCTAAGATACAACTTTACAAGTTATATTGCTGGACTAACACTCTCTGGCTTCCCAATGAGATACCCTTACAATTAAGCCACAAATAGACTGATTAAAGGAGTAATACTCTATGCGGGTGGCCCGGCAAAACGTTGTCTGAAGGATGAGTTTAGTTTTGCCAAGCTTTTTGCTGACTTTTGAGCGATTGCAAAAGTTAGTCGCCGAAGGCAATCTAAAGAGAAACACCCCGCCTCAATTAGTATAAAACCACACAGAAAAAGGTGAAATATTATTATCAATTGAGCCTTACGAAATACCTAAATTATAGGCTACTATTAGTATGATGACTATGAACTTACTCCCCTACTACCCTACCATACAAGGCTTTAACCCGGTTGTAGTGTTTCACCACGATCACCGTTTTGTCTGTTTGACGAGCGATCTCTTCTGGGATATTGCCAAATAAAATCTGTGGATAGATACTCTGTCCGGCAGCGCCAAGCAGTACCGCGTCATAATCAGCCGATTCATCGATAATGGCTTGGCTAACATTATCGCTACGGAGAAGTTTCCCATTGTACTCCACAGAGCCATTGGACGCGCTGAGTCTGGCTACCGCTGCATCCAGGTACTCCTGGGCTTTGGCGGCGCGGGCGGGCTCGGACTCGACCGGGGCCACATTACAGACGGTCAAGGCACCTTTGAGGGATTTCGCGAGGGCGAGGCCGTACTGCTCTGCGCATTGGGCGTGTTCGCCACCGGCAGTGGGCAGGAGGATCTTGCGGATCGGTTTATCGTCGCGCAGTTTGACGAGCATGATGTCGGTACGGGCGTGCGTCACAACCGCATCGGTGATGGAGCCGAGGATACGCTCGGCATTGGTAGAATAACCTTTCCAGCCCAAGAGGATTAGATCGCAGGCGCGTTCACGAGAAGTTTCCAGGATGGCACGTGCTACGTTGTGGCCTACCCGGATCAAAGCCTGGCTGGGGATATCTCGGTCCTCCGTGATACTGCATAGTGCCTTCAGGCGGTTTTCCTCTAGATCAATGACTTTATTATCGTAGCTCGTTGTAGGAAGCTGATCTGGTAGCGTTATAACACGTAGGAAGACTACCTCTCCATTCTTTTCTTGGGCAATCGCCGCTGCTATCTCTGCCAAGGGTTGAATATTCTGTGGATTAGAGATGGGAACAAGTATCCGAAAGCGGCTCTTATCCATACTTGCTCTACCTTGGCTGTGGGCAATATGAGATGCCACCCCCGGAATAGCTTTTTCCTCCGTTTCTGCGCCTTTCCAAGCCACGAAAGCCAACATGCCAAGTATTAGACAGCCAAGGGCCAAAAAGAGCGGTATGGGGTGCGAGAATATCTGAGAGATCAAATATAGATTGGCTAAAATACCAAGGATCGGTAGCAAAGGCACCAAAGGCACCCGAAATGGCCGTTCCATATCTGGAAATTTCCTCCTGTGAACGATCAGAGCAGCATTCACCAAAATTAAAGCCAGCAGTAATACCGTATTGGCAAAGTAGGATAGATCCTCCAATGGTAGCATCATGGCAAATACCAGAATACCTCCACCCACTAAGATCACCGCAATAATTGGCGTTCGAGTCTGAGCATTAATCACCCCAATTTCTCTGGGTAAATGTCCGAGATGACTCATAGAAAGCACTACTCGGGAACCCGCCATAATAGAGGCGTTAGAAGCAGAAATCATGGAGAAGATTGCCCCTGCAATGATCACATAACCGCCAATCCCACCCAGGAAGCGTTTCGCCGCTTCGCCCATCGAAGCTTCGGTATATTCTGTTAGGCCAGCAAAAAGTACCACCAGTACCACTAAGGTATACAGGAGGGTTACGACGCCCATCGAGATGAAAATGGCCTTGGGGATATTCTTCACGGGATCCTTGACCTCTCCGGCCGAAGCCGCAATGGCAGAAAACCCAAAGAAAGTGATAAAAACCATAGCCGCTGTCGAGCCAATCATAACCCAATCCGTACTGAATCGATTAATCAATTCTTCCGGCTCGATGAAGCGCAAACCACCAAAAATAAACCAGATCAAGAGCACCACCTTCGCGGCGGTAACAATAATCTGGAACCGTCCACTCTCCTTCGTCCCCTTGATATTGAGCAGGGTCAGCCCTATGAGCATGATGATCCCAAACAGGGCCTCAACCGGTAAGTGGTATATGAATTCATTAAAATAACTGGATAAACTGGCAATGTAGAAGGCGCAAGAGGAGGTATATCCTAGGAAGAGAGCCCAACCTACAAAATAAGCTAAAGGGGCCGAAAAGGTTTTTCTAGCATATAAATACCCCTCTCCCGTACGTGGATAAATGGAAACGAATTCACAGTAGGTCAATGCAGTGAATATGGCTACAAAGGCAGCCAGTAAGAAGGCCACGATGGCGGCAGAGCCGACATTGCGGATAGCAAGGCCTGAAAGGGTAAAAATTCCCGCAGCGATCATCGTTCCGATCCCGATGGCCAATGCAGAAGTGAGTCCAAGATCTCGGCTTAGTTCTGTTTCGACACCTTGCCCATGTAGAGGTTTTTCCATCTCAGCAGTTTTGGCTTTGTCTGGCTGGCAGAGGGATAGAGGCAAGAAGGCAGAAATAAGAAGTAAGAGATCAGAAGTCAGAGGGCTGAAGTAGGATTTTCAAACCATGTTTAACTATTGCTGATTCGACAAATCCTTGGCCTACATCAGTTTTCTGATATCTGTCATCTGTTATCTAAAACCATCCACCATCTGACAGCATATGCTTAAATAAGCAGGCGTCAAACGCTAGAAGTGATGAAAATTAACTACCATTTGAATGTAGTCCTACTGTCGGCTTGGAAGTGAAAGACTCGCAGCAGGTTCCATACGGGTCGAAGGGGTATTGGTCATTACCAATTGTTCGACTAGTCGCCTTACAGGGCTAATTTATAATTTTTTGTGAACCGAGTAGCAATCTAGTTCTTCTTTTCCCAAAAGCGCCAGTTAAAACCACCACCTGCCGCCCTACGTTCAGCGCGTCGACGCATTCGGTCTCTTCGTTTCTTGTTCTTAGCAATCTCATTTTTCTTGAGGAAAACATAACGGATGGACACACCTGTCTGCTTGTATAGTTTTTGCTCTCCACCCACCAGATTAATGGCCGGTTTGAAGTCCCAGGTGAGGTTAAGTCGGGCCAAGGTAAATTCGATGCCAGCGATGGCAGTTAGGCCGAAAGGATCTTTGGTGGTTTCGCCTTCTTGCGGGGTGATCCAGCCTTTGTGTACTCCTCCTCCTACGTAGAAATTGAAGCGGCGTGAGATCAGTGGCGAATGTTGCTCTACCAGTGCTGTTAGGATTAGTTCTTCTCGCTGTAAACTGCTTTGAAGGATGAATTCACCAGTGGTCTTTTTGGCAAATCGATACTTGGTCGTCACCCCCCAATCTGTCCCCAATCGCATTCCTCCTGCTAGATCGTACGATTGTCCCATCAAAAAAGTAGCACCAAAACTGAAAAACAAGCAGATGATTATTTTTTTCATACGGCAAAAACGTGCATGTATTAAAAATTATTACTCAGTTGGGGAGGGATTAGATTTTTCTTAACGGGGGGCGTTAAAGCTGGCTTAAGGCTCTCGGCTAGTTATGGCTTCAAGAAAGGGACTGAGGGGGTGTGCTTGAAATGGTGTTTTTGGGGATCGTTTTAGTTGGTATCTGTCCTTTACTTTTGAAAATAGATACATCGAATGTATCCATAGATTTTCGCCTGCGACATATTCCGGGGGATCAAGGTATCCAGGAGAGATGGTGGTGGAAAACACCATCCATCGGCTGAGGAGATCAAGACATCCAACGGCTGGGGAGATCAAGGAGCTGAGTATATGGGTAATCCCACTCCCTTCCAGGTGCCTATCACCAGATAGACAGGCACCGACCCAGTGCCCCTGATCTAAGCCTCAATCCTTAGCCAAAAACTTCCTCCATGTTTTTCTACGCCACTTAAGTTGGGATGTTGCCATAAAGGGGCGATGACTTGACTTAAGGCAGCATCCTCGCTGATGAAGTAATTGGGCAATAAAGGCTTGTATTTTTTTGCATTGGCGAGTAAGAAGGCGGCGAGCAGGTATTGCTCCGAGTAGAAGCGATCACACATAAACTGTGGATAGTCGTAGGGTAAGTAGATATCATGAATATGGACAATCACACCGGGAGCCAGTTGCGGCAGAATTTCCAGAAAGAAGACCGTGGCGTCAGAATTGGGCAATACCCGATGGGAGTTATCGATAAAAAGAATATCGTTGGCCTGCAGATCTGTTAAAGTAGAAAGATCAATATCTTCAAAGGCTTTGCGGATAACCTGATCGGCCAAATCATCCATTTCTACGCGTGGCTGAGGGTCGATAGAGGTAATTTGGGTGGTGAGGCTAAAATCTCGGATACTTTTAGCAGCCACTTTAGTAGAATTTCCAGAGCCTACCTCCACGTAGCGCTTGGGATTGGCATAAGGAAGCATATAATATAGGGCGGCGATGTCTAAGCCGGGTAAGAAGCCATTATTCCAGCAAGGTAAAGCGGGATCTTTTTCCACACCACAAGCTTTAATGCTTTGGAGCTTCTCCTTGTGGGCCAACATCCCTTCCAACAACTCCTGGTACGTTTCTCGATGTACATCGATGACGTCATATAGGCCGGGATGCGCCGGTTTTCCATGGCCATAGCGTGGGGCAAAATCCACTTTATACTCCAGGAAAAGGTTCTGAAAACGGGGGGAGAGAAAGCGATATACTTGTTTCAAATACTGTTTCATATCTATTGGGTATCCTTTGGGAAGAAGCGGTTGTTTTTCCAAAGGTAGGTAGGAGTGGATCGGTATAAGTTCGTGGCCACTGGCCGGATCAGCAATTCATCCCAGAAGACGGTATGTCCATGCAGATCACTGTTCTTCATACGGATCTGCAGCTTCGTAGTCCTAGAGTCCAGTTCAAAAGGAAGTTCTAGCAAGCCCCACCCATTATTATCGATGGCTTTTACAAATTGACGTATTTGCTGGTAATCTTTCTTCAGTTCACTGCCAAAGTCATTGAGTTGTACCAATTCAAAATCTGTTCTAGGAACCAAATCTTGATCAATATACATCCAAAAGGAGGCCACCCATTGCTTTTGGATAGTATCTGGCATCGCTCCCTCCCAGGCTGTCACCCATCTCTTTAGTTGGAAGGATTGTCCTCCTTGCCCTTGATAATGCTGCTCTGCTTCCCCCTCCTCAAAGGAGTCATAAATGAAACTAGCAGTCGAATCTGGGCTTAAAAATGGATCAGCCGCATATAGTGTATCTGAAAGTGCCTGAACGATAGAGTCTTTTCGAGCTTCAATCCGAGCATCGTAACTATTCAAAGAAACTTCAAACACCCTCAACTCCCCTGCCTCATACAAAAGCGGTCCAGCATTCTCCAAATGGGCATAAGGGGCTCTGTTTTCCTGGTAGCGCACCTCATCCCACGCCATGATCAGTGGCTTATCATTGGGATATTGGTCAAAGATCTTTGGTCGTCGATAGGGTTCCATAATGAGCTGCAGCTGCTCAATAGTCTGTGATGGAGAAGAACGTGTCAGCATGGCCCCAGTGACAGGGAGGCCAGTTTGCACCGACATAACTTGTGACTTCTGATTGAGGTAGCCGCTCGGAGGATTCCAAAAGTTATCGGATCCAATGGAATAATAAGGTATGGGTACAATGGCTTGGTATTGGCTAAAATCGATGCCGGTTACTTCTGGATAGGTGTTCCCTGGCCTTAGTTCCTGGATCTCATCCAAACGCACATCTTCAGCCTTTATATGGTTATATGCTTCAAATAAAAGGACCACACATGGCAACAGTAAGGCCGGCCAAAACAGTGCTGGTTTCCAGTTTCGTTTCTTCAACCAGTGATAAAGAGTCGCAAATCCAATGATGTTGATGGTGAAGTAAAACACCCACACAAAACGTCCAATACCGCGAAACTGCTTAATGGGCCCAGTATACTTGATCATACTCTCCATGCCGGGAAGGATAAAGGGAAGCCCAAAGGAAAATAATAGGATTACAACTGAGCCATAGAACATTTTATTAAGAAAAGAAGCCTGATTCGTTTCAAATGGGATCGCCCCTTTCTTCAATCGGTTCCGTAGCCAGTAGTACACCAACAGTACCGTGGCTCCGACGCCAACCAGCCCTAAATAGGCCTTATTCTCAAAATCCAACCAACCAAAGGCATGCACTTTATTATGAATCCAAGCAAAGTAGGGTTGCACCAAAGAAACGAAAACGCCATGCCACTTGGCTCGGTAATGCAAGTAACCCCAAGGTACCGATACTCGATCAGGAATGGGATCATTTAGGATCATCCACCAAAAGAAGAACGCTAGTGGAATGAGTAACTGTATGGTATAGTGCAAAGCACATTCCTGAAAGCGCTTCCAACTGATTTCTTGGAGGAAATGAAATAAGTAAAAGAAGGAAACCAAGAAGGTCAAGATCGCGAAGTAATAGAAATGAATCATGGAGTAGCAGAACACCGTGATCATAATGTATATACTCCACCGCCAATGCTTTGCCTCGTGCCAGCGCATCAAGAAATAAATCACCGCCGGTATCACCGCCGGATGCGCCAACCCATAATGAGAATGCATACGGTTGATCTGAGGCGCCAGGAAGGTCAATCCAATGGCAATCAGAACACTATACCAGGCCGGTGTATCCAGCCGTCGCATGATCAAATACACAAAGACTGCACAGAGGAAAATAGAAAACAACATCAGCAAATGCACCAAATGAAAGGTGTAAGGGGTGATGTCCGTAAAATTAGCCGAGATGTATTTGATGACGGTAGACAAGATCGGTTGTGTGGCCCCAGGTACCACATGCTCTCCATAGGGATAGTTCATTCCTTCAAAATGCGAATAGGTGCTATCATACTTGGCATGATAGTAGATCACCGTATAGGCCTTAAAACCATCACCATAAGGCTCTATGACCTTATAGTCCGGAAAGTCCAGTATCTCATCAAAGCGGATGGAAATGCACGCTAAAGCGAGGAGTATGATAGCCAAAAGGCCCTTCCAATCTGATGGCATAAGTAAAGGAATGATTTCAAAGCACGAATGTCTCTATTTTCTATTTAATCCCAAAGGAAGGAGTAGGAAAACTTTAGTCCTGATTTTTAGACTTCGGAAGTTTTGGAAACTTCCGAAGTCTAAAAATCAGAGGGGCAAGACACGCCACAGCGCACCTTGCCCCTCTTTGTCTCAGAATTGTCCCCTACTTACTCGCGGATCAATTCGAAGTCTGTACGGCGGTTCTTTGCCTTTCCATCGGAAGTACCGTTATCCGCCACTGGCTTATCCGGTCCATTACCGATTACTATGAAACGGTTCGGCGACATGTCGTGCTCCTGCGCCAGGTAGTCCGCCACCGATTGCGCACGGCGCTTGGACAAGGCGACATTCGAAGATCTAGAGCCTACATTATCTGTATTACCTTCGATACGAATACGCGCATTACCAAAGGCCTTGGCGATATCCACGAATTCGCGATCGATGATGTATTTCGCATTTTCATCCAATTGATACTCGCCAGTTCGGAAGCTAATGGATACTTGTTTGGTAGCAATGGCCTCCTTGGCCGCACCTTCCTCTTCCGTAACCTTGGTAAAGTCTTTAGCTCCCTCTGCTTCGTGGATCGCTCCTGAAATAGAAGTAGCCTGTACAGCACCTGGGTAAGAGATTCTTCTCCAATTGCCCGCATCTTGTGCATAGCCCAATGCTTTGTAATCATTGGTCATTCTAGCATACAATGCCTCGCCAGTCACCCCTTTATAAGCTGGATTCAATCCAAAGAAGTTCATGTTGTCTCCGTGTGTAACCAGGCGCACATTGTCAATGGCTCCCATGGCATCAGACCGAGGAATACCTAAGCCAGTAGATAAGATATCTGCCGCTTTCTCCTTAGCACTAGGATTCGAGTTAATCTCTCCAGCACCAATCATCCAACCTTGATACAATTTCTGCAATGCATCACGGTTGCTTTCTACAAATTCCCTTTTAGCAAAGAAAACGTCTGCAATGATATTGGAAGCAGAACGTGTGCTCTCCAAAACCTTAGATCCGGCTACAGCACGAATACACTGCTCATCATCTGGACTCCATACCACTGCTGCATCTACTTGCTGGCTCTTAAAAGCCGCTGCCGCATCAATGGCCGAAGCCTGTGGTTTGATATCTACATCGTCAATGGATAAGCCTCCTGCATTCAACAGCCATAATAAAAAGGAGTGTGAAGGCGTCAATTCCGCTACAGCAATCGACTTACCCTTTAGATCACCAACGCTGCTTATTCCACGGCGTACTACTACGGCATCACCACCACGTGACCAGTCCGC
>CAJXPD010000277.1 GCA_913057785.1 uncultured Lewinella sp. | reverse complement strand
AACAACGTTGACAGGAATGGAGAAGCCAATACCTGCAGAGGCCCCAGACGGGCTATAGATGGCCGTATTCACCCCAATCAATCGGCCAGAAGAATCCAATAAAGGTCCACCGGAATTTCCAGGGTTAATGGCAGCATCTGTCTGTATCACATCTCGGATCGGAATCTTGGCCACAGATTGAATCTCTCGTCCCAAGGCACTTACGATACCAGTGGTAAGGGTTTGATCCAGACCAAAAGGATTACCGATGGCGAAAACGGATTGCCCCACGCGTAAATTCATTGAATTCCCGACCGGGATCGGCTTAAGATCTCTACGAGGAACATTGATCCGAAGGACTGCCAGGTCTTTATCTGGAGCGATACCTACAAGTTCTGCATCATGTGTGGACTGATCAGATAAGGTTACCTGATAGCGATCCGCTTTTTGTATAACATGATAATTCGTTACAATGTGCCCCTGATCATCCCACACGAAACCAGATCCAGTGCCGCCGGGAATCTCCATGACATTCCGTGTCCAGTAGTCCTGGCGCACATTGGAGGTCGTTATAAAGCAAACGGAAGGTGCTGCATTTTCGAACAACTTGATCGTGGCTTGCTCAGCCGAGGTCAAACCCATTGAAGGGGCCTCCTCTCTAACACCGGGCTTGGCCACGGCCTCCTCCGCTACATTGTCGTTGTTTTTGACCAAGACTGCCGTATCATTTTCCTTGCTAGTAGCAGCGGCCTCTGTATTTTTCCAGGCAGATCCAGCCAAGAAGCCTCCTGTTAAAAGCAGCGCCCAAAGAACGACTCTAAAAATTGTTTTCGAGTTCATAGATTGATGATGTGAGGTTAAGATATAAGGCAGAGATAGCAAGTAAGACACCAGGCGTGCCTTTAGTCTGAAGTTTAGGTAAGGATTCACAAAGGAATGGCCTACAAACCTATCTTTATCAACTCAACTTCTATCCCTTATTTGATTTATTTCATTCCTACTAACAGTATCTTCTGGCCTTATGTTTTACGCTTCTTCTTCTTTGCGGCAGGAAATAACACATTGTTAAGAATTAGGCGGTATCCTGGCGAGTGTGGATGCAAGTTTAGGTCCGTTTCTGGATCATTTACGAAGTGACGATAGTCTTCCGGATCATGGCCACCATAGAAAGTCCAGAAGCCTTTCCCGGCAGTTCCATGAATGTAGCGAGCCTCATTCGCAGGTTTATTTTCACCCAATACCAAAACATCGGACTTTATATGTCTGCGTACAAAAGCCGTAGTTTGCCCCATAAAGCCCTTTACCGTCCGGGTATGATTTTGTGTCAACATGGTCGGAACGGGATCCCATTTGGCAGAAAAATCGAAAAGGTTGAAGTAATCCTGTTGAGGAGAAACATTCCTCCCTCTATTGTGATCAATGGAAGAGTATTCATATTCTAGAGGATTACGCACCAAGTCGAAATCCTTAAAGGCGAACGTCTTAGAGAAATCCAGTTTGCCTTGAGCCTGTGGATCGGCAGCATCACCATCATACATTTGAGCGCAGATATCCACGCCTTCCGCTGCTAGTGCAATATCATAGGTATCCGTAGCTGAACACATCGCAAACATAAACCCTCCGCCCACAACATATTCTCTAATCTTCTTCACTACGTTCAATTTTAATTGACTCACTTTTTCATATCCTAAAGAAGCAGCCAATGCCTCCATACGCCGTACGTTCTCCCGATACCAAGGATGATTGTGATACCCTCTGTAAAATCGTCCATATTGCCCCGTAAAATCCTCATGGTGTAGATGCAGCCAGTCATATTTGGGTAGCAGATCACCTAATACTTCTGTATCATAAACCGTTTCATAAGGGATCTCAGCATAGGTCAGTACCATGGTTACTGCATCATCCCACGGCTGAATTTTTTCACCTTTATTGTTAAACTCGGGCGTGTAGACGGCAATCTTCGGTGCCACCTCCAATTTCATGGCTGCCATATTGGCTTCCTTATTCTCAATCTCTGCTAGGATGCCATTGAATTGCGCATCGGCAATAACCTTGTAACTAACATTGCGGGTCTTGCACTCCCGTTCAAAAATCGCATTATGTTTGAAGGCAAAACTGCCCCCTTTATAATTCAATAACCACCATGCCTCGACTCCTTTGTCCAGCACCCAGTAGGTTATTCCGTATGCTTTTAAATGATCGGTTTGGGACTCCTCATCCATCGGAATTAAGAGGTAGGCTGCTTGCAACTGCCAGCTAATGGCCACGAAGAGTACGGCCAATATTGATAACTTTTTCATCTGTTTAAAAATTTTCCGCAGCTGTAACCGCTACGCTTCTACCTGGCTACACCGAGTAGACAGGCTTGCAAGATTTCTTTTAATTATCCTATTGTATAAGGTTATTATTAAATAAAATCATGCTCGTTTCATCTAGAATCCTTTAATTTTCTTTCCTAACAAATTTACGTCTTTCGTTTCTTTTTCTTGGCGGCCGGGAAAAGAACATTGTTCAAAATCAGGCGGTAGCCCGGAGAATTGGGATGCAAATTTAGATCGGTCTCAGGATCATTGACCCGGTGTTGATAATCCTCAGGATCATGACCACCATAGAAAGTCCAAAAGCCTTTACCCTGCGTGCCATGAATATAGCGCGCTTCGTTGGCCGGCTTGTTCTCTCCTAGTATTAAGACATCTGACTTGATCAGTTGTTTTTTAAAGGCCGTCGTTTGGCCCATGAACCCTTTCACCGTTCGCGTGTGATTTTGCGTGAGCATCGTGGGCACGGGATCCCATTTGGCAGAAAAATCAAACAGACTGAAATAGTCCTGCTGAGGTGCCACTCGGCGTCCTCGAGTATGATCGATACTAGAAAATTCGTACTCCAAGGGATTTCGACTCAATTCAAAGTCCTTAAAAGCAAACGTCCTGCTAAAATCCAATTTGGCTTGCGCATTCGGATCAGCTGGATCACCATCGTACATCTGAGCACAAATATCAATACCGGCTGCCGCCAATGCAATATCATAAGTGTCAGTAGCAGAACACATGGCAAACATAAAGCCACCACCAATCACATATTCTCGAAATTTCTCGACTACATTGAGCTTCAGTTCAGAAACTTTTTCAAAACCTAGGCTACGAGCTAGCGCTTCCATATTGCGAACGTTCTCACGATACCAAGGTTGGCTATTAAAGGCTCTATAGAAGCGGCCATATTGGCCCGTAAAATCCTCATGGTGCAAATGAAGCCAATCATACTTAGGCAATAAATCACTCATTGCCTCAGTATCATAGACCGTTTCATAGGGGATTTCTGCATAAGTCAATACTAGGGTTACTGCATCATCCCAAGGTTGAATCTTTTTGCCCCCCCTACCAAATTCAGGTGTGTAAACAGCAATTTTAGGAGCCACCTCCAACTTCATAGCCGCTTCATTCACCTCTTGACTTTCAATACTGGCTAATATATTATTGAATTGGACATCGGGAAGAATCTTATAACTTACCCCTCTAGTCTTGCATTCCTTTTCAAAAATAGGATTATGCTTAAAGGCAAAACTCCCGCCTTTATAATTGAGCAACCACCAAGCCTCGACGCCCTTGTCAAGCACCCAATACGTAATCCCATATGCTTTCAGGTGATTTTTCTGGCCACTTTCATCCATGGGAATCAGCAAGTAAGCTGCCTCCAGTTGTGGCAGCATCATAAGAGACAAGATGAAAGTGATGAAGATGCTTTTTTTCATTGCGGGTGAATTTGAAATTTCGAAGGAATAGCTTCATTCGTGTTGGAAAGGCATTATAGCATGATTCCAGTCAGGATTTGAAGCGATGTAAATGCAGTGAGTCACAAGCACCTAAGCGGCTGCGCTGTCCCACCTATACCTATAGAAACGAAAAATACCAAAAATTGATGGCCCTTAACTCCCTTTAACAAATCGCTAACACAAAAGGTAGGGACTTATTCCCTTAAAATTCTAACTTTGGCAACCTTTGCCAAGCAAATTCGTTCTCAATTTGGCAAATATGGCCCAATACTTATGAATAATTTAAGCTTTCAGTACCCGACTTGGTATTTATTGTTTTGTCTACTTGCAGGCTTGGCCTATGCCCTCATCCTTTACTATCGAGATTCCACTTTCAGAGAGTTGTCTTCACGCTTGAACCTGCTACTTGGTACACTGCGTTTCTTGACGGTTAGTGCACTAGCAGCACTGTTGCTCTCGCCGCTGTTGAAATCTGCAGAAATTGATACGCAAAAGCCTGTGGTTATTCTCGCACAAGACGAATCAGAATCCGTTTTGAGTGGCTTTTCGGAAGCTGATAGAACCTCTTACCAATCGCAATTCCAGGGCCTATCCGAATCCCTCAGTGATAAGTTTGAAGTGAAGCAGTACGCTTTCGGTAGTAGTGTTAGAGAAGAAATTCCTTTTTCTTTTGAGGATAAAATCACCAATATCTCTGACTTTCTTGGAGACATCTACGACCTCTATACTAATCAGAATTTGGGGGCAATCGTGATGGCAACAGATGGGATATACAATGAAGGAAGCAACCCAATTTATTCCAGCTCCAAGCTTGCGGTACCGATTTATACGGTGGCCTTGGGCGATACCACCCCGAAACGCGACATAGTCCTAAAGCGCGTTTTCCACAATAAGATCGCCTATCTGGGAGATAAGTTCTCTATCCAGATCGATGTAGCCGGGCAAAATGCAGCAGG
Organism: uncultured Lewinella sp.; assembly: GCA_913057785.1. GTDB lineage: Bacteria > Bacteroidota > Bacteroidia > Chitinophagales > Saprospiraceae > DT-111. Next base: position 11,380 of record CAJXPD010000277.1, on the reverse strand, counting down.
ATCAAACACCACGCTGACCGTCTACAAGGTCCAAAATGGGAACTTACGCAAGTTGCAAGAGCAGGTACTATCCATCGACAAGAACGACTATTTCCATACGGAAGAGCTCATTTTGGATGCCGATGAGGCGGGAGTACAGCGATATCGTATAGCCCTGAGTCCAATCCCCGATGAAGTGACTACCGGCAACAATAGCAAAGACATCTTCATCGATGTTTTGGATGCTCGTCAGAAGATTCTGGTGGTTGGAAACTCTCCGCACCCGGATCTAACCGCCTTAAAGCAGCAGATAACACTTAATAAGAACTACCAAGTAGAAATAGCCTACATCGACAATTTCAGCAAACAACTGGCTGAATATGATATGCTCATTCTGCATCAACTACCTAGTATAAGAAATGAGGCTAGGGTGGTCCTAGATGAGGCTAAAAATCGAAAAATTCCGATCTTCTTTATAGTGGGTTCACAGACCAATTTGAATGTATTGAATCGGAGCCAGCGGATGGTGACCATTCGCCGAAGTGCCCCTACGGCAAACGAAGTACAAGGTAGGCTTGCCCCTAACTTTAACCTCTTCACCACTTCCGATGATTTTGCTCGTGAACTTTCAGTTTTCCCTCCACTCACCGCTCCATTTGGTGATTTCAATGTAGAGGCAGATGGGCAAGTTTTCCTATATCAGCGGATCGGTAGAATTGATACTCGTTTTCCACTCTTAGTCATGGGAGAATCTGAAGGACAGCGGCAAGGTGTCCTTTGTGCAGAAGGGGTCTGGAAATGGAGACTCTTTGACTATCTCCAACATCAAAACCACGAGATATTCAATGAGTTAATCAGTAAATCTGTTCAGTATATTTCTGTTAAAGAAGATAAACGAAGATTTCGAGTCAGTCTTAGTAAGAATATCTTCAATGAAAACGAGCAGGTACTGTTCGACGCCGAATTGTATAATAGCAGTTACGAACTCATCAATGAACCAGATGTAAGTATGGTCATCACAGATGGCAGTGGCAAAGAGTTCAACTTTATCTTCAATAAAACGGGACGAGCTTATAGCTTAAATGCAGGATTCCTCCCCGTAGGAAATTACAATTACAAAGCGAATGTCTTCAGCAATGGAGAAAACTTAAGCTTTTCCGGGCAGTTCAGTGTAGAGCCCATTCAATTGGAGGTGTACGAAACAGCCGCGGATCATGGGTTGCTACGTCTTTTGAGTGAAAAGTTTGGAGGGCAAATGGTCTATCCAGCCCAATTGTCCAGTGTAAATGATCTCTTGGAACAACAAAATATCAAACCGATCATTTATGAGACCAGTAAGACACGATCAGTAATAAATCTAAAGTGGATATTCTTCTTGCTTTTGGGACTCCTAAGTGCAGAGTGGATCTTGCGAAGATATTACGGAGCCTACTAAAGCTGTCACTCAAGAGGTAAAGTGACAAAAAAAGAGAGCGAAATTTGTTGGTTGCAAATTTCGCTCTTTTTGGTTCTACCAAGACATGTCGTCTTCCGATTCTACCTCACCATTATTGGTAGTATCCTCCTTGGTGTCGCCACCGCCACCACTTTCTTCTAGGGCTTGTTGGCGTTCAAACTCTTCATGTCGACGAGTGTATTCGTCATAATCATAGTCCGGCATCAACTCCGTCTTCACATAGTCTACTACCTCTTCCAAACTAGCAACAAAGCGGTTAAAGTCCTCTTTGTACAAGAAAATCTTATGACGTTCATAACCATCCCCATTAAACTTTCGGGTACTTTCTGTCAAGGTTAAATAGTAGTCATCCCCCTTCGTTTTGCGCACATCAAAGAAGTATGTTCTTCTTTTTCCCGCACGTACTTTCTTGGAATAGACGCTCTCGAATCTCCTTTGATTTCTCTCGTTGTCCACGTCGATTAGGTTTAAAAATTTATGGAAAATGAAAAAACAATCCTATACAAAAGTAAATATTTGCGCAAAAAATCAAAAAAAATTAAAATTTGTCTCTTCTACGTAATATCTACGGGCCTTCTAGGCTACCTCATTCCACTTAATTGCCCGATTTAGAAGCAAATAAGAAGAAGTTAAACCCAAGGATAATAAAAGTTTTTCGCCCTATCCTAAACTTTGGTACACGATTTGCGAAAAAGGTCCTTTTTTCGGCTTGTAAAGCAACTAATTGTCAATTTCAGGCGTTGTTTTAATCGATAAGGATCGAAAACAATCATATTTGAGTGAAAACTTCTGTAGTTATGGCAAATCAAGTGATCTTAAAGAAAAAACCTATGCCTACAGCGGAGGCCATTATTGAATCTATCCGCTGGTCCCTCAAACCTACAGTGAAAAGAATCTACCCTTACAGTCATCTTCAAGATGACTTACACTTGGATCGAATTGACCTGTTGCTATTGATCGCCAATTTGGAGTACCAATTCAATGTGTACCTGACGCCGGAAGAGGTGGCTTCTATCGAAACGATTCAAGACGCTAGTTTCTATTTCCAAAAACATGCAGCTTAAACACCTTTGTCCAGACAACAACAAATTGAACGACTAGCCTATCAACTCGATATGGAGTACAGCCCGAAAGATGAATGGGGGCTGAAAACTCTATTGAAAGACTTCAAACTTTTCCGAAGAGGAGGGCGAAAACGCATCAAGAACCTCCTACATAAGCAAAGTGGACTACATCAGATAGACACCCGTATTTTTGATTATCAATTCACTATCAGTACCGGAAATTCATCCCGCACCTTCAAACAGACCGTTTTTTTTGTAGAGTCCAAGAATTTGGGCCTACCTCAGTTTTGGATGAAACCTGAAAACTTCTTCCACAAAGTAGGCGCATTTTTAGGCTTTGATGATATTGATTTTGAAGAGTATCCCAAGTTTTCCGAAAACTATTATTTAAAGGGAGAGGATGAAGAATACATTCGAAGTTCCCTTAATGATGAGTTTCTGAAATTCTTTTCTGTCGAAAAGAAGTGGTACCTAGAAGGCCTGAATTACTACATGATCTTTTACCGGTTTAATGAATTACTCCCTCCTCAAGAGGTCAAGCGCCTACATGAGAAAGGTATGGCGGTAGTTGAAATGCTGAAACAGGAACCTTTCCTTCCCTGAGCCTGTTGACTTTACATCTTCGGATCCCCTACTATAACTCATTATGTTTCCATCACAATTTCCAAGTCTAGATAGTGCACGACTAGCACTTCGACAGATCAAGGCTGGAGATCAATACCATATTTTCGAGGGACTCTCTCACCCGCAGGTTATTCAATATTATGGTGTGTCTTTTGAGACCTACGAAGCCACAGAGGAACAAATGGAGTGGTATGAACTGTTGTGGCAAGAGCAAAGCGGTATTTGGTGGGCCATTTGCGACAAAGACAGACAGCAATTCCTCGGTGCCTGTGGATATAATGAGTATCAAGCTGAACATCGCAAGATCGAGTTGGGGTACTGGTTGCTACGACAGCATTGGGGACAGGGTTATATCCAGGAGGCCTTACCAGTGATTATCTCCTTTGCTTTCAAACAATTGAAAGTGGAACGTATCGAAGCTTTTGTCGAGACGGGCAATAAGGCTTCAGATAAGGTATTGTTGAAACAAGGATTTAAGCACGAAGGGACCATGCGCAATTGCGAGTACAAGAACGACCGCTTTATCAGCCTAAAAGTATTTGGCCTACTTCAGTCCCAGCAGAATAGCTAAATCCTTTGTTATCCTGCACCTAGAATGGTTTGCACAGCTTCCATTTCCTCTGGTGTATTGACGTTCCGAAGCGCTTCAGGGTTCGGAATCTCCAATAATTCAATATCCGTATTGATCAGTACCTTGCGAGGACAGGAATACCCCTGTGCCAGGAAGGACAAGAGCACAGGATAAGCCTTGGGCTCCCAGATCGTCACCAAGGGATCCGGGAAGTTGGTGGCTGGATTTAGGAAGGCCGTAGCCAGCTTGGAGGGGTTTCGTTTGGCGATTAAATGGGCTAAGGTAGTTTCATCCAATAATGGTAAATCACAGGCCACCACCAGCCATGCAGCATTTGGATCCTCTCGGAAAGCAGATAATATCGCACCAAATGGTCCTAATCCTAGAAAACTATCAGGTAGTAGTTGTAATTCCGATACTGTTGCTTCTAGCTGACCTGGTCGGCAGGACAGCGCTACTCCCTTGGTGAGTGGACGGAGCAGCGATGTCATATGTTCTCGCTGTGGTTTCCCATGGTAGGTCAATAAGCCTTTGTCTCTTCCCATTCTTTGGCTTTTACCTCCAGCAAGTACCAGTCCCTTTACTGGTGCGATGCTAGCTTCCAAGTCCTGAGATAGCCATTGGGCAATCTCCCCCACTTGAGACAAAGCCAAAACCGGCTTTGCTTCCCAATCCGCAATCACCGCTTGTAAATAACTGGGTACTGCCGATACCCCTTCGACCAACAAGAACAATCGAACATCCGTCAGGCGATCTAATTTTTTCTTGAGCGAAGCTTCCTTTTTGGGATCAACTACTACAATTTGCTGTTTAGCCAAAAAGTGATTACCATTCACTATCACGCCATCCGCTGCTTGGAACTGCGCTCTATACTGGAATTCATCCATCTGTTCCCGTTTATCAAAACGATGAAAGTGGATTTTGTCAATGTACTCAACTTGTGCGCCCGCATCCATGGCATTTTCAATCGGGCTATCCGCCAATTTTTCCTCATCGCCACTGGCATGATCGGCATCCACATAAGCCATGCGATAAGATTTGGAAAGTGCCTCGATCAACTGGTAGGACAATTGCTGGATATTTCCGCAAGGTGTTCCGATGATAGCCCATTCCTTGCGACCGAACTGCCCGACTGCAGGGCGAGTCAACTTTGCATGCTTTTGATGCTTACCTTTCTTACTCATAGTAACTTATGCTTTTATATTCTCAGTGCTAGGGTGGCCTAGCCAACTTTCTATTTTTTGGTGTGTTATAGCGTTATTAGCTATACAATGTAGAACCATTTTTTCAATTGAAAGATCAAGGCTGATTGAATTTTTTTTTGGGTTGGTTAGCCGACGGTGCCAGAGCGGTGCATTGCTGGTATCAAAATCTAAACAGAAAAGAGTAGATTCGTAGCTATGGATACAGAAAGTAAACTTAAACAGTTGTACCGTTCCGTTATTCTTGAACTGAATAAGAACCCCTATCACTACGAAGAGATGGAGGCACCCGATCACCAGATCGAGGCCTATAATCCATTGTGCGGAGATAAGTACAAGTTGTATTTACAAGTGGAGGCGGGCAAGATCAAGCAGGCTTCTTTCAGTGGGTTTGGTTGTGCAATTTCTAAAGCTTCAACGTCCATCCTCGTACAGCGTTTGGAGGGGATGGCCATAGAAGACATTCCTGCCATGAAAGAAACTTTTCTGAATATAGCCTTTGAGGGTGCTCCGACGAGCGATGAAGAATTTGAAGCTTTTGCAGCGGCGAAGGCTTTCCCTGGTCGGTCTACCTGTGTGAGTCTAAGTTGGGATAGCCTGCAGGAGTGGCTGGATCAGCAGTAGTACCATCCTGCTGGAACCTCACAAAAGCTGAATCTAGCTATCCGTATTCTCGACATTGATTAATCGCGCTAAGGAAATCGGTAAGCGAACCTCCTTCTCCCCTACTTTCAATAGCACTTCGTCTAGAGATTTTTCTTCCACCTTAAAATCAGCTCCGGGCAACAATCCCATCTGCCATAGTTGCGCACTAACATATTGCCTGGATTGATGTTCAGCGATTTGTCCTTGTTCCTGGCTAGCCAGGCGTATCAAAGGAAAACTAGGTTCCCCGGCCTTGGCAGGGATTGGGGAGCCGTGTGGGTCTGTGCTAGGAAAGCCCAATTCCTGATCCACCGCATCTAAGAGGGCCTCAGGTAATAAATGCTCAAAGCGTTCAGCTTCCTCGTGGATTTGCTCATTATTTAGACCAATTTTATTCACCAGATAGGTTTCCCATAGCCGGTGCGCACGTACCAATTTTTCAGCTTCCCCGATTCCGATAGAGGTCAATTTAAGGTCGCCTTTTTCTAATAATCCCTTAGTACGAAGGAGTTGGAGAATTTTCTGTAAACTACTAGTTGTAGCCCCTAGTTTTTCTGCTAAACTCTCAATTGTAAGGCTTCCTTGTTGTTCCAATCGGTAGGCTTGCTTAAGACCATCTTCCAGCTTGATCCTAGCTTTGAGTTGTCGTTTGCGTAGCTGTCGGAAAACCAAACCTTTCTCCGGGGCAAAGAACACCGCTAGGGTGTAGAACAGGGTGGCTGTAACAGCCATGGCCGGGCCTGGTGTGGTTTCTAGTATGATGGCAAAAACTAAACCCAATACGGCAGAGAACAGACCAATAATGGCGGAAATAAGAATTACAGTTGGCAAGCGTTTGGACAAGAGTAACGCAGTAGATGCTGGCGTAATCAACATCGCCACAACCAGAATCACGCCTACCGTTTGCAGAGAGGCAACCACAGCAAAAGACAACAATAACATTAAGAAGTAGTGGATCAATTGTACAGGAATCCCCATCGTTTCAGCGATCACCGGCTGGAAGGTGGAGACGAAAAGGTAGCGATAGAAAACGATGACGCTGATGACCACGTAGATGGTAACCCCGGTGGTTAGATACAGATCACTATTCGCTACACCAAGGACATTCCCAAACAGGAAGTCCTTTAAATCCAAATGCACGCCCTCATTTCTGCTGATGTAGGAGATCCCCATCACCCCAATGCTGAACATGGCAGTGAATACAATTCCTATGGCTGCATCATTCTTTGTGCCCACATTATGCTGAATCCAGGTAATCCCAAGGGCCGTTAAAAGTCCGGCGATCACGGCTCCAGTAAAGAAGCCGAGGGCACTGTAACCCACGATTACAAAAGCAAAAACCACGCCTGGTAAGATGGCATGGGCTAAAGCATCCCCTACCAGAGACATATTTCGCAAAACAATAAAGCAACCCAATACCCCGCACATGACCCCTACCAAACTGGAAGCGATCAAGGCTCGGATAGCCCATTCTTGCTGCAATATTTCTAGTAGCTCACTCATACCAATAGCTTATGTATCCGAACAAATATACACTTTTTTAATACAGGGTAAAATAATTTTTAGACCAATCTAAAAATAAATCCGCAGCTAAAGATATTTGGTGCTTAATTGCACTAGTAATGGTACTTAATTACAGACTTGGGAAAGAGAAAATTCAGGTTATTATAGCAACTCTTCGTACAGATTCATCATCTGCCTGACCAGGGGTTCGCCCTTAAATTGCTGTGCATGCTCAAATCCATTTTGGATCAACTGCTCTCGATAAGTTGAATCCGTTAGGATCTTTTGAATTCCCTGCGCAATATCCTCTGGCAGATGGGGATCCGCCAAATAGGCGCCAGGGCCAGCTGCTTCCGGGAGGGAAGAGCAATTGGAGGTAACGACCGGCACCTTGCTGTAAAGTGCCTCCAACACTGGAATCCCAAAACCTTCTGCGAAAGAGGGATACAAAAAGACTTGAGCTTGCTGATACAGCGCAGATAGATCTTTGAATGTAGGTGAGATAAAAAAGACCTGGTCCTTCAGCCCTGCCTCAGCAATGAAGCTCTCTACCTGACGCTGGTACTCGCTCCGTCCTCCGACCACCACCAAGGGCAGTTGCAAATCCTTAGGCAGGAGTGTCATGGCTTTCACTACACCTAGAAGATTCTTTCTTTCAATCACAGATCCAACGTAGAACAAGTACTGATCCGGTAGTTGATACTTTTCCTTTGCCGCTTGTAAACTCTTCTGGGAGCGTTCTTGCATAAAGCGATCATGGCAAGTCTGGTAAATTACCGAGATCTTTTCTTCCGGAATATCAAAGAAGTGAATGATATCTCGCTTGGTAGCCTCGCTGATGGCCACAATTCGATCGGCATGTTCACAGGCATATCGGAACTTGAAATCATAGATCTTTCGATCAGGCAAGGCATATTGATGAGGGAAATGCTTATACAACAAGTCATGAATAGTGACGATCGTTCGGATGCCCGTCTTTTGCATCCCAATGGGTATTTCGTGACTTAGTCCATGATAGAGTTGAATTTTATCTCGACGTAAAGGCCCTTTCACTGCGGAGGAGCGCCAGTAGGAGCCAGGAACCCATTTTGGTGTCTTAAGCGTATAGGAAGGGCTGCTAAGAAAGTAATGTGTTTCTGGATTATCCTTGACCTTTGGGGTATAGAGAAAGTAAGCATTATCTGGAAAGTACTGTCCAAGGTTGAACAATAAAGTCCTACTGTAATTTCCTAATCCCGTAAAATTGTTGAAAAGCCTTTTGGCATCGAAACCTAGTCGATACATGTGAATGGATAAGCGTTAAACGGCAAAACTCTCCCCGCAAGCACAAGAGCGGGCAGCATTAGGGTTGTTAAAATAAAAACCTTTGCCATCTAACCCTCCGGAAAATTCTAAAGTGGTATTGCACAAGTAGAGGAAGCTTCTTAGATCAGTTACGATCTTTTCTCCATTATCTTCGAAGATTTGGTCGTCTGGTTTGAGTTCATCATCAAACTCCATGTTATAAGTCAAGCCGGAACAACCACCACTAGTCACACTAACTCGCACGAAATGACCTTCCGTCAAGCCATCCTTTGACTTGATTTCCACAATTTTTTCCTTGGCACTATCTGCAACGAATAACATCTAACAAGTATTTAATTCTGGTACTTCGCTGATTTTCTAGTCTTGAAGAAGGATCACTAAGCTCTAAAATTCAAACCCACAATCTCTCCTCATCCTAGTATTCTATAGACTCGAATATCCTCAGCGACGTTTAATTCTATTCAAAAATAAGGTACAATATGATAACAAACAATCCTCTTCATTAGTTTTTTGCCTATCTGTCCGCTAGCTCTCTACGTCAATACCTTCCTTAAACATTTCCCAGACGGGGCTCTGACTCCTTAGATGGTTCACTCCATGTATCACAGCTTGCACCACCTTTTCCAACTCTTCCGCCTGGTTGAAACGCCCAAAACTAAATCGGATCGAAGACTCCGCTCCGGTCTTGCCTTTCCCCATCGCAATCAACACGTGAGAAGGGGAAGGGTCTGCCGAGGTACAAGCCGAACCTGCTGATACCGCAATGTCTCGGTTAAAAGTAGCCATGAGTGCCTCCGCATCCACAAATCGAAAAACTAGGTTGGAAACATGCCCCAAACGGTCATTTGGATGGCCATTTAGGTAGACTTCCTCCAATTCGTTCATTAGACGCTCTTCCAATTGATCTCTCCAGATTTGAAGTTGCTCATTCGTCTCTTTCATTGCTTGTTCGGCCAATTCGATCGCCTTCCCCATTCCCACAATCCCTGGCACATTTAATGTACCAGATCGAAAGCCCCCTTCATGCCCACCGCCGTCCAATTGAGGCGTCAAGCGCACTCTGGGAGCCCGGTGATTCACGTATAAACCGCCAACTCCTTTCGGCCCATAGAATTTATGAGCTGAAAAAGCTAGGAGATGAACACCTAGTTCCTTCGGCCGAATCGGGATCTTACCTACTGCTTGGGTAGCATCACTGAAAAAGAGGACGCCTTTTCGATCGCATAGACTTCCAATCTGCTTAATGGGTTGGATCACTCCCGTCTCATTGTTAGCCCACATCACCGCCACCAAAATGGTATCCGGCCTAATTGCTGCTTCTAATTCTTCTAGGTCGATCAAGCCCTGCTGGTCAACTGAGAGGTACGTTACCTCCCCTCCTCTCTTTTCCAAAGCGTGACAAGTATCCAACACTGCCTTGTGCTCTGTCGTCACTGTGATGATATGTTTCCCCTTACGATGGTACATTTCAAAAACGCCTTTGATCGCCAGATTAATGGCTTCGGTAGCTCCACTCGTAAAGATCATTTCTCGTTTTTCCGCACCGAAATATTGGGCGCATTGCTCTCTAGCCAAGTCCACCGCTTCGGTAGCCACCCATCCATAAGGATGGCTTCTACTGGCCGCATTGCCGGGCTTCTCATAGAAGTAGGGAAGCATGGTGTCTAAGACTCGTGGATCGGTTGCAGTAGTGGCATTATTATCGAGATAAATCATATCCTTAGAACGAAATTGATCTGGCAAAAGTTAAGGCTATTTACAATATTTAGCTAATTTCGGCCGGAAGCAAAGTACAGCCCATGCCAAACAAAAGCCCTTTATTTGCTGAATTCCCTTCCATTGATCGAGCAGAATGGATGGCCAAGATTGAAAAGGATCTAAAAGGAAAAGCACTAGAGACGCTCTACTGGGAGCCAGAGCCTGGCCTTAAGATCCCGCCATTATTTCATCCTGCTGATTCTCCTCAAAGTTCCAGTCTAACAGATTCAAGGGTTGCCAACCAATGGGAAATTGGGCAATTAATTAAGGTAGCTGATCTCAAGGAAACCAACCAAAAGGTGCTGGCTAGTCTACAAGGTGGAGCTAATGCATTGGAGTTTGAATTGGAATCTCCACTGACCAAAGCACAATTGGGCGTGCTTCTAAAGGATGTGATACCCTCCTACATTTCTTTGCATTTTTCTTGGAAAACAGAAGCCTTCCCTGTGATTACATTTTGGGAGGCCATGCAAGCCTATCTGGCTGACCAAGGAGTAGCAAGTGATGCCTGGAGCGGCTCCTTGAGCTGGACGCCTACCCTAGATCAACATAGCCTTGGGCAGACCGCTCAGTTAATTCGGAATTCAGGTCAGGCTCCGGTACAGCTGCTGCATATCAAGTCTCCAGCGGTTAGATCATTGGATATGGCTGAAGATTTAGCGACTCAGATTCTTGCAGGTCAAACCTACATTGCCAAGTTGCAAGCATTGGGAATCAATGCTCGGGAAAGTGCCCATTGTATCCAATTTGCCATCACTACCAACAATACCTTTTTTGTCGAGATAGCCCGAATTCGCGCCCTGAAAATGTTGTGGGCCAATGTATTAAAGGCCTATGAGTTGGACACTTCAGTGATGCAAATTACGGCTTACACGGCAGCTCCGACCACAGTCGATGACCCCTATCACTTTATGATCCAGTCAGCCACGCAGGCGATGTCTGCCGTAATTGGTGGAGCCAGCAAGTTATTCGTTACAGCTGCTGACCATGGCCATGGAACCACCGATACCCGATTCACAGACAATCCCGATTTCGGACCGAGAATCGCTAGAAATGTTCAGCATCTGTTGCAATTGGAAAGCTTTATGGATCGAGTGATCGATCCCGGAGCAGGAAGCTATTATATTGAGCATTTAACGCAAGAAGTAGCTGCAAAAGCCTGGAAGCGTTTTCAGGAGCAGGCACTTTAAGGGGCCTACTAATCCTCTAATGCTTCTTCCATTCGTCCTGTTATCTGTTGGACAATCTTAAATTGGATGAGGAATTCCCTCGC
>CAJXPD010000276.1 GCA_913057785.1 uncultured Lewinella sp. | reverse complement strand
CAACCACATCCTCCAGGCCAAGATTCCAGCCGTTATAGCAATGAGTATAAGCATTCTGGACTCGTACGCCTGCGCATTCACCGCTCAACTGTACGAGCAACTCGCTGGGCAGCAGACCTTACCACAAGCCTTTCAAGCCGCGGTACTTCATATCAAGGAAAAAGAGCAAACAGAAAATCAAGACCACCCCCCAGTACAATGGATTATCCCTCAACTCTACTTTAACGAAGGCTGCGAACATATCATCCCATGGGCAATGCAGGTGGAAAAGCCGTTGACCGAACCAACAGCACTAGAACAAAGTACACCCACTACTACCTTTATTGGTCGACGAAAAGAAATAGCCCAGCTGCTTCCCCGACTATTAAAAAACGAGTCCATTTTCATTTATGGAGCCGGCGGTTTCGGAAAGACAGCTCTAGCAGAGCAGCTTATATACAAGTACAGACTGCAGCAATCCGACACTTCGCTCATTACCATAAGCTGTAAAAACCGAGAAGTAGGCTCAATCGTACAGGAACTAGCTCAGCTTAGTACAGCGAAAGGAGAACCAAAACCGCTGTCAATAGAGCAATCAACCAGCTCACAGAAGCAGATCAAGCAAGGTGTAGAATTGGTAAAGCAACTACAACCATCCGCCGCCCTTATCTTCCTCCTCGATGGACTTGAAGAAGCGCAGGACTTCCCGGGTGGCCCCTTTAAAATCAGGGATCAGGAAATCCTCGCATTTCTAAGCGCCATTAGAGAGTGTCAGCTAGCCCCCGTAATCATAACTGGTCGCTACTATCATCCAGCCTTAGCGCAATACCACACCTATAGCTTAGGAGGTTTAAACTATCAAGACTTTTGGAAAAAGTGCAGCATCTTAGAACTACGAAACCTACATCGGGAGCCGATGCAGATTCGCCAAGTCGGCAAAAAGCAAGAGGGCCTTACCTTTAACAGGGTTACCGAGTTACTGTACCTTGGTATCGAAGGACATGTATGGTTGCTGGAAACTTTAGACCTAATCTATCGCAAACAGGAAGGAGAGTATTACCAAACTGAAGAGAAATTAGTAGACTTCCTAGATGAACAAGAAGGCGAATTAACCCGTCGCTACGAAGACTATCTAGGTTTTGCTAGTATCTGGTCTGCCTTAAGCGATGAGCAGAAAGGAATTCTCATGGTGCTATTCAACTATCGTTATGCTGTGAGAACACATGCCATCCGGATACAGCTTCGCAAGAAGAGAAAAAGAAAGAAAATCGCGCAAGTCCTGCAGCAACTCGTCCATCTTGGCCTGGTAGAACAGCACTATCTAGAGCACGACAAAAAGAAAAAAAGGCCCTTTTATATCATTCCAAACTCTATCAAATTAATCATAGAAGACCGGAATGCAGATCATGTCAACTTCTCGCATTCCAAAGCAGGATTCCACTTCTTCTACGTAGCTTATCTTCAACGGCGACTAGACCTAACAAGCTGGGTTTGGTCCTTCTGGCACTACCACAAAGCAGAACGCAAATCATATGTAAAACTCCTTAGCCGGAGGTTACTCTATCATTACGTAATCAACCAAGCCTATGAACCCATATTACAAGTAGGAGAGATGACAGAATCCTTTCTTCAAGAAGAAACCCCAGCGGAAGTATTAGACGCGTTGGGTCAATATTGGCTGACAAAAGGGGATCATGACAAAGCGCTTAACTATTTTGAAAAAGCCCTTGGAAAACGATCCTACTTCGATTCTTTATTTAGAATCAGAGTACAGAGTAACCTTGGGCTGCTACATTACCAACTCAGCAACTTTGAATTAGCCGAGGATATGTTACTGAAGGTATACCGAAAACGTTGGCTAAACATCGGCCTCTATTCTTTGATTCACAACAACCTAGCCTTGGTCAAAGCAGAACTAGGAAAAAATGAAGAAGCCCTTGAGCTATTCAAAACAAGTTTAAAAATTAATCGATTCACTAGCAGATACCTAGAACATCCGGACCAATCAGAAATGATTACTAGTAGTATGGGGCAGATACTAGTAAACATGAATAGGGAAGAGGAAGGAGCAGCCTTACTAGAGAAAGCTATGGCTGATCGTAAAAGAAACAACTCGGATCCCTCGAACAACCCGCTAGTGAATAATTTAGCTACCTCACTAATTGGAAAAAGTCCACACAAAGCGTTATACTATCAGGAGAAAGCCCTTAAACAGGCTCAAAAAACAGGAAATCTGGCAGGAGAAGCAACGGCCCTCAACAATCTGGGTTATATCTACATCGAGGAAGGGAAACTGGCTCGCAGTAAGGCCTATCTAAAGCGAGCAATAAGCATCAGTCAGCAACTCAAGAATAAATCCATCGAAGGCCTGTGTCTGCATAATCTAGGCCTTTATCATTACCGAAAAGGCCAATTAGAAGTTGCCATTGAACATTACAAACAATCCCTAGAACTTCTACAGGAAGTTCATCCAGCAGATCATACAAAGGTTATAGAAGGCAATCATGTCGTTGGGGAAATCTATGCACAATCCAAGCAATACAGGGAGGCCATCAGCTATTTGGAGGCAGCCTGGCAGCAAATCGCCCGTATCACAAATGTAGAGCAATTAGAATTAGCCTCCTCATTAGCCTACTGCTATTCTATGAACGGGCGCTACCAATCAGCCATTGCGCTATATGAAACCCTAGTAGCGAGCTATCCCCAAGTGGATAAAGCTGGTGTTGACGACCTATACGTAGACCTTCTCTACCTAAGTGATGCTTATAGCCTTCAGCAGCAGGACAAAAAAGCCCTAACTGCACTTCTATCTGCTCAAAAGCTAGTCAAAGAGGAGCACAAATTGGCAGGCACTAATTTAGGTCCGTTACTAAATCGACTTGGAGGTGTATATACAAGTCTCGGTGAAAATGAGCAGGCTATTGCCGCCTACAAGCAGATACTGGAAGGGGAAATTCCAGCAGAATGGCTAGAGCAGAACAAGAGCACGATACTATTCAACCTGGGTTACACTTATGCAAGTGCAAAAAAGGATGACATAGCCTTTCGATACCTCAAGCAAGCCTTAAAGCAATCTCAACAGGATAAAGAACCTTATCTCTATATTCGGGAGAAGATACATGTTGAACTTGGGCGTCTTTGGAGGCAAAAAAAAGAATATGAAAAAGCAGGACTGCACTATCTAGCCGCGCTTCAAATTGCTGAAGGATTAAATCAGCAAGTAAGCCAAGCCATTGTATATGATAACATGGGTTGGCTTGCATTTGATCAGGCAGATCTAGAGGGTGCACGCCAAGCCTTCCAGCAAGCCATTGCCTTGAATGCCCATAAACATCCATTATGGATGACCTTACATTGGAGGGGCCTAGCTTCTGTTGAACTAGACGCTAGAAATTTTTCATTATTTGTTAAAAGTATTCAGGAAGCAATTAGTGTTTCAGTAGAATATCAAGAAGTTGGTAACTTAGAAGAGATATGTCGCTATTTACTTGCCCAGATTCAAAAAGCCGTTATTGCAAAGGATCAAAGGGAAGAGTGGCTCAAGCAAACCCGGCAACTCCTCCTTCCCACCTATACTGAATACGCAGCATTGTATCAGACCGCCTTATCCAACAACACTAATCCATCAGGAGATGACAGACAAGACTAAACCGGAAGAACAGCCACCGATCATTCAGGCCCGGAAAGCCGATTCTGAGGCAAAGGCCTGGCATGCATACCAAAGAGAAACGATCCAGAAGACGCCGGAGCGGCTGGAGGATGCTGCGAAGTTTCTCTCCGGTATGATCTCTATCTCGCTTACCGTCTACCTGAAGCTATCTCCGGATCTCACTAAGGCCGCCGAAGACAACTATTTGAACTTAGCCATCATGATCAGTTGGCTGTTGTCCTTAACCCTGTCCTTCTTCGTCTTGTTTCCCTTTCGCTATCGATATACGCAGAAGTCTTCCAAGAGTATTCAGGAGACACATGCTCGCACGATTAAGATCAAACTGCGCTTCTTGTTGGCGAGTGTATTGCTATTTCTTAGTGCGTTGGTGCTGCTGTCGGTTCAGCAAGTGGGGTGATGGGGTGGGGGATTGCAGGTGGAAAACACCTGCAATGGACAGTGGAAAACACCTGCAATGAAAGTGGAAAGCAGCAGCAATGGAATCTTTGAATTATGATTTGGCATTCAGTCGCAGAAATCGATCAGCCTTATTGAAGATAGCTTTCTAAGTACTCTTTTACATCTAAGACCTAATATTCAACATTAGTATCAAAATACAGATTCAGAAGTATGAAAAATGTTTTCTCTACCCTTATGCCCCTTGTCGTATTCTTGGGCTATTTCGTTTTATTTTCGGTAGCCAAGTATTATCTAACTGAAGTTGAATTTGCAGGCTTCAAGGAGACCGATTCAGATTTACTATTTGAATACTTTTTAAAGCCTAGCATCATTGGTCTATTTACAGTGATAGGCATATTCTCGAAGATATTATTTGATGAGGTAGAAAAATCTCGAAAATACAGATTCAGTTTTAAGCGGATATTTCGGGAATCTGCGAGTTCAAGAAGTCTATGGATAGTAATACTCGCCTGTCCGATCGTCATTCTAGCGATCTACCAATCGGTCGAAGAGATAGAGAACTTGCTCCTAATCGGCTTGCTTTCCTATCAAAACGGCTTCTTCTTTAAGACAATAATCAAAGATGACGATGAAGAATAGATATATCTTACCCATCGGGTTTATCCTATTGATTTTGGCTCTTAGTTTACTATTTCCCAAAGGGCAAGGAGGGAAAGACCGGCGCAGCTATCTCAGTGATCTAGCAGAAAGGGAATTCTTGGACGACAGGTTTAATCCATTTTTGGAATACATCGTCAAAAAATCCCTAGGATTAATGGATAATGAAACTCCATTTCAGATCAACGCAGCATACAGTGAGGATCACATCAATTTCTATGTATTCAATGGGCGGTTAGTAGATTCCATCGGAAAAGAAGACAACTTCACTATAGGGAATATTAACTCCAAGTTCTTTCATCAATCCTGTTTAAACAACTTAATAGCCCTTCATCCAAACGTAGTATTGATAGATTCGTACTACTTAGCCTTCCTCTTTTTTGAATGTTCCAATGAAATTGGGGTGTGGCGACAAGTACAATTGGCGAATTTTAATGCTGAAGATTTTGAAGGCCTACAAGACCCCTATTTATCGAACTACAATCTAATCTCCCTACATAGAGCCAGTAACTACCAGGATCTCTACAAAGGGAAACAGGCATTTTTCGACTTTCTAATACCTACAACTTCCGAAGCGTCTGAAGACAGTTATCTGACTATAGATGAGGACGTAGCCTGTCAGCTAGAATTCATAGAATCTCTAGATGACATCTATGCCTCACCTACCGTCGAAGAACTAGGATGTTCAGGTGGAATGATGAGGGTAGCCATTAACACGGGACTAGTATATGCCGACCGCTTTGGTAAGAGTGCTTTAGTAGGAGGAGACTCACTGATTACCATTTTCAACTTAGCAAGGGACTTTTATGCCTTAAAGAAAACCATGGGGGACGATAAATTCAGCATTTTTGCAAACTCTATTGATTTTCCAGTCAATTCCCTTGGCGAACGTTTGTCAGAGGCTTTATACGATCTATATTTTCCTTTCTTCTCCTTTATCATTATGCATGAGCTAGCACACATTGAGCAATTTCAAAAGGGGAACAAGATCAAGGGTTTAAGTTGGATCAGCACGAAAGATCTACTACTCAAGAAGATCAATCAAAAGCAATTCCGTTTAGAATTGGAAGCAGATTCCGTCGCGGTCAAGGCCATAACCAAGTTTGCAGAAGAACAAAATCCATATGATGAAGACTATATGTTGTTGCCCCAATTGATGGCTCTGTATCGAATATTTCGGGATATCACTATTGTGGATGCTTTACAAGGCTTTAGAGGGATCAACACGCCGGACCTATTAGTCCAGCTACATCAGAAATTGACAAATGATACAACCATAATTCAGAATTATAAGCCCCATAGTTTCAATAGACTACAGATGGTCACTTTCAACGGGATGCCATTAATGACTGAAAAAGAATTCACGACCTTTCAAGACAACCTGTTGAAAACCGGGGCATCCTTCACCCATCAACACATCTTCACGAGAACACTAGATCTGATGAACCCTTTGTTTGAAAGGTATGAAGATATCGAAAGGTTAGGGCAAATCTTAGCAGGAGGTTATTCCAGACTTATCCGGTTCGTCGGGGAGGATTCCATTTCCTTAGATCCATTATTCCAGTTAGATACATCCACGCAAAATTTGATCCACTACAGTTTAATCAAGGACAGGATTCCCGTCCTATTTAAGGATTTTGAACAGGCTTACAAACACGACCTTAATCTCACAGAGATTGCTTTGGCAAAATCAGGAGAGGGTTATCTAGAATTAAGGCGCAACGGATCTGATTCCATTAAGTATTTCAAGATTGTATTGCCGATTAAAGAAGAATTCGCACCATCTAGTGATGTTACAGAAGTAACAAAGTGGGTGAGCGAACTATTGAAAGATTTCTTCTTCAACAGAGACTCCAAGGAGGTAGATCTAGCCATTGGGACCACCTTTGGGCAACTCATGATTTATGAACAGTCGATTATCCAATTGAAAACAGACCTTGCTAATTTTCGACTAACCACTTTGAATGGAAACTATCTCGCGATCGAATTGATTTCGACTTTTAGCGAAGCCATTCCAGTAATATCTACTGAAGATTTCGATTAGTGGATTCTAGTATTTAAGAACTTGATATGGACTGCAGAGAATACAGATGGAAAGCACCATAGGGGAATTGCAGGTGGAAAACACCTGCAATGGAGGGAGTAGGATAATATTAGGAGCTACACCGGAATGAGGCCTTTCGCACAGCTAGAAAAAATTGTAAATTAAAGATGGTGCGAAGAAAATAAGTCAACAAATGCGAAAACTAAGAATCTACTGGAGTAGAATATGGCTCCCCATTGTACTGACTCTACTGGCTGTAGCTTCGATTGGAGCAGCCTTATGGATTTACCGAGTATACCCAGGAGAGCAATTGACTAAAGTCAGAGAAGAGATAGCCAAAAGCCTCATGAACCTAGGAGCAGGGGTCATCGTAGGAGGGCTAGTTAAGATACTCCTAGACAACTTCAGAAATGAGCAAGAAAGAAGCGCAGCACGAAAAGCCTGGGCACAAGACTTACTAAACCGTCTAAGAGGCGTCTTTGATGAAATAGAACTATCACAAACAATACCACCTCAGCTATCATTGGTCTGGAACGAATTCGAAAAGCTACCAGTCTTACAAGATTTTCTAGCTGCTGCTGACAGTCGATATTATCACCTTTTTCTAGATCACTATGAATACTGCAAAGCCTTGTTGAAAAGTGCTGGCAAAGCAAGGCAATGGCCGGAGGTACGCCCTCCAAACTTTAAAGAATCTTACCTAAGTGAGCTGAAGAATATAGACCAGAAGAAGCGGGATGAGCAGCTGCAGGCTAGCGATAGTTTATTGCTCAAAATATTGGAGGAACATATGGAGTAGGGGAGGGGTGGGATTGCAGGTGGAAAACACCTGCAATAGACGTGGAAAATATCTGCAAGGGGCGTACCCGGATATAAGTTGTGATTGTTTACGAAAATCCTCCAGCTATTAACAAGCTACGTTCGGCACTTTAATCTCCAGCTTAGGAAGTCGTAGAAGCAACAGGGAAGTCCAGCTTAGTAAAGCTCTAGCAGATTAAGCACTTATCATTTGAACCCTTTATTGAATAAAGCATCCAGAAGCCGGATGGCCTAGCCATCGCCATTGATCAATTACGCAAAAGCACCTATACCTACCATCTAAGTAGCTCCGAGATGCCGCAGAGCAGCAGAAAGTAATAGACCAGATGATTAGAAGCACTCAAATACAATACATTAGAAGTAGAGGCATTGCATAAGATGATTCAGGGAGAAATATACACAGGCATTCATGCCACCCGCGACAACCCTTGTCAGCAAGCTCCCAATTACCAGATGAACCTTTAGCTACCCATGGAAAAGCCAACGATAGGGTAGGAGACTATGCCTACTTAGCCTTTACCCAAAAAGAGGACTCTTTGGAATCCTCCTTGGTCTATAACAGAGAACTATACAACCTCAAACTCAATACTGAGCTCACAGTACTTAGCGCCTGCGAAAATGGCATAGGAGAATTGCAGCAAGGAGAAGGAATGATCAGCCTAGCCTACAGCTTCTCCTACGCCGCCGCAAAATCCATTATTACCACTTTGCGGCGTGTCGATGACCAAAAGACCAAAAATCTGATGAAGGGATTCTACCACTACATCAAAAAGGTGATCGCAAGAGTGCCGCTCTACGTAGAGCCAAGTTAGATTTTATCGAACGGTACTCCCACGACGCCCATCCCTTTTACTGATCCACCTTTGTAGCGATAGGGATAGAGCTCCTGTGCCACCTGAAAAAGGTCAATGGTGGACATGGGTCATGGTACTGTTGTTGATCAGCCTTTCAATATGGATATTGAAGAAGCGCGTTTGAATCTATCCGGCAGTTGTTGAATGGGGGTATACATACTTTTCGTCGAAAAGGTCCCTCACAGCTGCTCCCAGGTACCTGGAGATCACTAAGGGAACAAGAACCTTGACTGACTATCCCTGCCTTTAATAGTGACAGTACAAAGTTCAAAAAACTACATTTATTGCTATTTTAAATGGGTAACCATGGAATCCAACGTCTAATTATCAGGCGGAATATCCAATTCATAAATGGTTCAGAAAGTTTGATGAATTCTAAGATTACGATCCAATTCTTCATCCATTCTAGGATTACCTCACAATAATTGGCAAGTGTAGTCATTACTAGTTGTAGTTTACTTTTGCAATTAACAAGAAATTTATTAGTCTTTCGTCCCATGTTATAGATGGTAAATTTGGTTGTGGTTGAATTATACAGCTTTAAAGAATAAGGCTCTTCAGTACAACCAGGGTTAAAAAATTAGTTAATAAATCAGGCCCTTTGTTTGCCGATAAAAATCGGATTTCAAGCGCCTCTTGGACAAGAAAAAGCTTGTAAACACAAGAACCTTTGTTGTCTTATTCAAAATATAAATGCCTACAGTTGGGTATGCTATCTGTTAAGCATTCATGGTTATGGCGACTTCTTCATTGAGACTTGCATTCGTTCAGAACGTACTTTTTTCACGTAACCACAATGGGTACATCTATAAAGCGTTTTCTCAACCGTCACCATATAAAGTTTGTCACCGTAAACATCTTGCTGTTTATCAATGTCCTTTCTTACAACTTTTAAATTTGAATGATCACAAGCAGGATCAGCCAGTGTTCTCTGATTTCTACATTCCATAATGTATCTTTTATGTTATGATTTAGTTAGAGAGTGACCTCTTCTGGTTTAGTCTTTCCAGTAAGTCACATTTAGGCCTACTAAGTGGTGATCTGTTGGATTGTTGGAAATATGAAGTGCTACAAATTACAAGTAGCCATGCTAGGTAAGATGGGAAATGAAAAATTGGGAATAGGTCAATGCTGTTCTATATCACTACTAATATTTTTTGGCGGCTTAAAGGCAAAATGAAACAAGAGCTATTCTATTGTAGGCGTATCAAAATCAAGGTCATAATCTCTACCTATATTGATTTTTACGTAGAAAAACCGTATCTTGTATACAGGAAGCATTCCCTTGTAGAAACTCTTTTAGAGTTAGTTCGTAATATTCTGGTTCCTATGTTAAAGTAAGAGGCCGGTTGATCATCCCGACCTCCCCCTAACTAGCATCTCACCTAGTAACCTCTTTTAATACACAAATGAATTGTTGTATTTAATAGAGGTGCCTAACTCCTTAAGTTCTTTTGCATATCTAAGCATTAAAATATGTTTGATTGCCTTGTCAAAAGTCTTCAATCGTAGTTATCTCTGTGTTACGTAGAAGCACCTGAAGAATGAAAGAACAACCTAACATATTTCCTGATCCAGGTCTGTATTCTCCTTAGGAGAGATTCTGGTTCTACTTCATCATGATCCTTTACAATTCTTCTTATAAAGGCATAAGCATCCTTGTACCAACCTGAGTGTACCAACTGGTTACACGATGGACAGTGGATAGTTTCTTGTGCCAAGAAAGTATGGGGATCATTGCTTTCAATGATACAGTAGGTGAATTCATGTCCACAAGTACATGTATGATCCTGTTTCATAGTCTTTCATCTAAATGGTTAAAAAATCAATTAATCCTCAATCAAGTAAAGAGAAAGGCTATCCAGGCGAGATAAGATTAAACAGTTATGGGTTATAGTGAATGATTGGTGAGAAATAGAAAAGCAGTACCGTAACACTTGTTTTCTATGTCAAGACCAACCTTTGCCATTTTAGTAGTACAAAAACCAACCCTGCTAGTTTGATCGGTTTTGATTTGGCATGTTTAAATTTTGTTTCGCTATAATCTGCTGTTTTGGTGAGATGTCTAGGCTTAAATTTGCAAAACAACTTGTTTATTAAAATAATATTCTGTTCAAAGATACACAATATTAATTACTCACGCAAGCTGAAATTGTAAAATATTTTACCCTTAAACATAGTGCATAGCCAACAAAAGCTACTTTGTATTTTTTTTCGTAAAATTTTTTACAAAAAATAAATTTAGTTTCTTAAATTTGATTGCACACACCTTTAATTACACTAAAAACGTAAACTTATATACAATTCATACTCTCCCCCCAGCGGAGCTGCATATGAAAGAAGACGAATAGTTTTTTCCATTTTTTTTGATTTTTTGTTTATGAGTGACGAAAAACAGGATGAATTACACGAGCATGCTAAATTATTGAGGGCTGCTTTGGAAGAGCATAATATAAGTAAGACATATTATGCAGACTGGGTTGGCATTTCCAGGCCAACGCTTAATAAAATGTTGGAACTAAAAAAAATGACTGATCAAGGACAGCCAAACAAGGGATTTAGCCGAACCAATCTTCTGTTGGCTTCACTGTATTTCGGGTTGAATTATTTCAAATTGCCTGCCAGTTTTTTTGATAGGAAATTGCTGTATTCAGAAAACTATACGGAACCTGATAGAATTGTAATGCTGGCTGGTGCTGGATTCTCCAATCAATGGGTCAAGAAAGAATTAGAAAGTATTCCACATGCCTTAAAGGGGAGAGACATTAAAGAACAGGAAAGACCTATCGTAGATGCAATTGAGGATATCGCTGCTAGTCTGAATAGATCTAAGGATTACAAAAACTCTCATAGTAGAGATCTTCTCAATCAGCTCCATTATTATTGGAGACTTTCCAAGTCCATAGAATTAGATCCAGTTATCAAATCAAACTCTCATAAAAAAGTATTATCTCATGAGGCTAAAGCTGCTTCTGACTTCTGGAAAAATTCATTATTGTATTGTATCAATATACTTCAGGAATATTATGGAGTAGAAAACCTTAAGTCACTATCAGATAATGTTTCTCCTCGGGGATCGTCTTTGTCTATTCAAGATTTAGAACAGGTGTTATCTAATATCTGTAGTGTTTCTGGTAATGATAGAATCTTTGTCTATTTAGCAAATTATTATTGCCCCTTGCAAATACTAGCAAACGATACTTTGATCGGGGCAAATTTTTATACTCTCTTTAATAAAGAAGGAAAGTTCACCTCAAAGTGGTTTAGTACGACCAAGAAAGAAGGTGCTCCTAATATCTATTTCACTAGCCTTTTTGGTAGTATCAAGTGGAAATTAAACGAAGATAAAAGTTTAGAACAGCTATCGACAGGGAAAATGATGAATGATGGTAAAGGATCAAAAATTGAACGCTTAGGAATTGCAGTAAAAACGATGCAGCAAACAGAACCAAGTATAGCTTTTTCTTCGATAATGGAAGGATTCAATACGAAAGTACTGTCTTGTCAAACGTTACTGTTCTGGGGGCATAATCTCAATGATAGATTATTACTGTTTCGCGTACTAGCTTTATGGTTCCGTAGAAAACATAATCCCTTCAAAATAATTTTCATAGACACTGAATACTCGGAATATATTGGAAACCAAAGTTTAGAAAAAAAATTTTTAGCGTTTGAGGAATCATTTGGTATCCCTCCCTCTGAGCGAAAGAAAAACCTTGATCTATTCAGAAAAAATATTAGTTGGATTGATAGTTCAATACTGAGAGACGGTAAGATACCAATGAAGTGGTATCGATAACAAAGTTAGACAAACCTGAACTTAAGCTAAAGTATTTCCGTTTTGATTAAACAAAAGTTTTATTTATCCCCTCATCTTATCACTCCTAAAGCAAAAAGTCTAAGAAAGTTAGCTGGCGTGTATTTTAAGATAATCCTCGCTGAGTGTGTCATGGGGCTGAAGGAGATGAGATTTTCACCAAATCGACTATAATACCAGCCCTCTCCATTTTTGCCTTTTCTTGCAAGAATTTATCATGCTTTTTTTCGAACAATTCAATATCTTTTTTTGATCCTTTTGGTGCGATAGGTTCATTCGTTACAACAATTGCTAACTCTGTGTCATCCAATAATTGTTCTACAGAGCTCCCAAAGGCATAGGCATCTACGGTTCCTATTTTGTCCCAATGAGCTGCTATAATTCTTGTTTCTGTTGGCTTACTCCACAAGATTTTTTTCACTTCTGAGTCTAGCAAACCATGACAAAAAACCCCATGATCAAACTTTAATCCACTAAGTCCAATTATAGTAACATTAGGTGTAAATCCTTGAATCGCTTCAATGGTATTCCTCCCAAATAATGCTTCGTATGCGGGATCATAGCTACCCCCTGGTATTTGAAGCTCGAAATTGTGGGGTTCATCATTTCGGTTCTTTTTTGCTAGAGTTCTATCATATGCCCATAATACTCTAATATTATTGGTCATGATTGTCAAAAAACTCTTATCCAGAAATAATTCCTCTGCTACCTTTTCAACCGTACTTCCAGCATCCAGCAAGATGGCATCAAGGTTCTGTATGTATTTCTTATTAATATGTTTAGCAATAGCCGCTTTAGCAGCTGGAGCCTGTCTCATTTTCTCCACAATGTATGGGCTATTTATTTGCCCCGTATTATCCTGGACATCTATGGCATTTTCAGTATTTTCTTTCTTAATTGAACTCATAAATAAAAATTTCTATGTAACCTACTACCAATAACCATCTAATTTACGGAAATCCTGTCTAACTTCTAACTTGGAGAGCGTTAAAATCAGCTCAAAATAAGGTACCAAAGTGTATATATTCCTAACTGGATACAGTTTAGTTAGAAGTATTTTCACCTACTATTAGGTATAGATGGTAGAACTTCCTTTTCTCTCTGGTAAAAGACGAAATATTTTCCATATTTCCTCATCCTACTAAGTAGTCACTACTTGTTTTGGATGAAGTTACTTTCATTTAACAAATCGCAAGACCTGGGTTCAGGGCATAGATGACACTCTCTCCCTTACCATTTTCTATTGAGTCTCAAATTCGGTGGAAATCATTGGCTACCAATCGAGGCCGAAGCCTTGATCTATCCTCAATGAAAACAAGGATGGAGTATCAACAAAAAGGGGGTTATCAGACAGGAGATGGAGGAAACACCTGGATGGAAGGCAACAACCAGATCAAAGAAGAACTGCAATCGGTGGTCTACTATGATGAAATATCAGCTTGGGCCGTCGGAAAAGACGGTACGATCATCAAACATAGATGGGATATCACCCATACAACGAATTCCGTTCCAGCTCCGTCCATAGTATTATTTCCAAATCCAGCACAAAGGCAAGTCCAAATAAGAGTTTCGGATGGCCAGCCCCTGACTCAAGTGCAGGTGTATGACATAGCTGGTCGATTAGTAGCGACCAAAAACGTCAATAATGAAAATGAAATCACTCTATCGCTACAGAACTATTCACCTGGCACCTACTTCATTCGGTCGCAGCTCGGCGAACAGTTCATAGTCAAGCAATTTATAAAAGAGTAACTTATAGTGACTTCATTCAACCATCATTAAGCAAATGGACATGTGACGATTAAAGACGAAAGGATCGTGAATAATCCTAGATGGAAATTTGGCATCAGCTAGCATTTACACTTCACCCACAATTAATTATCAAAGCCTTGGCCTGGCGCGAAATCTTATGCATGCGCAGTTTGAAACCAAGGCATAAGGTCATTGTTTTCCACTCCCATGGCAGGCCCAGCAAGTACCTGCTTCTCCGCGCATCGAGCCAGCCCCACCACATCGGAAACAATCCTTTCCTTCAGCGCGTGTTGGGCCTTCCAAGATGCCATTCAAAAATTTAGAAAAAGGGCTGCGATAAGGTTCCTTCACCAATTTATTCGTTGGGAACACAAAATCATCGCTTCGGGTCAAGGTTACCGAATCATTAGATTTCTCTTTAGTAAAATCGTTAAAAACCAACATACGATCTGGCCCCATATCTGCAGTGCTAATAAGGTACTTACGAACAGTAGCATGTTCGAATTTCCGCATGATCACGAAATAACGCTTCTCTCCATCCGGATTATCATCCAGTGCAATCATCCATTCGCCAGCATCGGTGCCCTTTCGAAATTCATCAGCATATAGAACCGTATTATCTTCTTGGAATTTGTAGTAGTGCATGGAGTATTTCATTTGCTGGGACCAAGTGCCGAGCACTGCGTGCTTGATCTTTTTGACCATTTCGTCCTGGGGAGATACAACCCCCAGGCGGAAAAAAGAGTAGTAATGTTTCCCATCTTTGATTTCCAGCAGGCCATTTTTCTCAAAGTCTCGAGTCCTTAGGTATCGATATCTAGGTTTAGTATCTGTAAAGAGTTGAATATCATCATCGCCTTGATATGGACTGAAATTAGACAATTCAAGGCGATTATATTTAGCTACTTCAATCACACTATCTCTTCTAGCAAAGGCATCTTCAATTCCTCCTTCGATAGCCCAATTCCCATCTACAGTAGAATTATCGGACAAACGCATGCTGAAGGTGCCATCTTTGCGAAAATTAAGTAATCGATCATCTTTAATCCCGATATAGAGACCTGGAAATTCATCCAGAGTGAAGTCTGGGCTTTGCGGGAATGCCGTATATTCAACAGGTCCATCCTTTAAGGCCACTACCTCCGTACTCAGGGTGCGTCTATAATCATCTAAAAAGCCGAGCTCGATCGAGATATTGGCTTCCGGCTTGCTTAGGTCTGAGGAGTCTCGCCGAAACCGGAATAAGTAGGCGGGGTTTTCCTCCTGAGGTTCCAATGGCTCATGAAAAAGGTGATTTGGTTTTCCGATCACTTCAAAATTATCTGTACTAAAAGTAGGAAAGAAGTTAATCCATTTAGGAATATTGAAAGTGTTACCCACATTCTTCACGGCATAATAAAGATAGCCTTGCTCCCCAGGGTTGAAGGATCCGTCTTCATTTACATCCCCCACATTAAATTTGGCAATCTCAATATCATTCAAATCAAAACCAGCAGATTTAAGAATTTCATTAGATTTTCTCTCCGTAGTCACCCCATTGAAGTAGCCAGTAATAGAGTTTCCATAACGGCTACTTAAGCTTTTCCCAGTAAGTTTCCCCTTTCTAGAAGTAAAGATATAAGACCCACCAGCACTGAGAAAACCAACAGGGTCTTCCTCTTCATTAGGTCGAATCGTATACTTATTGGTTTGGGGATCAAATTCACCACCCACAAAAAGTAGGGCACTTTTCCCAATCTTATCCTTATAGTACTTGACACTCTTCTCTGATCTCGTATTAGGTTTCTTAACAGTCCAACTCATCACCCCCCAGACTCCATTTTCCTTGTCTTTAACAAGGTGCATTTCAATGCCAAATTCAAGGGTGCCTCCTTTCTGTTTCCAGGTACCACTCCAACTTTGGCCAAAGGACAAATAAGCAATGGAAATCAAAATGACTATGAAAAGTAGTTTAGATAAAATTCGATGCGGATTCATGCAGGTTTTTAATTAGGTAGTAGGAAAATAAAATGTAATTAACACCTGTAGCCTAATATCGAGATATAAATAGAGATATCAAAAATTACGAGATATAGTTTGATGATGAGCCTAGAAGCCATCTGCCATGGAAGCTGCCACTAAAATAGGGATAGCTGGGCACGACCAGGTAGGTGCTAGCAGCCAGCCCTGCTGAGCACAATCACCTGCCTGCCACTGAAAATAAGGCGCCAATG
>CAJXPD010000275.1 GCA_913057785.1 uncultured Lewinella sp. | reverse complement strand
TGGAAAAGAAGTCGACGTGGACGCTCAGCAAGCTCCTGTTGATGATGATATATATTTTATCGTTCCGGATAAATGTACCGAATGCGTGGGATTCCACGAGGAGCCGCAGTGTGCAGCCGTTTGCCCGGTTGACTGTTGCGTTCCAGATCCTGATCGAGAGGAGGCGGAAGAAGTACTACTGGAACGAAAGGATCGTCTTCACTTGTAGAGAATTTCTGTCCTCAACGAGAAAAGCCCAGTTTCATTTGAGACTGGGCTTTTCTTGTTTTAAGTGGATTTCAGCCGGGACATTTGGACTAGAAGAATTTAGGCTGCATACACTGTTCAAAACATTGCAGGAACTTTTGCATATCTACCTCGTCGTTATAGACATGAGGCGAGACTCGTATGGCATTCCCTCGGATCGACACAAATACTTGGTGCGCAGCAAAAAGCTGTTGCAGCTTAGTTTGATCCATCTGCTTTGGAAGTCGGACGCCAAATAAATGACCAGCCCGGTGGTCCTCCGCTTCTACCTTACATCCCATCTCCGCCAATTGAGCTACTACCGGTGCGGAGAGTGCTCTGCAATAAGACTGCACTTCTTCTACTTTCCATGCTAACAATTGCTGGATGGCCTTCGTTAACATCGGAACTAGGATAAAATTGCTTTGCTCTCCTACGCCGTATCTGTTCGCAAAGCCTTTGTAATTGGGTTGGTAATTCACGAGGTTTTGGAAATTTTCACTCTCTTCTCGATTATACCAGCTCTCTTCAATCGGAACTCCTTGATCAAAGGCGGGCCCATAATAAGCCACACCCAATGAATAAGGCCCCAACAGCCATTTGTACCCTGCGGCAATTAGAGCATCTGGTTGGATCTCCTCCACATCAAAGGGTAATGCACCTATCGATTGAGTGCCATCTAGAACCATCCAGGCACCATGAGCTCTAGTTTTTTCTCTAAGACTCAAAAGATCAAAAGGCGTACCATCCGCCCAATGTACATGACTGAGCGCTAGTAGTATGGTTTGATCATCAATTGCCTTATGCAATGCTTCAGACCAGGCTTCACTCCTACTTCGGCTACTGTCAGGCAGCTTAACAATCCGAAGGCTACCTCCATTTTCTTGAGCAAACCTTTCCCAGATGTAATAGTTACTGGGAAATTGCTCTTCCACCATGACTATGTTGAAATTTTCCTTGGTAGGTAAATTACGGGCCACTGTAGCCAAACCATATGAAGCCGACGGTATAGGAGCTATTCGGTCTGGATTAGACACATTAATCAGCTCAGCGAAGGCTTTCTTTAATTCAGCGACGGGTTCATAAAAATCGGGAACACCGATGGTGTAGGGAATACTTTTGCGCCTTACTTGATATTCCCCCTCTTGAACAACTTCATTCAATAAGGGGGACATGTAGGCGCAATTTAGATAGCTCACTTCTGGCGGTAGGCTAAACTTTGAAGACTGGCAATCGAGCATTCCTTCTATAGTTTTTAGTCAAATAGCGTTTAAAATGGGGAATATTTGGGTCGCCAAAGCTTCTATTCAATACTGCTTATCCAATAGTCCGGATAAGGGTGTATTTGGGGATTGAGTTTTATGAATTTTCCTTCACAGCCGTAAGTCCGAGAGCCTTTCCTTGCTCCAGCATATAATCGTAGGCCGCTTGGTAATTATTTTCAATGTCACCATCCAAGATGGCCTCACGGATAGCCATTTTGATCGTACCTACCTCTCGGGATGGCGTGATGCCAAATGTTTCCATGATAATTTCTCCGGTGATGGGAGGCTGCCAGTTGCGCAAATGATCCTTCTCCTCTACTTCCTTCAAACGTTGCCGGACTAAATTGTAGTTTTCTAGATATCGCTGGACTTTTTTAGGGTTCTTGGAGGTAATATCTGCCTCACAAAGAAGCATCAAGTCATCAATATCATCCCCTGCTTCAAAAAGCAGGCGGCGAATGGCAGAGTCTGTGATATTTTCCTTGGTGAGACTGATTGGACGCAAATGCAGAAAGACCAGTTTCTGGACATATTTCATTTTATTGTCCAATGGCAAACGCAATCGACGGAAGATCGTTGGAACCATCTTAGCTCCCAGTGCTTCATGCCCGTGGAAAGTCCAACCCTGCTTATTGTTAAAGCGCTTGGTGGGAGGCTTGGCAATGTCATGCAGGATTGCCGCCCAACGCAACCATAGGTTATCTGTATTTTTGGAAAGGTTATCCAGCACTTGCAAGGTATGATAGAAATTATCTTTATGTCCGATGCCATTGCGAACCTCTACTCCGTGCAAATTGGCCATTTCGGGAAAGATAATTTTTAATAGGCCTGTTTTAAATAACAAGTCCAACCCAATGGAAGGCTGTGAGGCAGAAATGATCTTGTTGAGTTCTGTAGCAATACGTTCTTTAGATACGATATTGATCCGAGATCGATGATAGGAGACGGCCTCTAAGGTTTCCGGCGAGATCACGAAGCCCAGCTGTGTAGCAAAGCGAAGGGCCCGCATCATTCGGAGTGGGTCATCCGAAAATGTCTTTCCTGGCTCCAGTGGTGTCTTAATCAGTTTGTTTTCCAGATCCTGAAGTCCATGAAAAGGATCGATGATGGTGCCAAAATCCTCTTCATTCAGGCTCACGGCGAGTGCATTGATCGTAAAGTCTCTGCGGTTCTGATCATCTTCCAAAGTACCAGCTTCTACCGTAGGCTTCCGAGAATCATGTCGATAAGATTCCTGCCTAGCCCCGACGAATTCTATTTCTAAGCCATTGTGCTTGATCATGGCTGTTCCGAATCGCTTGTAAACGGTCACTCTAGGTCTAGGCAACAATTTGAAAGCCACGTGCTGCGCCAATTCTATCCCACTTCCTACACAGACGATATCCATATCCTTTGACGGACGGGCCAACAACCGATCACGCACGTATCCACCTACTACATAGGCTGGATATCCTAATTCTTTCGCTGTATCACCGATCAACTGAAAGACTTGCCGTTCAAATGCTTTAATGTTAAATACCACCTGCTAATCGTTCGTTAAACTAAAGTCGTTTGTTCATACATGCCGTAACGTTCCTGAATCTGATCCAGTACATTGTGTAGTTCTTCTGGATCATGAGAGGTAACGAGTTCCTTCCGATAAGGCTTAATATGCGGGAATCCTCGGAAATAGTTGGTATAATGCCGACGCATTTCCAATATCCCCAACTTGAGCCCTTTCCATTCAATAGAATGATTAAGATGTTGTCGGGCGGCCGCTACTCGTTCTTCTACCGTAGGCGGCGGAAGTATCTCCCCAGTAGCAAAGTAGTGCTTGATTTCTCTGAAAATCCAGGGATAGCCGATACTTGCACGACCAATCATGATACCATCCACTCCGTATCTTTCTCGATACAGTTTAGCTTTCTGTGGGCTGTCAATATCTCCATTACCGAAAATCGGAATATGGATACGTGGATTCTCCTTTATCTTCCCAATCAAGGTCCAGTCAGCTTCACCCTTATACATCTGCTTCCGCGTTCGACCATGGATTGATAAAGCTTTAATGCCAACATCCTGTAAACGCTCAGCCACTTCCTCTATAAACATCGTTTTATCATCCCAACCCAAGCGGGTTTTTACCGTAACGGGAAGATTCGTCGATTTCACAATTGCATCGGTAAGCTTTACCATGCGATCGATATCCTGCAATATACCTGCACCCGCCATTTTACACACGACCTTCTTCACAGGGCAGCCATAATTAATGTCCAGAACCTCTGGTTGAGCCTCCTCCACGATTTCTGCAGCTCGGCGCATAGAATCGATCTCGGCACCAAAAATCTGAATACCGATTGGCCGTTCTTCTTCGTAGATATCTAGTTTTTGTACACTTTTGTGTGCATCCCTAATCAAGCCTTCAACAGAGATAAACTCAGTATACATCATATCACATCCCTGTGCCTTACATAAGGCACGAAAAGGCGGATCACTGACATCCTCCATTGGAGCCAACAAAAGCGGGAACTCCCCTAATTCAACCTGATCAATCTTTACCATATCATTTACTTCTCTAGGCATTTCTGCCCGCCTTGAATCCCCGCTAGATTTGGAGTTAAAAACTTTTTAGTTCCAGGCCTTTCCTAACTAATTGACAGCAAAAGCCAAGTAGGATCATCCTTGCTCCACACGCGGTATTCAATTCAACGCACAAAAATACAAGGATTTATTCAAAGATGCATTGTGTTCTATTCATACAAAAGAATTTTGTGGGGACTAAAGTTTCAAGAAAGGTCTAGAAATTAGATTTTTTTCAAAAAACGACAAGCCCCATTATGATAGCTGCAATAATCTTTTAAATTTGCGATAGGCCTTTTAGTACACAAGCAGAAATTTCGATGTGCCAGAAGTGGCAAAATTCTATGTAAGAATGCATCAGAATTTCGAATTAAAAGCCTCCTTGATCCCCCAAAAGCTAATTTTTCATTCTAAAATCGATGAGCACTCTAGTGCGGCCTTGTTAACTTGCAGATTCGTCTTCGCAGGTCAAAATGTCTAACTGAAAGTCCTAGCTCAATGGATGGACCGCAGGACATCAAACCCAGAATTCGACTCACTTCCAGTGCTATCTGTGCTTATAGGTTTAGACCCAAACAAACCTCAAGTAGACTTACTATATCGTAAAACCTGATTCAAATGTGGCTCTTTACGCTCTTGGCAAGGGAGTCGGGCATTTGCTTTCACAAACTAACCTTCCATGTTTGTAGGCGTAATTATCTGTTTTATCCTTGGTTATCTAACCATCATATTTGAGCATCCGCTGAAACTAGACAAAACGGTTCCGGCGCTTTTAATGGGAGCTCTGTGTTGGGCCTTATTGGCCATTGGTTTCCAAAGTGGCAGTTTGGCTGTGGTAGATTCACACGAACACCTATTCTCCTTGGCTGGAGGGCATGGACATGAAGCGGAAGATGGCTTTGTCAATACCTTACTGCATCACCTGGGTAAAACCGCCGAAATCCTTATCTTCTTGATTGGAGCGATGACCATTGTGGAAATCATTGACCTTCACCGTGGTTTTGAAATCCTAAAAGGATATGTAAAAACTAAGAGTAAGTCCAAGCTACTTTGGATTGTAGGTATTCTTGGCTTCATTCTATCCGCCATCATTGATAACCTAACGGCTACCATCGTGTTGGTTACCTTAATACGGAAAATTATTCCTACCCGAGAGGAACGGATTTGGTATGTCTCCCTAGTGGTTATTGCGGCGAATGCCGGTGGTGCTTGGTCACCGATTGGGGATGTTACGACTACCATGTTGTGGATTGGAGAACGGGTAAGTACTTTCGGTTTGATTCAACAATTGGTGATTCCTTCTTTGGTTTGCTTTATTGTTCCATTTGTAGTAGCTACGACTATGATGCAGCAATTTAAAGGGGATATAACAGTGGAACCGGGGGGATTGGATGAAACCCATAAGCTACTCAGTAGTTCGCAGATGCTGTACTTGGGATTGGGTGCCATTGTATTTGTTCCTATCTTTAAGACCATCACTCACCTTCCTCCGTATATGGGTATGATGTTGAGTTTAGGGGTAGTCTGGTTGGTTTCTGAATACATACATCCAGAAGAAGACTTCACGGAGGAGCGCCAAGAAAAATATAAGGCCCACCATGCTTTATCACGGATTGAGATGTCGAGTATTCTCTTCTTCTTAGGAATTCTTATGGCCGTAGCTGCCTTAGAGTCCATGGTGATTGGAGAAGTTGGAACGCTGCGTTACTTGGCAGAAAGACTACAAGTAGCCATCCCTAACCAGGATATTGTGGTAATGTTGCTGGGGGTATTCTCCGCTATCATTGATAACGTTCCGTTGGTGGCCGCCTCTATGGGTATGTATACCGAACCACTCGATGCCAAGTTGTGGCACTTCATCGCTTATGCTGCCGGTACGGGTGGTAGTATGTTGATTATTGGTTCTGCGGCAGGAGTAGCAGCCATGGGGATGGAAAAAATTGATTTCATCTGGTATTTCAAAAAGATTTCTTGGTTGGCCTTAATCGGATTTATTGCAGGTGGTATCACCTTCGTGCTATTAAATCCGCTCATTAGCTAAGTTAAAGCAATTTTAGGCATGCTGAGCGTAAGGTATGCCATCCAAGATAATATAGAAATGGATCTTCTTCCTTAGTGACGAAGATCCATTTCTATTAGTGTATTTTTCATTTGTTCCCCTGCTATCAAAGAAGTAGTTTTACGGCCTATTTATAGAAAGCAGTTCAAAAAGAATCAGGATGAGAAAAGCATCAGTTTATAGTTATTTGAGTGGATTGGCATTAGTGCTATTGATGATGGCTTGCGCGCAGGATGAGCCTAGTCTTTTGATCGGTAACTGGATAGCCTATGAGGTGCTGGAAGAAGGAGAACCTCTGGACATTAACGCTTCGGAGATTCAACTTGAGTTTGTTGATGATATGATCTATTCTTACAAGAGTACACTGGATTATGAAGAAGCAGGACAGTACAATGTACAATCTTCTTATCTATATACAACTGATACCTTGACCGAATTTCAAGCTGCGAGGAAAGCAGTGGAAATCATACAATTAACAGCTGATAGTCTACAGCTACGCATGAACGATGAGGGAAAAGAAAGAATCCTTAAAATGCTAAGAGACAGTAGTTCCGTATCAACGCCCCCCGTCAATTAGTCCGAAGGCAAAGTATTCCATCATCTTGATGAGATCTTCCATATCGCCATCCCCTACCTTGATGTCTGTTAAAGATGGAAGATGTTGAGCAAAATGCAATTGGTTATTGCCCATTTCCAGCAGGTTACTTGCCAAGGTATTGGCATAGCAAAAACTGGGATTTACATCCAAAATAATACCAGCAATCTTTTTGGATAGGCGCTTATAGGTCAGGAAAAAGCCCTTGTTGTTTTCCTCATCCACCGACTTGATGTGATAGGCCTTACTTCCCTCTGCCACTACGATTCGATGCAATGTATCTCTATCAACATAATCCGGTGGAGTACTCAAACGGATCGTATCAGCAATCGTGCGAATCACAATGCGTAATCTTTCTCGTGGATCCGTCACATTCATGGAATTGAAGTCAATGCGGAAGTTTAACCACTCCCAATACCAGGAAAGTAAATAAAGAAGGAGTAAGTGTTTGTTTTCAAAATAGCGATAGATAGAGGCTTCAGTAGAACCCATTCTAATCGCTAGTTTCTTGAATGTGAATGCTTCCAATCCAACCTCATCGATCAGTTGGATGCTGTTTAATATTATATTGCGCCCTAGTTTCGTCTCCTGAGGATCTCTCAAATAGAGACTATCATTGACGGCAATCTGTACAGAGACTGACATTTAAATCGCTAATTTTAGCCCTAAAAATAAGCATTACTTCCAAAGAATATAGCAATGCTATGGAAAAGAAGTAATCGTGTTTCAGCAAAACGCTACTCAGGCAATTTATTTATTTTCTAGGAAAGGAGATTAAGGTGTGGCTACCCCAGTAGCTCATCCCCCTTCCTAAAGGCGATCATACTGCGGTCTTAATTGATCATGGCTATCCGATCTTTTTGATCATAAACCACTTTCTTCAAGGTTCCATCCTCAGACTCTCGCAGGTAAGTTTCCAGCCATGCGGTACAAGATTTGAAGTCTAGGAAGGAATGCTCTTCCGGTACAAGTCCAGGAACTAGATTGATGCGTCTAAACATATCTAGCGGTTGTCCGTGTAGATTCGTAAAGACTACGGCGATGTCAAGTCGTCGTAGATCCAAGATGGCTTCCTCCATGGCATATAGGCCGGATTGATCCACATAGGGCACCTTATCCATGCGTATGACAACTACCTCGATGTCAGGAATCGCTTTGACCATATCTTGGAACCGTGAGGCAAACCCGAAAAACAATGGACCATCGAGGTGCTTGATGTATACTCGATCGCCAATTCGCTCGATGATATCTCCTTCGTCTTTCCATGGAACCTCCCTGGAGAAGTCTTTCAAGGGAGCAGTATGGGTTTTATGATCTACCACATCTGAAATCTTCTTCATGAATAAGATCGCCGATAAGACCATTCCAACTGCCACCGCTATCAATAGATCCACAAATACGGTTAATAGCAATACCACAATCATCACAATAGCATCTGCTCTTGGTACACTAGTCAAATGACGAAGTCCTTTATAATCGATGATACCAATACCAACAGTAATCAAAATCCCAGCTAGGACGGCATTGGGAACGTGACCTACCAAAGAACCGACTCCTAGTAGCACTGCCAACAAGAAGAATCCTGCCACAACTCCAGAGATTTTGGTCTTCCCTCCTGTATTGATATTGATTACCGTTCTCATCGTTGCTCCTGCTCCCGGCAGACCACCAATTAGCGCAGCTGACATATTGCCAACCCCCTGCCCAATCAATTCTTGATCACTATCGTGTTTGGTCTTGGTCATGTTATCTGCCACCACGGAAGTTAAGAGGGAGTCAATGGCCCCTAAAGCAGCAAGCGTGAACGCATATTCCATCACCACCATCATGTGCCCGAAATCAGAGAATACACTGATGAACCCGAGTTGTAATTCCGGTAAACCAGTGGGAATCTCTCCTTTAGAATTGATCCGCAAGATCATGTCACTAGGTAAGGCAATGAAGGCTATAGCTGAGATCGCTACCAAGGCTACTAACGCAGCTGGAACCTTTTTCGTAATCCTAGGGAGCATGTAGATCACACCGATAGTGGCCAAAGCCACACCGACTGACCAGATATTTACAATCTCTGGGATTTTATGAATGACCTTAATCGTTCCTAAGGGACCTCCACTAGGAGCGGCAACCCCAAAGAATGGAAAAATTTGCGTAATGACAATTATAACCCCGATCCCTGACATGAAGCCTGAGACCACGGGATAGGGCATATATTTGATGTACTTACCTAGCTTTATTATCCCCATCAGGGCCTCTATTAAGCCAGCAATAAAGAAGGTCGCAATAATGATTGGAATTGCCGTATTTAGGTCTCCAGCATAATCAATGGCATCCGCAATAATCAAGGCTGAAACTACAGTCATGGGAGCTGTTGGGCCACTAATTTGAGTGGGCGTACCACCAAATACGGCAGCTATGATACCAATTGCTATGGCGCCGTATAAGCCGGCAATAGCTCCTAATTCTGTTTGCTCACCAAAGGCAAGAGCGAGGGGTAGAGCGACAATCCCCGCAGTTAGTCCACCAAAAAAATCTCCCCGGAGATTCGATAGGTCGAACTGGAGTACCTTTTTCATGATACTATTCTTTATGGTTCAATAATGATCTAAATCTGTCTTCTACAAAATGGCTTTTAGGGATAGACCTTGCGGTCTAAGTGTTGGTTTAAAATGACACGTTGATACTACTTTGATCTATGGTTTAACAAAATTTGAAGAAAGCAATACTATAAAATAACAAAATAATGCTTGGATAGTTAAGGAACACCCTGCTTTTCTAGGAAGTATTGACCTTATACAGAGTCAAGTGGAACTAGCTCTAAAAGCGTTAAACAGAAAAAGGAATAAGGTATTAAGTCTCTAGAATTATCCACAGGTGTGAGGAAGTATAAAGGCAGTCATTCAGGGCACTTGAGGCGGACTTAGATGGGAGAGATACAAGGGGCAAATCCATTAGACTTGCCCCTAGCATGATTCAGAACAGAAGTAGAATTATGGAGAGTCTTTTTTGGCTCTACCCGGCTGTACAATTTCGAAATCTTCCTTGGTCTTAGATTGGCGGACCATTTCCTTCACATCTTCCAACAATTGCTTAGCATCATAGATCACGCCATCTTTGATCGTATACTTTACTCCTCCAACACGCACCACCTCATTATCTTCGGTGAGCTTGATGGCTCCTGTTCCGTAGAGCACCTTTAGGTTTTGCAAGGGGTTCTCTTCTACGATCACTAGATCTGCCAATTTACCGACCTGCACAGAACCAATCTGATCATCCATCTTCAAGGCCTCGGCTCCGTTCAAAGTCGCAGAACGAATCACTTCCAAAGGATGGAACCCAGCTTCGCGAAGTAGCTCTAATTCCCGTATGTAAGCAAATCCATAGAGCTGAAAGATAAATCCAGAATCCGAACCGGCTGTCACTCTTCCTCCACGATTTTTATATTCCTGTAGGAAAGTCATCCAGAGGCGATAGTTCTCCTTCCAAGCTACTTCTTCTTCTGTCCCCCAGAAGTGCCAGTAGGAGCCATGAGAAATCTTACTAGGCTGATAAAATCGCCATAAGCTGGGTATGGTATATTCTTCGTGCCACTCTGCACGTCGAGCTCTCATCAGATCTCTACTAGCCTCGTAGATATTGAGCGTGGGATCCAAGGTAAAGTCCAGCTCTAACAATTCGTTCATCACCTTATTCCAGTGATCAGAATAAGGGGGAGCAGCCTGTTTCCACAATCGTCCAGCCTCCCCAAAGCGATGCTGCTCATTCAGATAGTTGTAATCCAAGGGATAGTGCTGTACGGTACGATCTGCGAAGAGGGCCTCTGGCAAACCATACCAATGCTCCATAGAAGTAAGCCCGGCACGCGCAGAATGCAGTACATTCCATCGGGCCACATCCATCTGGGCATGATGACAGGCGGAACCTAAACCCAGGCGCTTATTTTCTTCTAGCGCAGCCGTCATGATTTCTGGCGGCGCCCCAAAAAATTTAATACCATCTGCTCCTTTGCTCTTATTTTCTCTCACCCAACGTTTAGCTTCTTCCGGCGTACTAGGGGCTTGATCCCAGCCCTGTCCAAAGACCGTATAGGCTACAATCCTGGGTGCTACAATTTCATTGGCCTCACTTCGGGTTTTGTGCTCCAATACCCAATCTAAACCATTGCCACAGGCTGGTTCACGGATAGTGGTAATACCATGTCCCATCCAAAGCTTAAAGACATACTCGGCATCCGCCCTTTGCGCCTTACCTCCGATGTGACCGTGCATATCCACAAAACCCGGCAACACATACATCCCCTCTGCCTGAATCTCCTTCCCACCTGGCGCTAAAGCAGGGCGATTCTTCGGGTCTATCGCCACTCCTGGATAGCCGACATTCTTGACGGCTGCAATCTTGTTATTTTCGATTACAATATCTACGGGTCCGATGGGTGGTGCACCATTTCCATTGATGAGGGTTGCTCCCCTAACAATCAACTGAGGAAAGGGGCCTTCCCCTTCTCCATCTCCCCGATTCGGAGACTTGAGTACCTGAGCCTGCAGCCAGATTATGACCAGTAGAAAACCCAAGGTTAAGGTCCATTTTTTCATAAAGTTTGGATAAGTTTTAAGTGTATTGGTAGTATGAATGCTTCTCCAACAATTTTTGTGCTTTCGAGTCAGATGGACTCGTTTGGCCTGCCGGCCAACACCACAAAAATTGTGGGAGAAGCGTAAACATCAACGTCGACAGCTACATTGAGTAGGCATGAAGGTGTTGCTTTCACTGAAGACCGGGTAAGCCGCCTGACTGCCTGGCATCTCAAAAAAGAATCGGTTTCTTTTCTTATCATAATTCCCGATCTCATTCATGCTGGCAGCATCGTACAATCGACCATTCACCATTGTATATTTTACCTGCTCTGTATTTTGAATGTTCTCTAAAGGATTCGCTTCTAATATAATCAAATCCGCTAGCTTCCCGGGCTTCAAGGACCCGATCTGATGATCCATTCCCAGATATTTCGCTCCATTAATAGTAGCACATTTCAAGGCTTGATGATTGCTCATCCCCCCTTGCTGTAACATCCACAATTCCCAATGAGCGCCCAATCCCTGTAACTGCCCATGGGCCCCCAAATTAACGTTCACACCGGCGGTCTGCAGTTTATTCAAGGACTTAGAAGTAAGAATGTGGCCATTGATGTATTCTTCTTCGGGAATCATGGTCCGATGACGCGCTCGAGCATCCACCACGGCCCGGGGCGTGAAACTAAGCAGTCGATCTTTCTCCCAAACATTGGTATGCTGGTACCAATAGTATTCGCCACTTACACTGCCGTAGTTAACCACCAATGTGGGTGTATTATAGGTCTCAGTGTTTGACCAAAACTGGATAACATCATCATAAATGGGTGCGACAGGGATGTTGTGCTCAATACCTGTGTGGCCATCAGCCACCATACTTAGATTGTGGAAAAAAGTAGACCCTCCCTCGGGCATGACCAGTATCTCTAGTTCTCTAGCGGCCTGGATTACCTGCTGACGTTGCTCTCTTCTTGGCTGATTATAACTCTTCACTGAGAACGCTCCATACGCCTTGGTTCTACGAATGGCAGATTTAGCATCCTCCAGGCTATTAATCACCGCTTTAAAATCACCATCAGCCCCATAAAGAATAGTCCCGGTAGAAAATAGACGAGGCCCAACCATGTGCCCAGCCTTGATCATTTCTGATTGTGTGAAGATCATTTCCGAGTTAGCCGATGGGTCGTGCGAAGTCGTTACGCCATAAGCTAAATTAGCATAGTACTCCCATTGTTTTTTGGGACTCTGTCCGAAGCGAAAATTCCCCACATGGGCATGTACATCAATGATTCCCGGCATGATCGTTTTACCTCGACAATCAATGATTTCTGCTCCAGCTGGTATCTTGACTTGTCGACCAGTTCCGATAGCAGTGATCAAGTTATTCTCGATTACAATCGTTCCTCTCTCGATCACCTCATCCCCTTCCATCGTGATGATACGGGCATTCTTAAAAGCTATCGTTCCAGTGGGTCGATCTGCCAAAACGGGGACTTCGATTTTCAGGCCCATGGTATCAAGCGGAGGCAAAGTATCAACTGCACCTTCCAAAAACTTAAAGCGTTCCGTTAATTCATCGCTGAACATCTCATTACCTAACATCCAGTACAAGCGCTTGCTGTCTTTGGACCAGTGTAGGTTAATACCCGCATCTTTGGCGACTTTCGCTACAGGGACGGCTTTTGTTGTGGCTGACAAGCCGACAGATTTGCCGGCTCTCGGCAAGGGCGCTACATACACCTTGTATAATTCGGACCAGGCCACCCATTTGTTGTCCGGACTTGGCACAAAGCGTTGGCCGTACTTAGCCGTGAATAGCGTCTTTTCCTCCTTTCCATTCAGCTTAATGCTCTTGTAGGACTTGGTCAGGCTTCCAAAGAGATAACCTCCCGTTTGAAAGAAGATTTCTTCCCCGGTTTGACTAAAGATGGGATATTCTCCGTTTGGCGTGACTAAGGTGGCTTCGCCCCCCTGGGCAGACATTAAATAAATTCCTGGATTCTTGGTATGAATAAAGCCCTGATGGTTATTGCCTCCATCTCGCCGATAGACTATTTGCTGACCATCAGGCGAAAAGGCGGGCGTTCTATAAATCCCTTTCTCTGTAGAAAGCTTTTCTTTGGCTCCAGAGCTAAGATTCATCTTCCAAATTGCTCCCATCTCTTCATCATCCCAACTTGTGTATACCAGGGATTGACCATCCGGTGAAAAGGCAGGTTCAAACTCAAAATGCTCATCGGAAGTCAACCTTTCCGGCTTTCCATCCGGAAGTTGCATCTTCCATAGATATCCAACAGCGTTGAATACCAATTGCTTTTCGTCTGGGGAATGGATGGCATGTCGGAGTACCTTCACATCCACATTTTCTTCGAAGGCCTCGTTCTTAAACCGAACGGTGGATGCTAGCTGGTGCTTCAGGCTTGCGGAAAACGGAATAACCTCTCCTTCTCCTGACGCCACATCAACCTTCCAAATCTTACCTTGCCCCCAAATCACAATGGCTTTATCATCTGGCATCCAATCGTAACCGGTATAGGCACCAAATATAGCCCAAGCCTCCTGCTGATCCTTACTAAGCTGATCGAATATTCCTCGCTCTTCTCCGGTCTCCAGATCGTGGATAAACAAAACGCTCTTGGTTCTAACACGGCGGATGTAAGCTAATTTCTTGCCGTCATTGGACACTTGCGGACGAATGGCTCCACCGGGTCCACCAAGCAGGGTTTTCAATTCTCCCTTCTCGCGATCATATCTCTTTATCACGTAGATCTGGCTATTGGGATCTTTATTGTATTGAAAAAATCCGCCAGGGTACATATCCTCACTAAAGTAGACGTATCTCCCATCAGGGGAAACTGCTGGCTCATTTACATCTTGTTGGTCATTCTTGCGTTTGGTGAGTTGAATTCCCTGTCCACCACTAATATGATACATCCACATTTCGCCTGCCCCGAGAGAGCGCCCACTGGTGAAGTGTTTTCTGGCTACAAAGTATTGCCCATCTGGCATCCAGGCGGGGTTATTAAGCAAACGGAAACTCTCCTTAGTAATCTGTTTTGCACCCGAACCGTCTGGTTTCATCCACCAAATATTATCCCCTCCTCCTGCATCACTGGTAAATAGAATGCCTTGCCCATCAGGGCTAAATCGCGGTTGGACCTCCCAGGCCAGGCCAGTTCTCAAGGGGGTAGCCGAACCACCGTTGATCGGCATGCTAAATATGTCCCCCAGAATATCAAATACAATGGTTTGCCCATCAGGACTTACATCCAAACTCATCCAGGTCCCTTCATCCACTGTAAAACTTGCTTCTTTATGTTCACCCGGTGGATCGTTCACATCCCATTTTTTATCTTTTTTAGGGGATTGGCTCCAAGCGAATTGGAACATAAACAGGAGCAAAGTCGTTGATAAAACATACTGTCGATTCATGTTGTATAAGTTTGGTTGTTATTTTCGCAAGCGGAATGTTCCGCCTACAGGCATGCAAGGGCTGGTTTAAGAATCACCTGGAAAACAATGGGGAGAGATTTACCTAAAACAGTTTATCAGTTCATTCTTACATACCAAAGTAGCAAAACTCTTGCATATTCCATTAGACTTGATGGCTGACACTGCCAGTTTAGCAGTATTGCTTAAATCTTAGGAAGATTAACGATATTGTTCGCTATTACAGGCTAGATTCCAGGTCAGAAGGTCT
Source organism: uncultured Lewinella sp. (assembly GCA_913057785.1). Classification (GTDB taxonomy): domain Bacteria; phylum Bacteroidota; class Bacteroidia; order Chitinophagales; family Saprospiraceae; genus DT-111. The sequence continues at coordinate 1,268 of CAJXPD010000275.1, read as the reverse complement.
AAGATGGCATAGTCAGTAGGACTTGGGACTGTGTTAGATCTACAGCAACCAGAAACTTGAACAAATAAATATTACTAATGCAGATTACCTATCCCCTCACCAAAAGGGTAGCTCAGCTTGATGACTACCACGGTGTCACTGTGGCTGACCCATACAGATGGCTGGAAGATGACCTCGCCCCAGAAGTAGAAGACTGGGTTAAATCTCAGAACCAGGTCACCAATAGCTACCTCTCCCAAATTCCATACCGACAAAAGATAGCCGACCGCCTGAGTGAACTGATGGACTATGCCCGGTACTCCTCCCCTTTTCGAGCAGGTGAATATTACTTTTTCTATAAGAACGAGGGCTTGCAGAATCAACCGGTGATCTATTATCAAAAAGGCCTAGCCGGAGATGCTGAAATCTTCATAGACCCTAATGAGGTTTCTGAGGCAGGTACCACAGCCATTACTTTATTGAGCTTTTCCGCTGACAATAAATATGTAGCGTATTCTGTGGCAGAGGCTGGTTTAGACTGGCAAGAAATCCATGTGATGGAGATCGCTACGAAACGTAAACTTCCAGATGTGCTGCGATGGATCAAGTTCTCAGGCGCCTCTTGGTACCGCCATGGCATCTTTTACAGCAGGTATCCTAAGCCAACCAATACTTCTAAAAAAAGCGGCAAAAACAAGCATCATCAGGTCTTTTATCACGCCCTTGGAACGGAGCAATCGGAAGATCAGCTCATCTACGAAAACGCAGCTCAGCCCGATTTAAACCACTATACCTACATCACAGAAGATAAAGCTTATCTGGTCCTCAATGCCTCACCGGGAACAGATGGTTTTACCACCTACTATAAGAAATTGGGTACGGAGGAAGGCTTCGTCAAACTCTTCGATGGTTTCAGTAATAAGAACTATATCATAGACCATCGCGAAGGGAGTTTTTGGGTGCTCACGGACATTGATGCTCCTAAGTACCGGCTCGTTCGCATTGACCTGCAGCGACCGGCAAAAGAGCATTGGGAAGAGATATTACCAGAGTCCGAACATCTCTTGCAGACCGTCAACATTGGCGGCAATAAATTGTTTGCCAACTACTTACAAGATGCCACCGATAGATTTATCCAATTAGATTACGATGGTAAAAACCCAAAGGAGATACAACTTCCAGGCCTAGGTTCAGCAGGAGGGTTTAGAGGAAAGAAGGAAGATAAGCAGTTGTTTTACACCTTCACCTCTTTTCTATACCCAAATGCGATTTTCAAGTATGATATTGAG
>CAJXPD010000274.1 GCA_913057785.1 uncultured Lewinella sp. | reverse complement strand
TATTGTCAATCTTAAGAATCAGCCCTTGAAAAGTGTTTTGGTCAGCTCAAAAGGATATGGGGAAGACCAAGGAGAGAGCCTTAAAACGACCACACTCCGACACTTTTTCGAGGAAATCCAAGCAGAGGCTGCAGTCCAGGTGGAACCCATTCAAAGTAAACTCTTTCATTTGACCCACGAATATTGGATTAGTTTTGTGCACGAGGATTATATGTTCGATAAGAAGTTCATATTTGTTAAGGGAAGCATAGATGAAGCTCATTTTACCAATATCCCACTGGTCAATAAGCGAGGAGTAATGATTAAATAAACGCAATAGATGGAACCACGTCCCAAAAAAGTAGTTGATTCCAAAACGGTTATGACCGAAATGATCATGCCAAATGATACCAACCCCATGGGAAACTTGATGGGGGGGAATCTTCTGCGATGGATGGATATTGCTTGTGGGATATGTGCCGGCAAACATACAGAGGCTCATGTGGTCACGGCTTCGGTAGACCATGTCTCCTTTGAAAAGCCTATTCGAGTTGGTGATATTGTTACGATAGAAGCAAGTGTGACTAGAGCATTCAGGACTTCCATCGAGGTATATGTCGAAGTCTTCGCGGCCAACATTAAAGGACTTAATCCTCGGAGATGTAACCACGCCTATTTCACTTTTGTGGCTTTGAATGAGGAGAATGGTACGCCCGTGCCTGTTCCTGCTATACTACCACTCACTGAAATAGAACAACAGCGCTACGAAAGTGCACCGCGTCGGCGCGAGGTCCGTCTCATTCTGAGTGGTCGCATCAAACCATCGGAAGCGACATTGGTCAAAGATTACCTCAATAGCTTCTAGGGAAAGACGGTCTTCTTTCCTGTTTCCAATTTATCAATTTATTGCAATAGAAAGTGCCATTAGGCCCTGCTCGGTAGGTGATCTAGCAGCTGACCCGAATTTGAGTGGTTGGATGAAGCCACCAGCATATTCATATGTTGTGGAACAGGCTGGTGGCTATATTGGGAATAGTCTTGTAACGGTCTTAATATTCCAAAACAATCTTGCCAAACTGCTGGCCGGAATCTTGATAGGTGAAGGCATCAGCTAACTGATCGAAAGCAAAGGATTTATCTATAATCGGTTTCATGCCGCTCACGTTAATAGCACGAACCATCTTCTGCTGCATTACATTGCTGCCAACCGCCAAACCTGTCATTCTGATGTGTTTGAAAAAGAGCTTAGGAAAGGTTATTTCTCCTGATCTACCTCCTCCTAAGATTCCGATAGAGGCAATATGACCTCCTACAGCCACTGCTTCAATGGATTGCTTCATCGTGGAACCTCCACCGACGTCTAAGACGTGATCAACGCCACCGCCAGACAGCTTGTTGATGGCTTTGCCCCATCTTGTATCTTCCTTGTAATTCACTACTGCTACTGCACCTAGGGCTTTAAGTCTTTCAGCTTTAGCTTCTGAAGAAGTGGTAGCAAAAATAGTAGCTCCAGCAGCCTTAGCCAATTGCAAGGCTAGGATTGACATCCCCCCACTACCTTCAATTAGGACGGTATCTCCTGCTTGTAGGCCTCCTTCTACCATTAATCCTCTCCAGGCAGTAAGCCCTGCACAAGGCAATACGGCTGCCTCCGCATAGGTATAACCATCTGGGATTCCGGTGATGGCAGTTGCTGCAACCACCGATTCTTCGATCATACAGCCATCTACTGTTTCTCCCATGATGGCTCTCGTTTTGGGGATGCTGGGTTTTCCTTCAACCCAGTTTGGGAAGAACATGGACATGACTTTGTCTCCGACTTGCCATTGCTTTACGCCTTCCCCAATCGCGGTAATTTCTCCTGCTCCGTCTGACATGGGAATTCGTCCATCTGGAACAGGGATAGCGCCTATAGCAACCAAATAATCGTGATAATTGAGGGAAGTGGCATGCCAACGGACTCGGACTTCACCTGGTCCTGGCTCGGTGCTTGGCCTTTCGGTCACTTTTAGGTTTTCTAGACCTCCTGGCTGTTGTACTGCAATTAATTTCATGTAGTGTATTCTGTTGAAGTGGTACTTCCCGTACGGGAAAGTGGATGGTCAAAGATAGGTATTGAGGAGAAGTTTTTAGGTAAACAGGAAAGCTTTACATTTGTTTGATTTTTTGTTCATCAATAAACGATGAGCTGAGCGTACTAATTCATCGAACCATGCAGAAGATACTTACTTACAAGGGAGCGGTAATGACCTGGGAGTGCGATTCCAATCGGCACATGAATGTGATGTATTACATCAACAAATTTGAACATGCTGGTAGAAGCTTTAGCATGGAATTGGGTTTTGCTGATGTAGGAAGTGAATCGGTAGGTATGGTTGTATTGGAACAGCACATTAAGTATCTAAAAGAGGTGTTTGAAGATGATCTATTGTATATCGAATCCTCTTTGTTAAGTGTTGGGAATAAGGCTTTTACCGTATTACACCAAATGTTTAATGCCAAAACGAAAGCCTTAGTCTGTGAAATGAAAATAGTACTGGTCCTATTCGATAAAATCAATAGGACGGCCTTGCCCATGCCAGTAGCAAACAGGCGCCGTTTGCAAGCTGCTCTAGAGGAGGAAGAGTGATCGATAACCCTAGTTACTTATTCCACTACATCTGGTTCTACTTCAAAAACCATCAGATCATGAGTAGATAAGCTCATCCTTTCGAACAACTGTTTAGGTGAAAAACCGGTAATTCGTTTTGATTCCTTATTAAAGTGGGATTGATCATAGTAGCCAAATTGCAAGGCATCGGTCAAGCGATTGGCAAAATCACTTTTTAGATAGGCCGCCGTTCTTTCAAACCTGAAAATGCTCAACAATTCTTTGGGAGAAAGATCAAAGTAGCGCTTTGTCTTTCGATGTAGCGCCTTGCTATTCATCTGTAAAGCGTTGGCCAACTCTGCAACCGTTTGAATCTCAGGCGTCCCCAGCAACTGTATTAGTATTTCGAGTTCCTTATCGCTTAATGCAGAAGAAAACAACCCTAGAATCCATTGATCAAGTACGGTGGAACTAATGGCGGAACCGTCAAAAAAATGACTAATGGCTATCTCCGCTAGATCCTCTATCTCCTTGAAATCAGGGAGATCAGTGGATAGTCTCACCGGATAAAGTTTTCCAAAGGCTGGTGCTAGAATGGCGTTAAGCTTGAGTTTGATGTTTAAACAGAAAAGCTGTTCTCTAATCCGGAAGAGCAAAGAATTCTGGGTAGCTGGATAACCGCCTGTCGTTGGGGCAGGTTGAAAGCTGTTTTTGGAATCATCCCATATCTCAAAACTGCCGGAAAAGATTTTCCAGCATTCCATTCTACCATTTGGAACAGTCTTCAAATAACAAGGGCGATCGATTCGATAAAACTGGTACTTTTCTACGAAGCGTTTGACTATTGGATGATTGGCATTCGCTTCGAACAGCAATGGGGTGTCCAATTCTTACAATTTTTTGTCGGGTTAATGCTCTAGTTTTGCTGGCAGCAGAAACAATTAGCAAGGCAATATGAACAAAAATATGAAAACATCAAGCGCGACTTATAGATTTAGACTGACACTGTCAGGAATACTCTGTCTTGCGCTCACTACATTCCTAACTGCACAAAGTTCTTCCGATAAGGGGATTACGCTGACTTCTTTGATAAAGGAGCATAGCAAGAAATTTCAATGCTCAGCGGGACGTTTTGTTGGTGAAGGTTGGACAGCAATAATAGAAGAGACGAAGAAACACAAGCATGTGCTAATTGGCGAAGATCACTTCTTCAATGAAATCCCACTTTTTGTATCCAAAATCGCTGAAGCGAACTCCTTTGATAACTTCTTTTGTGAAATCGATCCCATTTCTGCAAAATTGATAGAGAAGCAATTGAAAACAGCTTCTGAAACCGCTCTTCGTTCCTACATTCAAAAGTATGGAAGTACCTTTTCGTTTTTCGCTCTAAGCCCGGAAATGGAGATGCTAAAGCAATTAGTTTCAGCTGATACGAAGGTATTCGGAACAGATCAAGTCGTGTTGATGGCAGATCGTTTAATAAGCGCCTCTTTAAAGGAAGTCACAAAAAGCGAAACTGCTAGGGCGATTTATCAATCTATTGAGGAAGAATCTAAGGCCAAGTTCGAGCAACTTGCTGCTGGTAAAGGAGAGCCTTATTTCTTCTCCGATAGCTTCGTGGACCAACTTAAAACACTGGAATCTTTAAACTTGTCCGAAACTGAAAGGGAAGGAATAAAGGCGATGAAGCTTTCCCAAAAGATTTATATGGAAAACAATCATCGATTGCGAATTCAATTGATGAAGCATAATTTGATGCAGGAAATGGACCATATCCTCAACGGCAAAAACCTGTATAAATATGGTGCTATCCATGCAGGCAAAGGCGAAAGCCTGCTAGGCGGTTTTGATATAGGAAATGTGGTACATAATATTGCTGAATCACAATTCGAAAGCTCTTTGCATATCATGATTGTCGGTAAAGATGGTATGCAAGGTGGTTCATTCAAAGGTGACCCTGACAAGAAGCTTGATCCTAGCAAAGGGCCTTTGAAGGCACTCCAGCCTTTTTTTGAGGCTGTAGAGGGAGATAAAGACTGGGTAGTCTTTAATACAGCGCGGATTCTACGGGCTGCCAAAAGGCAAAAACTTCAGCTGGAAAACAGAACGCTTAGAATCCTAGTATCTAACTACGATTATCTAGTGATTATCCCTAAGGTTACAGCTGCATCCTTTATTTATTGAACTACAGCGGGCGGAGCAAGCAAATGCTGCTCGATAGGTAAGCCCTGATCGGATTTCGCAAAAGGCTAGGACATGGTTTGAGATCGATAGGGCTAAGCGCGATGTCCGCCGTCTACCCGCACTGTTTCCCCAGTCACGAAACTTGCTCCTGGACTTGATAACCAGCAGATGGTTTGCGCTACTTCGGATGCCTCTCCAAATCGCTTCATTGGGATGGACTGACGCATGAATTCACTCATGGCTTCATCTGCCTGTAAGAATCCTTTCGTCATTGGCGTACGAATTACAGTTGGACAAACAGCATTTATGCGAATGTTGTATTTGGCATACTCTGCGGCTGCCGTCTTGGTCATACCGACTACGGCGTGCTTACTGGCAGCATAGGCGCCCATCCTCGGGGCTGAACCGATCCCTGCTAGGGATGCCAGGTTCACAATGACCCCTCCTTTTTGACTTTTCATATGTGGTAAAACAGCTCGCATGCAATAAAATACACCGGTTTGATTTACTGCAATGACACGATTCCAATGCTCATCGGATATCTGATCAAAGAAAGCAGAATCTCCGCCAATCCCAGCATTGTTGACTAAAATATCAATTTGACCATATTCTTCTAAGCAGCTTTCGATCATGCTATTCACGCTGGCTAGTTCTGCAACATCGCAGGCGATAAAACGGGCTTCACCACCAGCGGCTTTGATATCCTCCACGATTGGGTCTCCTTTTTCTGCAGAAAGATCTGCCAAGATCACCTTAGCTCCCTTTTTTGCCAGTAATGCGGCGGTCGCTTTGCCAATGCCTGAGGCTGCTCCGGTGATGATAGCTACTTTACCTTCAAACTCTTTCATGTTCTGTATGCTTCTTGAAATGTAAATGCATGCTTACCAAATGAGTAGTAAGCATGCATTTATGTTATGTAATACTATGATTTTATAGTGCTTCCAATTCTTTAACCAATCCTTCAATATCGGAATCGCTATCAATGTAATCTGATACGAACTCAAAGTCTTCTGCACCCTTACAACGTAACAATTGCATGGAACGAGTGGCCTGATGATCATCTGGACCGTAGTTGATCGTTAAACCGTGAACGTCGTAGTTTTTGAAACCTTCCATGGCGGCTATTAAGCCTTCACGGGTGACATTTTCACCCATCTCCTTTAAGGCATCGATGAAAGGCTGAGCATACAGGAATCCTCCATATGGAAATACGCCCCATCGATCTTCCGGATAGTATTTTGCGAAGGCAGACTTGTATTTTGCGATAATTGGATCGTCATACTGATAAGGTGGAGTGGCGAATGATCCGAATATTACACCTTCCCAGGCACCCTTGGTGAGGTTGTGCATTAAACCCATATCAGAAAGGATGAAGGAAGCAATATACTGCGGCTCAAAATTGATCACCTTAGCATTGGTTACTGTGATTACTCCCTGGCGTGGAAGGGTCCAAAGTAATACCACATCCGCTTCAGCATCTTTCAAACGAGCAACGTGGGAGCTCAAATCTGTATCGGTAATTTCAACAGGCACTTCTGCTACGAATTCCATTCCTCTTTCTCGTAAGACACTCTTGGCACCAACTACGGCGCTCTTTCCTACATCATCATTTTGATAGATAATACCAATCTTCTTACTGCCTAGGCTATCAATCGCATACTTGGCCTGAATCACACCCTCGTCAATGTAATAGGGGAGTACGCTAAAAATATTTTTCTTGATCGGCATTGACCAGTGCGTAGCTCCTGTAATGGGAGAAATCCAGGGGATGTCTTCCTCTACGATGTATTCCATCACAGACATACAAGGCGCTGTTCCAATTCCTCCTACGAAGGCATAAACCTCATCTTTCTGTACCATTTCTCTAACGGCAGGTACTGTTCTCGATGGATCATAGGCATCATCCTTCATGACGAATTTTATCTGACGACCATTTATCCCTCCTTCATCATTGATCATTTTGAAGCAAGCATCCATGCCCTTCATGATATTCCCCCATAGGGCGGCCGGACCGGTCAATGGACCGAATGATCCAATAACGATCTCAGTGTCAGTGACGCCAGTAGTATTGCCAGCTGCTGTATCATCCGTTCCAGTAGCTTCTCCTCCTCCGCAAGACCACATGCCTAGGGCCAATATCAAGCTGGCCACAAGATGTAAAGTATATCGTTTCATAATAGTGATTTATTTAGGAAGTGATTGACCTCGTGGTTCTCAAGGGTCACTCCATTGTTAGAAAAGGCTTATCGAAACATAACGGTCGAATGTCAATACATAGATTCAATCAGTTCTTCATAGGCTTCATTGATGTATTTACGCTTCACTTTCATCGTGGGGGTCATCTCTCCATCCTCCTGGTAAAGGCGCTTGTTCAGCATACGATACTTTCTAATATTCTGCACCTTTGCTAGGGTCTTGTTCACCTTATTCACTTCCCCATCGATGAGCTTTTGAATGGCTTCATTTTCAGCTAGATCAGCATAAGTAGAATACTGAATCTTGTGATCCTGGGCATATTTATTGATGTTGTCCTCATCTAATACAATGATTGCGGAAAGGTATTTTCGCTTATCACCGATGACGATGGCATCGTTTATATAAGGACTAAATTTGAGCTTGTTTTCGATGTATTGCGGTGCAATGTTCTTGCCTCCGGCGGTAATGATAAGGTCTTTCTTGCGGTCTACTATCCGAAGGTAGCCCTCTTCATCGATTTCACCTATATCGCCAGTATGCATCCAGCCATCCTGTAAAGCGGCTTCGGTGGCTTCCGGATTTCTATAGTAGCCTTTGAAGACTCCACCATGGCGGGTTAATATTTCACCATCTTCACCTAATTTTACCTCGGCCCCGGGAATGGGTTTACCAACGGTGCCGTGCTTAAAGGCTTTTAGGGTTGAAAAGGTGATTAGGGCTGAGGTTTCCGTCATGCCATAGCCTTCTACCAGGGTCAAACCAATTTTTTGATAGAACTTCAGAATATCTGGAGAGATCGGAGCGGCACCGCTAAAGGCATAGCGCATTTTTTCCATGCCGAGCCGCTCTTTCAGATAGTAAAAGATGCCTCTTTGAGCAATTAGGTGGCTTAGGCGAAGCAAGGGAGAGGGGCTTTTGCCGGAAGCTAGGGTATCTTGATACTTGTCCGCGGTCTTTAGAGCCCAGGCATAAGCTTGCCGATTAAACCAATCTGCATCTTGCATCTGAATATAGATCCTTGAATAATATTTTTCCCAAATCCGTGGCACAGCGTAGCCAATTGAAGGGTGAATCTCCCTCAGGTTTTGGGGAAGGGTATCAATGCTTTCTACAAAGTTGATCTTGTAGCCCACCACTAGATGAACATATACGCTAAAGGTGCGCTCAAATATATGACAGAGCGGAAGAAATGACATGATCTCTTCATTGGGCTTCAGCATATTTGCATCATCAATGGATGACAAAGTATGGGCTGCCCAGAGCAGATTCTTGTGCGTGAGCATAGCACCTTTCGGATTGCCAGTGGTGCCAGAGGTATAGACCAGGATGGCGGTGTCATCTTCCTGGATGCTTTCTGATAAAGTGGTAATCGTAGATCGATTTTCCGTTAACTTATCCGCCCCACGTTCTGTGATAGTTTCCCAGGAAAGCAGCTGTTCTTCTTGTAGGGTTTGTAAGCCCTTATCTTCCCAATAAATGACCCACTCTAAACTTGGGCAATCATTCCTAAAACGTAGCCATTTATCAACTTGCTCTTCATTTTCGGCAAAAAGCACTTTGCATTCCGCATGCTTAACCACATAGGCCACCTGCTCCCAGGCATTGGTAGTATAAATCCCGACCGTAGTGGCTCCGATCATTTGTGTCGCCATATCTATGTAGAGCCAATTCGGGCAATTCTCCCCAATCACACCCACGAAGTCTCCTTTCTGGACACCTAATTCTAATAAGCCAGATGCCAATTTTTCGGCAGCAGCATAGTATTCCGTCCAAGTAACCTCTTGCCACAGGCCAAACTCTTTGTGCCGCATGGCTACCTGAGAGCCAAGTCGATCAGCAGTAGCCTTAAATTGTTTAGGTACGATATAGTTTAGATCCATAGTACTACCATTAAATTTAACCCCAGCGCCGCTTGCGTTTATACCTTTGCTGGCCTTTCACAGAAACTTCCGTTTTAATGCCTAAATAGAATTCCTTGACATCCTCGTCCTCTTGTAACGACTTAGCTGTTCCAGAAGTAACAAATCGACCATTTTCCATAATATAGCCGAAGTCGGCCACTTTCAATGCCATGTTCGCGTTTTGTTCGACTAGCAGAACGGTGATGCCTTCATCTCGAATCATGGGAATGATATCGAAAATCATCTTGACTAGGGCGGGGGAGAGGCCGAGAGAAGGTTCGTCCATGAGTAGCAACTTTGGACGATTCATCAGCGCCCGGGAAATCGCCAGCATTTGCTGTTCTCCACCGCTCAGAGTGCCCGCTTGTTGCTGTAGTCTATCTTTGAGGACGGGAAAAAATGAGAACATCTTATCTAAGTCTTCTTGAATCCCCTTTCGATCCCTGCGTAGGTAGGCTCCCACCAATAGGTTCTCTTTAACCGTAAGTTCATCAAATACTTCCCGACCCTCTGGGACATAGCCAATGCCTTTGGCTACGATTTTTTCCGTGTCCTTACCGTCAATTCGCTCTCCATTAAAATGTATGGTACCTTTGTCTGGTTGATCATCAAGCAACCCCATTACGGTATTAAGGGTAGTAGTTTTACCTGCTCCATTATTGCCCAGGATCGCGGTTATAGAACCTTCTTTTATCTCAAAGGACACGCCATGTAAGGCCCTCACCTTATCGTAGTAAGTCTCTATATTGCTGACTTGTAATATTGTTTCCGCCATTGCGTATTATGCTTGAGTAATGTCTTCTCCTAAATAAGCTCGAATGACCTCTGGATGTGCTAGCACTTCTTCCGGGGTACCGGTGGTAATGGGCTTGCCAAAGTTGATGGCAAGAATCCGATCCGAGATATTTTGGACCATTTGCATATTGTGTTCAATTAGGATTACGGTAATGCCGAGTAAATCTCTGATGTCTCTAATCCAAAAGACCATATCTTCTCGCTCTTCTTGTGTCAAGCCAGCGGCTGGTTCATCCAGTAACAGGAGATCTGGTTCTAATGCCAGCGCTCGACCCAATTCCACGAGTTTCTGCTTTCCGTACGGAAGGTTAGAAACGAACTGATCCCTTGCAGATTCTAGTTCAAGAAAATCGATGATCTCTTCTACCTTCCGGCGATGTTGCAACTCCTCTTTAGCTGCCTTGGAGCGCTTAAATGACAGTCCAAGCACGGCAGCGATGGATGCTTTCATACTTAGGTGACGCCCTAGCATGATGTTGTCCAGGGTAGTCATGTGAGCAAAGAGCTCCAAGTTTTGGAAGGTTCGTGCGATTCCGGCTGCAGCGATCTGATCGGGGCGCCTTCCAATTAAATTATGCCCTTTGAAAAGGATCTTACCTTGCTCGGGTTTATATAGACCGTTTATGCAGTTGAAAATGGTAGATTTCCCAGCTCCATTGGGACCTATGATAGAAAATATCTCCTTTTCTTCTACCTGAAAGTCAAGCTGATCCACGGCCTTTAGACCACCGAAAGATTTGCTGAGATTGTCTATTTGAAAAAATGCCATATCAAGCTTATACTTTCCTTACGTAATGTTTATCAAATAAGCCCGAGGGCTTAAAATATAAGATCAAGACAATGATGGCGAAGGCCACCACCGACTTAAATTCGATCGATATATAGAAACCGAAAAGGTTTTCCACTAAACCAAGTAGCAGCCCACCTATGACCACACCATGCAAGCTTTTCATGCCCCCTAAGACTGCAGCAGCAAACCCTTTCAGCAAAGGGTCCCACATCATGGAAGGATCAAGCGTAAGAATCGGTGCAACCAAAATACCCGCCATAGCACCTACCACAGAACTAATGCCGAAAGTAATGGCCATAATGCGGTTGGCTGAAATGCCATTCATCCTCGACGCATTGATGTTTTGCTGACAAGCCTTCATGGCTAGCCCCAACTTGGTACGTTGGATCAGAAGATATATGACGATGAGGACTACTACCGCAATAATCAGTGTGGCAAGATTTAGCTCCGTTAATGCAAATATGTCATTCTGAAAAATCACTTTTGATTCTGAAAAAGGAAGGTTGATTTGCCGTTGATCGCTGCCCCATTTCCATCCCGCAAAGCCATACAGCATCAACTGAAAACCGATCGTGATCACAATCAGATTCAAGGGGGTCGGCATTTTAGCTCGCCGCAAAAAGAGGAACTCAAGCAATAAGCCCAGAGCGAAGGCAAAGGCAACAGTAATCAGCATGGCAGCGTAGAAGGGGAGTCCGTAGCTACTAAGCATTACGAAGGCCATAAAAGTCGAAATCATAGCCATTTCACCTTGAGCGAAATTGGGTACCTCTGAAGCTTTATAGGTGATGCTCATAGCGAGTGCCAATAAGGCATAAATGCTACCAACCACCAAACTACTTACGATCAATTGACCTAACATGGATTCTCTTTTTTCATGGATTCTTTTTTACCTATTCAAGCGTACCAGTCACTAAAACGGCCACCTCTTCCAATAAATCTTGGTACGTAGCCACAAACCGTACAAACCCAATGGCTCAAATAGTACCACCAGGATCAAAATGAAACCGGTCAGGAACCAGGAGACATTGGACACTCCGGTCGCTGTCATAAATAATTCAGAAAAGCGCAATAAGGCATCCCCAAGAATGGGTATCTCCACTACATCTTCCAACTGCAGGTTTAAGTAAGTAAGCACGATGGCACCCATTACAGAGCCTGTAATTGAGCCCAGCCCTCCTAGAACTATGATTACCAGGAAATTGATGGACAGGATAAAACTGAACAAGGTCGGATTTATAAAACCCAAGTAAAGGGCCCACAAAGATCCGGCAATACCCGCAAACAAGGCGCTGAGACCGAAGCTATATAGTTTGTATTTGGTCAAGTTAATTCCGATTGCACTTGCTGCAATATCGCTATCTCTTATCGCTTGAAATGCCCGACCGATTCTGCTCTTTAGTAAATTTCGGGTTGCAATTACGGCTAAGACAGTGATGATCAGGATCACATAGTAGAGGGATTGATCATACTTTAGGCCTGTCCAGCCCAAACTGATCTTAGGTACATTCATACCCATTCGCCCACCCAGGAAATCCATCCGTCCAATTACTGTTGTTACTGCAAGGCCGAAGGCTAAGGTGGCGATGGCTAAATATGGACCCTCTAGTTTGAGAGAAGGAATGCCTAGCAAGACTCCGAACAGAGCTGTTACTAGACCAGAAGCCATTAGTGCAAATATGAAGGGTACTCCAGCCTTTAATAGTAAGACGGTAGTGTAGGCTCCGATGGCCACAAACCCTGCGTGCCCCAGTGATATTTGCCCAGTATTTCCGACTAAGAGATTTAAGCCCAAGGCCACCACAACGTTGACCGCCATTAGGTTTATAATCGTTAGATAGTAGGTCTTTACAAAAAAGGGGAGGGCAAAAAGAAGGAGAAGAAATACTGCACTCCAAAATAGCTGGAGTCCATCTTTGAAGAGCTGCAGATCCTCAAAATAGTCCGTTTTTAAATTCCGCATGCCTAAGCCGTATATCTATGATGCTAGAGGAAAATTGTTGGTTGCCAATTAAGCAAAGAGCAAAGAAATGTTCTACTCTTTGAATGGTAAGGCAAATTTCCTTTCGATTGCTGAATATACGGATCAGTTTTAATTAGACAACAAGGGCGATTGGCTTTTTTCAAAAAAAGCTTAACCAGGCCTATCTTGAAAGGATTAGTGGACGATGATATACCCTTTGCCCTAATTTCAACTGAACCAGATAGGAACCCACTGCCAAACTATGAAGGTCAAACTGGAGGCGGTGAACTCCTGAGGGATATGTGGCTGCATAGAGCTCTTTTATTTTTTGCCCCTTAGGATTATACAGATGAATTGAAGTCTGCTGGGGCTCGACAAGTTCAAATTCAATTGTCAGGTTGCCGGGGGAAGGGTTTGGAAACAATGTAATGGATATACTTTCAGCTGGCCTGTCATTAGTGTCCAATGGATTCTCGAGCGGAATCTTGAATATGGATCTCCCATAGGTGGCGGCATGTAGCTCCGTTCCTGCTTCATTGATCATCAGCTTTGATACCACTACATTGGGTAGTCCTTCGCCTACTAATGACCAGTTGTTTCCCTGATTTTCAGATTTAAAAACACCAATATCGGTGGCCACGTATAACGCTTGTGCTGGGCTATGTATGAGTATATCATTGACAGGAATATCGGGCAAATCACCATCGATGGGTTGCCAGCTTTGTCCCAGATTTTCGGATTGATAGACGTGTGCTTGCGCATCATTGTACTTGTACCCGGACAACGTGAGGTAGATGGTGTTCCGATCAAAGGGAGAGGGGTAGACTTTGGTGATCCAACGTTGAGGAAGACCGGCTGAAATGTCGTTCCAATCTAGTCCCCCGTTTTCCGAAACCCAGACTTTTCCATCATCAGAGCCAGTATAAATGATATTAGTATCAACTGGAGAGACCCCAATGCTACTCAAGGTCCCAAAAACCAAGTTGGTAGACTGGTTGCCGCGAGTAAGATCAGGACTGATAATGTCCCAGCTTGAGCTGCGATCGTAGGAGCGATAGACCCGATTTCGCCCATAAAAGATGGTCCTGGGATTGTCTGGATTTTGGACTAGAGGAGCATGCCAGTTGATTCTTTCACCATCCTGGTCTTCTGGTTTTACATAGTTGAAGGACTGTCCCCCGTCTAAGGATCGAACTAGACTTCCGAATTGAAATTCACTCAAGATAAATTGATCGTCCGTTGGGTCAAGTAATGTGGTGAAGCCGTCAGCTTGAAATAGTATTTCCCAGTCATTTATTGCTCCACTAGGCGTCCGCATGATACCATTGTCCTGCGTTCCACCATATATTCGGCCTTCTTGGATAGGGTCCAATGTGGCAGTGTAAAATTGGGTGATGGGAAGATCGGCTACTTTTTGATAATTAGTACCTCCGTTGAAACTTTTGTATAGACCTCCATCGTTCCCTAGCCAAACCGTATCGGGATGTTCAGGGTGAATCCAGATAGCGTGCTGGTCCACATGAGTATTTTTAAAAACTTCAAACCAGTTTTCTCCACCATTTTCTGACTTGACGATATCAAGGGCCGGGACATAAACTATGTCTGGGTCCTGAGGATCCACTTGGATCTTACCAAACCACCACATGAAAGATACCGATATTACACCGTCCCGACTGATTCGATTCCAGCTTTCACCATGATCCGTGCTTTTATACAGACCTTCTAAATTGCCCGTCTGAGTAGCGTAAATGGCATAGAGAATATTTGGATCGGAAGGTGAGATAGTTAAACCTATTCGTCCTTTTCTAGGACCTACAGTGGGTATGCCATTGGTTAACTCCCGCCAAGTATCACCTCCGTCGGTAGATTTATATATTCCCGAAGATTCACCCCCATAGCTTCTCCGGTTGAGTTGCCTAGTGCGTTCCCACATGGCAGCGTAGATAGTATCTGGTTTTAGCGGGTCTATAACTACATCGATAGCTCCGGTAGAATCCGTCAAGGACAAAACCTTCTCCCAACTGCCTCCATTGTCAATCGAACGATACAATCCTCGATCCGGGCTATCGGCAAAAAGACTACCCATGGCCGCGACAAAGATCCGTTCAGGTCGCTTAGGGTCGATTTCAATCTTGCCAATGCTTCCTACGGAAGATAATCCTAGAGGGGACCAAGTATCCCCTCCATCCGTAGATTTAAATAAACCATTACCGTCATAGGAAAGTGAATTGCCACCGCCATTAGCTTCACCAGTCCCAACGATGATTGTATTGGGATCGTTTGGGGCTATGGCAAAGTCTCCGATCGCTAGATTTTCAGCATCATCAAATATGGGATTCCAGTTAAACCCGCCGTCCGTTGATTTAAATAACCCACCAGCAGCTGCCCCAAAATATATCGTGTTGGGTTCACTCGGGTGCAGCTCAACGTCTGTAATTCGACCACCAATGTTTGTTGGTCCAACGAGTGACCATTGCTCGGTATTGCGAGATTGGACCTTCGATCGGGTTTGACGAATGGCTTGGTAATAGGCTGCTGTATTAATGGATCCTTGTGGATAGGCGCGTTGCTGAAAGAACCAATCGTTGGGCGTAGATTTATGAGTTTCTTCTATAAGAAAATCCCGATTTTGAGGTTGTTCACAGGCTCCAAAAATGGAGGCCAGTACAAGCAACAAAATCGGGATATAGGTATCTTTATTACAGTGTCTCATCTGATGGCTAGCTTTTATCAGCAATATAACAAAGCTGAACACTAAACCGATGAAACTTAATTACAGATCTTTCTTTTGTCAATAGTTATCCTTCTTCGCTGTCGTCCATTCGACCGTTGCGATTGATCATAGTCGCGGTAGCCTGTTGCGTACCCATCATCAAAACGTCCTGAATGTTGACGTGAGCTGGGCGCGTTGCCATAAAGTAAATGGTCTCCGCAACGTCTTTGGCATTTAGTGGTTGAAAGTCTGAGTAGATCTGGTTGGCATCAGCCGCACCATCTTTTCGGACACTGGCAAATTCCGTTTCTTCGACATGTGCTGGACTTACCTGACTCACTCGAATATTGTGTTCGAAAAGATCCATTCGGATGGCTTTGGTCAAGCCTTCTACCGCAAATTTAGTAGCACAGTAAACATTACCCTCCTTATATACTTCCTTACCCACTGCTGAACCGACATTAATAATGTGCCCAGACTTTCTGGATACCATTCCAGGGCTAACGGCTCTAGTGAGGTATAGCAATCCTTTGATGTTGGTATCAATCATCTCATCCCAATGCTCAAGTTGTCCCTCGTGAATAGGCGCTCGCCCACGAGCTTTACCTGCATTGTTGATGAGAATATCAACGTTTTGCCACTCTTCTTCTAAACTATCCAGTGCAGCTTGCACCGCTTCCGAAGAACTCACGTCGAATGGCAAGGTCTTAACGTCAATTTCGAATTCCTCCTCGAAACTGGTTTTCATTTCTTCCAAACGTTCACTTCTTCTTCCATTGAGGATCAAGCGGAAACCATTAGCCGCAAATATTTCAGCGGTTGCTTTGCCTATGCCTGAAGTGGCACCACTGATCATGACCGTTTTGTCCTGCCCTGGCCTTGCCTGCTTAAGCTTCAGGTTCTCTTCTTCTCTAGCCTTAATAAGGCCTTCTAGTTGAGCAATGTTTTGTTTTAAAGCCTCTAAGGCTGTTTGTTCGATTGCGGTGTGGGTTTCTTCGGTGGGAGAAGCAACGTTAAAAGCCATATCGTTTTCGGGAGTTTTGAGTTCAGGATTGATCTGGATAGCTTGCATATAGGCGGCATTAGCCTCTTCGATCATTCCCTTTTGATGATATATTAAGGCCAAATCGTAATTGGCAAAAGGATGGTCTGTTGAAAGTTCTAGGGTTTGTTTTAGCTTTTCAATAGCTTCATTTTGTTGCCCCAGTTTTTCGTTCAACAACAAACCGTATTGGTAAATAGCATCTGCATTATCA
>CAJXPD010000273.1 GCA_913057785.1 uncultured Lewinella sp. | reverse complement strand
GGCTGCCGACCCGGAGGAGGCTTGCGGTAAGGCACTCAGCGGCGGATAGGCTGTCCATCCCCCTGAGAAGGGTCCCGTATTCAAGAACAAGGAAGCAAACATCACTACGCCTGCCAAGAAGAAGAACCAGTAAGAAAACATATTCAGCAAGGGAGAAGCCATATCTCTAGCACCCACCTGCAATGGAATAAGTAGGTTACTAAAGGTACCACTAAGACCAGCTGTTAGTACGAAGAATACAATGATGGTTCCGTGCATGGTTACCAAAGCATAGTAGAACTCTGGTGCCAAGGTTCCAATCCCTGCATCATTCACTGTGATCCACTTGCCAAGTATCGGCTTTAACCAAGCCATACTCTCTTCAGGGAAACCTAGCTGCAAACGGAAAACCAGCGACATTAAGCCACCTATGATCGCCCAAAACATACCTGTAATTAGGAACTGCTTAGCGATCATCTTGTGATCCTGGCTAAAAATATAGGTTGTTACAAAGTTAGATTGATACTTGTCGCCATGATGATGATCATGAAAGTGGTCATCATACCCATACTCCTCTATGAGAAGATCTTCTTGAGTTTGAGGCGCGGTTATTGCAACATTAGAAGCCATTGATAAAAAAGTTTATTATGCATCTCCAATATAGGAGAACTTGAATTTTATTAATTCTCTAGGTAGTGAAATTCCTACTCAATTATTGAGTAAGGATCTTGAACTCGGTGCGACGGTTATTTGCTCTTCCGTCATCTGTATCATTGCTATCGATTGGTTTATCTTGACCATAGCCAACGAATGACATACGATCTGTAGCAATATCTTTACCAGCAAGGTAGTCATACACCACTTTAGCGCGAGATTCTGATAGCGTTCTATTTGAATCCGCATCGCCTGTATTGTCTGTATGGCCAGCAACCTCAATGGTCATTTCGCCGAATTGCTTCATCACGTCCGCCACATTATCCAATTCATAACGGGAAAGTGGCGTAAGGGTTGAAGATCCTGTTTCAAAACTTACGTACGGCAGGCGAACGATTTTCAAACTATCGTCTGTCGCAGCATAAGCTTTGTTGAAATTGTTCATGAATGATGCTCTTCGTTCTTGAACTTCAAAGTCCAATAGCTCATCCTTGTATGGGTCTTCGTCCGTACCGCGAATAGTTGTAAGATAGAATGGCTTTTGTCCGTTCAACCAAGCTTCGTATTCGTCTTCCTCTACAATACGAACTGGTCGTCGCATACTGAAGTGTCCAGAACCACAAAGTTCCGCACACGCAAGCTCATAACCGAAGGTTTCCCAAAGCATTTTTTCAGGATCATTCGGATCTGGCGTTTGATATTCAGGATACTTACTTAATTCTTCCCTATACTCCTCTGTTGTTTTCGTTGGAGTGAAAACGAAGTAGGTTGGCATACCTGGTACGGCGTCCATCTTAACACGGAAGTGCGGAAGATAGAAGTTGTGCAATACATCTCTGGCAATGATACGAACTCGAACTTTCTTACCTTTTGGCAATACGATCTCGTCAACCATCAAGTCATCTAAGTTCTTCGTATCGGTCCATACCTGGCCCAAGGAATTTATCCCATTGATCTTTGTGTAATCTCTAGTTCCTAGTTTTCCATCTTCACCTGGATAACGAAGTGCCCATGCAAACTGGTAACCCGTAGCTTCGAATTCGATTACTTCCTCACCCGGTTCAACATCGGCCATGGCCTCATTCCATACATCTAAACCACCTACAACTAAGAAAGTCATCACCACTGCAGGAATGATCGTCCAGATGATCTCCAATTTATTATCGTGCGGCATAAATAGGGCCTTACGATCTTTCTTACCTTGATATTTCCAAGCAAAGTAGAACAGAAGGATCTGAGTGATCACGAAAACAATGCCGGTGAAGAATAGTGTAATGTTGAACAGGTAGTCCAAACTTGCTCCATGCTCTGAGGCAGACTCGTGAGGACCATATCCCAACATCCAGTTCTTGTAATAGAAAGAAGACACTACCGTAGCGATTAGGAAGACTACCATAAAGATCATCCCAATACTACCATTCAATCGGTTGGTTTGCGCCTGTACCTCTTCTTCCCCTCTGATCTTCCCAGCGAGCTCAGTCACTTTACCGACCTGCACCGCAATGACGGCAATCAAAACAACACAAATTATAGCAAGTAATGCGGTCATTATTTTTAGTTTTTATCCTATATCAAAAATACAGAATCCAGAAAAACTTGTTCAGCTAACTGCTGACTGTCAATTTTGTTTAGAATTAATCTAAATAAGTGGTTCTTTACACGTGGTGGTGCATACTTTCCTGAATGTACGGGTCATTAGCTGCGTGCAATGGTTGCTTAGCTAATTGACTGAAGAAGTACAAGATAAAGCCAGACAAGAACCCAATAAAGGTTCCGATTTCCAACAATCCAGGAATCGTGAAGCCCATTAGGAATCCAGCGGCATGGTGTCCACCTTCAGCTCCGTGTGCCATCACTTCGTGTGCCGTATGCAATACACCTGGTTTGATCATTTGGAAGAAATCCCACCAGTGACCAATTAGAACAGTAATGGATACGAAAGCCAGAGTACCGTATTTACGTTTTGTATCATTTCTCATCAACACGAAGAAAGGCGTGACGAAGTTTAATAACAGGTTCCCCCAAAACAGCACTGGATATTGCTCCATTCTAGTTTGGAAGTATACTGTTTCTTCCCCTACGTTCGCATACCAGATCAACATGAACTGGGAGAACCATAGGTAGGTCCAGAAAATGCTAAATGCGAACAAGTACTTACCTAAATCGTGCATGTGCTCATCTGTGACACTTTCAAAGTATCCTTTACCTTTCATGAAAATCAAGCAAAGAATAGTTAATGCCATCAAAGAAACAAACCAACTTACGGCCGTATACCAAGCAAAAAGGGTACTGTACCAGTGTGCATCAACAGACATCACCCATTGCCAAATCACCGCAGCACTTGAGAAACCTGCAATCGGTAAGAAGGCAGCTGCCCAGATACGTACTTGCTTGTGGATTTTGAAATCCGCGGTTTGAGCCATCTTATCTTCTTGCAAAGACAAGCTTCTCAGTTTGTACCCGAAGAAAATCCAAGACCCAACAATGATCAAGGTTCCGAAGGTGTACCAACCCGTATTAAGGAAAGAAGCTTTTCCCTGAAGGACCGGGTCATTAGCTACAGATTCGGCATCCGCCCAGTGGTAAAGGTGATGGAAATGCCCCCAGAGACCGGCAATGATCGGAATCATCAAGATCAACGCTGGCACCAAAAAGGTAGATGCAGCTTCCCACACACGCTTAAAGGTCGTGTACCAGCCTGCCCAAGCAGTAATAAAGGCAGATTGTACGAAAACCGCCATAAAGGCAATTCCCAGGAAGAAAACCGTATTGTGCAAATAATTAGACCAAAAGCGAGTATGCAATTCATCATCTCCCAAGAAGGTCAATACCAAACATAACACGCCTACACCAATACCTGTTAGAAGGAGTGTCCGATGTTTTGCTTCAAGAACGAATTGGTTCATTGTTTTAAGCTTGTAAGATTTATAGCTACCAGGCGAACCTGGTTGTTTTCTGATTGATTGCTATCCAGCACATGACTGGCCTGCAAGAATATAAAGACGATCTATTTGTGTTCGCCTTCGCCGTGGTCCCCTCCGTGCTCTTCCCCGTGATCTTCTCCATGTCCATCGTCTCCCTCGTGACCTGCTTCGTGGCTTTCCCCCTCTTCGTCGGTCGCATGGTCAGCAACTTGGCTCATGCGGCTCATCGGCGTGCCGAAAGTCTCATTTAAGGTGTTGACGTTTTCGTCATACGCCAACTTCTGATCCTTTGCTTGTAGCGCACGAATCCAGTGGACTACTTGCCAGCGTTCCTCATAAGACATCTTATCGGCATATCCACCCATCACGTTCTTACCATAGATAATCGCATGATAATATCGACCGTTTGAAGCCGCTAAGAATTCATCCGTAGTAAAGATGGCTGGCTGAGCAGGATAAACCGCATTACTGTTGTCATCACTTACCAGATAGCCATTACCATCACCTTTATTACCATGGCAAATGCCACAGAAAATCTCGTATAATTCTTTTCCTCGTGCTAAGCCATCAGCTGTAATTGGAAAAGGATTATCGATGATCTCTGCAGTAGCGCGAAGACGCTCTTCTTCCGTGTCTGCATAATAATAAGGTGCATTACCACTCAAAGGCACTGCAATTTCATTAGTGGAGGATGCTCCTCTAAGCTTATCCATCATAGCAGTCTGAGCTGTGGCATTGGAAGCCATGGAAACTCCTGCATACCCACGTGGAACAGTACCATTAACTGGGAGTCTTGGCTGAGACAACTTCCATAAGTCCGTTGTACTAGCCTTATCCCAAGTATTGTGATAATAGTAGTTATAAGTATTGGCCTCATAAGCTACTGAATGACCCATATCTGGCATGTATTCAGTTCCTCCAAAATCTCCATCTGCTGGCGAACAAGCCTGAAGAATGATGATGGCCATCGTAGCGATTAGTAATACTTTGAATGATTTCATTAGTCTATATTTGAAAAAACGCTTGCTCAAATTAGTGTGCTAAGGAATTCCGAAGTTATTCCTTAGATCGTCTTCGTATTAACCTCAGAAGCTCCGGTCGTGCTGAAGAAAGACTTCAACTTTTCCACTGCACTATCATCAGCATTGCTGGTATCGAATGCGATGCAGAACTTGTCATCCGTAATTCTATCATCTAGACTAGGGTTAACCACACCTGGTCCCAAGCCACAAATGATGTAGAAGGTTACCACCATACCTACTGAAGCAAAAAGTACCGTAAGCTCAAAGGTGATAGGAATGAATGCTGGAGCCGAGAAGTAAGGCTTACCACCGAAGATAATAGGCCAGTCTCTGGTAAACACCCAGGTCATAAACAAGAATGCTGTGAGCGTACCAATCGCACCGTAGATAAATCCAGCGATGTGTAACCGGCTCTCAGATAAACCCAAAAGTGGATCCAAACCGTGAACTGGGAATGGTGTAAAAACATCCATGATCTCTAGGTGATCATCTTTTGCCGTCTTCACAGCTTTAAGCAAATCGGTCTCATCATCGTACAAGCCGAATAAAACCTCTGTATTTTCCTTGCTCATTATATTAGGATTGAAATGCTTGTCAAAATGGATTAATGTGCTTCCGCGTGGCTATGCTTCTCAGCATTAGGTCCAGTGTATTGATCACCTGCTGTCTTCAAGATACTCTTGATCTCTGCCGCAGCTACCGTAGGTGCTACTCGGCTAAAGATTAGGTAAAGGGTGAAGAACAGACCTAGCGTACCAACAAACAGACCGATTTCTACCCAAGTTGGTGTATAGTAACTCCAGCTTGATGGTAAATAATCTCTTGCCAAAGTCGTCGCGATAATTACAAATCGTTCGAACCACATACCAATATTCACGAAGATCGACATCAAGAAGGTCCACCAGATGCTTCTACGAATCTTACGAGACCAGAATAGCTGCGGAGACAATACGTTACAAGACATCATACCCACATATGACCACCAATATGGCCCGAGTACACGATTGTAGAAGGCGTATTGCTCATATATGTATCCAGAATACCAGGCAATGAAGAGTTCCGTTAGGTAAGCTACCCCTACAATTGTACCAGTAGCAAGAATTACCTTGTTCATACTCTCGATATGCGCCAGCGTGATATATTCTTCTAGCTTAAGCACTTTCCGCGTCATCAGCATCAACGTCTGTACCATCGCGAAACCTGAGAAAATCGCTCCTGCAACGAAATAAGGTGGGAAGATGGTCGTGTGCCAACCCGGAATAACGGAAGTGGCGAAGTCAAATGATACGATGGTGTGTACAGAAAGTACTAGAGGAGTTGCCAAACCTGCCAAAACAAGAGATAAACTCTCCCATCTTTGCCAGTGCTTCGCAGATCCTGTCCATCCGAAGGATAGGAAGTTATATATTTTTCTACGTACTCCTTTGGCACGGTCACGTACGGTAGCAAAGTCAGGTACTAGACCTGTATACCAGAATAATAAGGAAACCGTGAAGTAAGTGGAGATCGCAAATACGTCCCAGAGTAGAGGTGAGTTAAAGTTTACCCAAAGTGGCCCACGTGTGTTGGGATAAGGGAAAATGAAGAAACCCAGCCAAAGACGTCCCATGTGAATCAGCGGGAACTGCCCGGCACACATTACCGCAAAGATCGTCATCGCCTCCGCTGCTCGGTTTACCCCGGTACGCCATTTCTGACGGAAAAGCAACAAGATCGCTGAGATCAGGGTACCTGCGTGACCAATACCTACCCACCAAACGAAGTTGGTAATATCCCAACCCCATCCAACAGTGCGGTTCAAGTCCCAAGAGCCAATCCCGACCCAAATGGTCCACGCCACACAGAAGACGTAGAACGCCAATCCCGCCACGGCGATAATAAAGGCGATCACCCAAGCTGTACTTGGCGTCTTTTCAGTCGGAGAACAAATGTCCTCGGTGATCTGGTGGTACGTTTTTCCACCGTTAATTAATGGTTCTCTTATTAAAGAAACAGGAGCACTCATAAGTTAATCTTATTTATATCGGCACTTCAGTGCATATCAAAAAAGAGGAATCCTCTCTTAGTTCTTAATGATCTAAATTAGGCGTCCAATGCCTCACTACGGTTATTGATCTTAGCTGTATAGTCCACCGATGGACGAACATCTATTTCTTCTAACACTTTGTAATTCAATGGATTTGCCATCTTCTCATGCAATTCTCCTTTGGTATTGTTGTCATCACCAAATACAATTGCACCGGTCGGACAAGCTGTCTGGCAAGCTGTCTTCACATCATTATCCATCAACTTACGGCCTTCACGCTTAGCGGTCAATTTACCTTCTTGGATACGCTGAACACAGAAGCTACATTTCTCGATCACACCACGAGAACGAACCGTTACGTCTGGGTTTAATACCATACGTGTAAGGTTATCTGCTCCGTAAGGTACATCCTCCCCATCTACTGTTGGTTCGTTAGAGGCAAACAAGTCAGCAGTAGTGTAATCCAACCAGTTGAAACGACGCACTTTGTATGGGCAGTTGTTAGCGCAGTAACGCGTACCGATACAACGGTTGTAAGTCATCTGGTTCAAACCTTCTGCACTGTGGTTAGTCGCAGCTACTGGACATACATTCTCACAAGGAGCATTATCACAGTGCTGGCACATCATAGGTTGATAAACCACATTTGGATTCTCGTAGTCCCCGTAGAAATAGCGATCGATTCTCAACCAAGTCATCTCATGGTGACGGTGTACTTCGCGCTTACCAACAACTGGAACATTGTTTTCAGCTACACAAGCTACCTGACAAGCTCCACAGCCAATACAAGCGTTTAGATCCACGTGCATCGCCCAGTGGTGACCTTGAGAATAGTACTTCTCTTTGTATTCTTCGTAAGGATATAGCGAGTGAGAGTTCAAGGTCTCCGCGAAGGCTCTCTTTTCCTTAATCTTATCCGCAAGCTCGCCAACATCCTTTAGATTACTCTTATAAATAATGGAACGCTCGGTGATACCTCCTTGATAACCAGCGCCTAAGGTCATTGCCGCCTTCTCATCTACATTCAATGGCTTTCCTGTAGATTCGTCCATCACTACAGCTCCGTCTTCTCCGCGAGCCGTCACACCCATAGTGTGGTGGTACTGTACACAGGCAAACTCTAGATCTTTGCTCTGTCTGCCAGTTACATCCACATCAGTCGCATAGTATTGCGTATTACCGTACTCGTCAGTAGACAACCAAGGATACACATCCACTCCTACCTCTTGACCAAGAGCGCGGCCCATGATACCAGTGGTTCTGCGTCCGTATCCGATGGCTAGTGCTACAGTTCCGTCCATCTGTCCGAATTGACGAATAACTGTACAACGTTTTGTTGCTCCTTTAGCGGTCACATCCACCTGATCAGCTTCGCTGTAGAATTCTGCACCGTTTAGGTCTTTGAAAGCAGAGAATTCATTTCCTCCGTTCCACTTCACTGGAATAGCCAAGTAGTTACCCCATACACAACGTGTCACAGGATCTGGCATCTCCATCAACCAAGGGTTGTTGGCGTATTGTCCAGAACCTACATTCACTGTTTCAAAGAAAGAAATCTCTAACTCAGAACTAGCTGGTTTTCTAGTTTGAACACCAGCTACCTTGATATTTCCTTGGAAAGTAGCAGGAGCCTCCTGTGGAGGAGCTGGCATTTCCAAAACCCCGTCGTGCAATGCACTATCCCAGAAAGCTTGGAAAGTAGCAAACTTGTTTTGCATTGGGAAAATTGCTTCTTCCCAGTGTGCCTTCAAGTATTCGTAGTAAGGCTGCTCAGCAGTAGCGTCTAATGTTGCGCTTTCAGACCAAACCAAGAGAGATTCTCCTGCTTCTCTTGTTCCGCCTTTACCTACAGAAGCAAATAAAGGGGCGATGGTTGGCTGGATCAAACTGTAGTGACCAGCTTTAGGCTCTGCATCTCCCCAGCTTTCCAAAAAGTGGTGCGTTGGAGTAGCGAAGTCACAAACCATGGTGGTCTCGTTAGGTAGACCTGCAAAAGAAACTTTCAAACCAACTTTAGCGGCACCCGCTACGAATTGGTCAGCATTTGGTATATCAAAAGCAGGATTGGCGCCGTCCATTACGAACAAGGCATCCACCTGTCCTGCATTCATTTCTTTGATTAGATCCTGGATTTCAGCATCAATACCTTGGCGTTGGAATGAAGGAACGGTAAGGTCAATGGTTGCACCGTAGTTGCCAAGATAGTCGTTGATCGCATTGATCAAGACTTGCTCTCCCTTGTTGTTAGAGCCAGATACTACTAAGGATTTTCCTTTATGAGACAATAGCTCTTCTGCTACAAGCTTCATCTTACCGGCGATGGCGGGATCTGCGCCACTTACTGGGTTGATAGCTACGTTTCCGGTAGCACGAGCAATCTCATTGTGAAGCGCCACGATGGCGGCTCCTTGGTGTGAAGGCTTGATTAAGATACGGTTGTCCGCGTTAGATCCGGTAAGTGTCATGTGACTCTCCACCTGGATGTGTCTCGAGAGTTTCGCGTTATTTACATCCGTAATCTTACGATTCTTAGCGTATTGTCCCGCGTACTCGATCGGAGAGATCCAAGTACCCAAGAAGTCAGCATCGAAACTAACAATCACATCGGCCTTGTCGAAGTGATAACTTGGGATCATCTTCAACCCAAAGCTCTCCTCATTTGCTTCCAGCATAGCTGAGCTAGAAACTGGATCATAAGTAACAACCTTAGTATTAGGATACTTTGCTGTAAAATCAGCAATCGCTTTTTTTGTTGTCGGACTCAAAATAGTATTCGCCACGATACGTACTCTTGCACTGCCACTCAATTTCCCCTTGATTTCCGCATCAATAGCTGCCCAACCTGGACTCGTTCTTTTGGCACCTGCCTGATCGAATGCCGCTTCCCCTATTCGGTAAGGGCCATCGATTCGGCTTGTATCGTACAAGCTTAGCACGCTAGCCTGAGCTCTAGCACTTGTTCCTCCCTTGGTAATGGAAGAAAAGCTATTCCCCTCAATCTTAATAGGTCGACCTTCTCTGGTTTTGACCAAAATGGCACAGTAGTCTCCACCTTGTACAAAACTAGAAGCGTAGTAAGTGGCAACACCAGGAACAATGGCATCAGGCTTAACTACATAAGGAAGCGCTTTCTTAACCGGGATATCACAGCTAGCAGCGACTGTTGCCGCACCAAGGCTGAAACCCAAGTATTTCAAGAAATCACGACGGCTGGCTTCAAGGTTTAAGTTATCGTCTTTGGCTAATTGCTCAGTCACAGGCAGGGAAACAAACTCTTCCTTGGCTGCTCGCTGTACGTCCGAGGCATTGCTCAGATCAGCAGTCCCCGTCCAGATATTATTATTTTGTTCCTTCATTTTTATGAATTATAAGAACCTATTGGCTTTCACGTTTGCGATGAATAATTAATAATGATTAATGAAGAATGATCTCCCGATTATTAATTATCAATTAAACACTATTAATTAGTAATGGCACTTCTGACATTCCAAACCTCCAATGTCCTCTACGGTCACCTTATCTCTGGCACCGCTTTCTAGCTCCTCTACATAACGACTGTATGATTTGTAGTACTCATTGCCACTAAATTGTACCTCCGTCTGTCTGTGGCAGTTGATACACCAGCCCATAGATAGAGGTGCATATTGCCCTACGATTTCCATTTCTTCTACCTTACCATGACACTGTTGACATTCAACCTTTCCAACAGAAACGTGCTGTGCGTGATTGAAGTAAGCATGATCAGGTAAGTTGTGAATTCTAATCCAGTTGATTGGCCCATATACACTATCGTCCCCTTCATCAGGATTAGTAAGGGCAGCTACAATCGCATCCCATTGCTGATCTACCACTGTTTCTACCTTATTCACTTTGGCATCCTCCTGCTTCATGTATTCATTTTGAATCCACTTAGTGTAGATCGCCTTCAGATCATCATTCGACTTGCTCTCTATATCCTGGATATATGTATCAGAAGAAGGATCATAACCAACAGAAGCGAATATCTTAGTTAATTCCGCCGTACCGTATGTTGACCCAACCTTTACGGCTTTGTGGCAATTCATACAAGTATTGGCTGCTGGAATCACAGAGTGCTTAGATCGTCGAGCACCATCGTGGCAGTACTGGCAATCAATTTTCTGTGCACCGGCGTGCGTGGCGTGAGAGAACTTGATAGGTTGTTCAGGTTGGTAGCCTTGCTGGCGGCCCATGGAGATGGCGTTGTTCACCGTTGTATATCCTCCCAGTACCACTAGCGCAAAGATTAAGAATCCGATTACGCCTTTACTAGTAAGGATATCCACTAAAGAACGTCGTCCTGCTCCAGCATCACCCGCTTGCACCTTCAACATGTAGTTCAAGTTGGAAGCGATACGAGCCAGCACGATGGCTAGAATACCAAGGATAACTGCCAAGACAACAAACAAGCCCGTATTAGATCCTTCATCGGCACCTCCTGCTCCACCAGCACCAGGAGCATTGGCAACCTGAGCCTGACCGGGGCAATTGCCCGCATAAGTACAGTTGATGTAGGACAGGATATTGCCGATATCGTCATCCGTTAAATTAGGGAAAGCAGTCATCGCCACTTTGTTCCACTGATTGTAGATCTCGTTGGCCTTAGGATGTCCAGCTTGGATCAAGGCTTGTGAGTTACGAATCCAGGAATACAAGTCGGCTTGGTCATAATCTGCCCAACGCTCTTCAACCCCTCCCAAGGCTGGCCCGGTAAGGTCATCCTTCATGTTTCTATTGTGGCAGGAGGCACAGTTGGTTTTGAAAAGCGCTTTACCCGCATTGATAGCAGCTTCATCTTGTGCGAAAACTGAAATCTGCAGCGTCAAAAAAGACAAGAGCAGTAATGCCCGATTAATCAATGATTTATGAACCATTTCTTCTTGATATTTTTATCCTTTTCTGTCAAAAAATCTATGCCTTTAGCACGATTTTGCGCAAAGATATAATTCGTTAAGATTTTTAACAATAAATCGGGAAAGGTGCCCACTATTTAGATTTATTCTAGATAAACAAGATGAATTAGGAGCCCTAACTATCCAAATTAGGTTCAGCAAGTGGTCAAAAACGCCACTTTTTATTTGTCTTTTGTCAAAAAGCTCCATTCAAAATTTTTTACGAGTCCCTTCAGTGTGTCACAAGATTGTCATGTTTCGGTTAAATTTCTATGACAAATCTTTTTCATGGCTCCGGCGAGCCTCTTCCTACTTCATCACTTTCTACTGTGCTTGCGCCCTACCACTCCACGCCTCTATCTTGCTTATTTTCTAACCTCATCCTGAAAAATCACCAGGACAATTCTGCATTCCTCATTATAAATTTTCCACTACAATTCTCCATTCTCCGATATACATTCTTCATTACAATACCCATTCTCCATTACAATTCCCTTTCTCTTTCCACACCAAACAGCGTGAATTGTTCATTGACCATAATCCAATTTTATTATTTTGACAGCAAAAAGATCACATGCGATTATTAATCACAGTACTTGCCTTTGCCCTTACCTCTATACTAGCCCAAGCACAAATGCCGCAAATCCTAGACCTGAAACAACAAGGAGAAGTTAGGGATGCCTGGTTAAAAGAGCGAATGGAGACCGTTTTGCCAGAAATCATGCGTAGATCAGAGATCGATATGTGGATTTTGATTTCTAGGGAATACAATGAAGACCCAGTATTGAAGACGATGTTACCTTCCAACTGGCTCTCAGCACGCCGAACCACCATGCTAGTAGTTTATGATGATGGAGAGAAATTGGAAACCTTGGCTTGTGCTCGGTATGATGTAGGAGAAGTATTTAAAAAGGCTTGGGATAAGGAGAAGCAACCGGATCAGTGGGCTCGCCTAGCAGAGATCATTGAGGAAAGAGATCCTAAGAAAATTGCTTTGAATCGGTCTGAGCACTTTGGACTAGCAGATGGACTATCCTCCTACCATTATGATAAGCTCCTGGAAAGTATCGATGCCAAATACAAAGATCGGCTGGTAGAAGGAACGCCACTGGCCATTGGTTGGCTAGAAACGCGTACCGTAAATGAAATGGTCGTGTACCAACAGGTTTGTCGAATTGCCCATCAGATTATTGCAGAAGGATTCTCCGATCAAGTTATTCAACCGGGTGTGACCTCCACCCAGGAAGTGGTCTGGTGGTATCGAGAGCGTATTAGAGAGCTTGGACTTATTGCCTGGTTCCATCCTACGGTTGACGTGCAGCGTCACGACCCGGATAGCAAGGAACACCTCAGAAGTTTTTCTAGAAGGCCAGACCAAGAAATCATTCAACCTGGGGACTTGCTTCATGTTGACTTCGGTATTACTTATTTAGGACTCAATACTGACACTCAAGAAAATGCCTATGTATTGAAGCCTGGCGAGACCGAAGCTCCTGCCTACTTAAAAGATGCCTTTAAAAAAGGACTACAGGTAATGGATGATCTCACGACCCAATTCAAGTCTGGTCGTACAGGAAATGAAATGCTAGCGAGTGCCCTGAAGAAAGGAAAGAACGCTGGACTCAAACCTACCATATATACCCACCCCATCGGCTACCACGGTCATGGCGCCGGGCCAACCATTGGTTTATGGGATCAACAAGGTGGGGTGCCCCATCGCGGTGATTACCCGCTTTATCCAAATACGGCCTACTCTATTGAGTTGAACACCGCCGTTTACATTCCAGAATGGGGCAAGGACATTCGTATGATGATGGAAGAGGATGCCTTTTTTGACGGGGAAGAAGTGCGTTACATTGATGGGCGTCAGGTGGAACTGTTTTTGATTCCGAGGCAAAAAGGGCATTTAGGGCAGTAGTAGACGATTCTATCAAAAATCGATCATACCTGTATAGCACCTAATGAGCTAGGATTAAATTACTGGGAGAAACCACAAGGGGCAAAACATTAGGGATGTGATTTCAGTCCTATTTACAAGGAAACCATCCAACTATGAAAAAGATACTCGTTCCCACCGACTTTTCTCCAGTAGCAGATCATGCCTTGACCTATGCGATCGAACTAGGCGCCGCATTCAACAGTGACCTTTTGCTATACCACGTCTATCATGTCAGCAAAGTGGATTACAATCGAGACTTTCCAGCAGATGAGCAGCCGCTAAAGAAAGAATTGGAACGGAAGATGGGGTTGACAAAGCTCAAATTCCAAGATAGCATTGCTGAGAAGGGACTCAATGTTCATGGGACGGTGGCTCGAGAGCCCATTTTAGCCTTGTTCGAACGGAAAGTAGAGGAGCATGAGATAGATATGCTCGTACTTGGCAGCAAGGGTGCAACGGGCTTGAAGAAGGTGATCTTTGGCAGCGTGGCAGCTACGGCGCTCAACATGGCCAAAATTCCCGTCTTCATTATCCCGCCTGAATCCACTACTCTACCAATTAAACACATTGTGCTGGCCGTAGATAATGACAAAATTTCCAAAGCTGTGCTAGCCCCTCTACAGCAGCTGGCGGTGAAGTTTGGGGCCAAAGTGACAGTACTCAATGTGAAAACAGAAAGTAGTCTAGCCACAGTTTCAAAGGTCAAAGTAGATCTAGAGGGAGTTGAAAGCAGCTATCAAGAAGTACCCTTGTCTAATACCGTCAATGATGCGATCAGCAAATTTGTTAAAACCGTCGACTGTGATGTATTATGCATGGTACGTCGAGACAAGGGCTTCTTTCAGCGCCTTTTACAAGGCAGTAATACAGTGAACCAGGCCTACAGGAATCAATTACCCCTATTGGTATTGCCAGAAGGATAGCTAATCCTGATAATATATACAGCGGTTTATACAAAGCTGTACAAACCATTAGGCGGGAAAATATCTTCGTCGAGTTTAGGCTCTCATTGGCCGACAAAAGTAGAAGATTTGTCCGGCTAGGAATATATTCCTGTGACCAAGTATGATACAGCAGGAAGTTTCGGTTAAGTTACTTCCTGCTTCAAAAAACCAATAAGCACAACCTGAAATATGGCAGACACCCATAAGCAAGCCAGCGCTAACCAGCCAGAAGCTCCTGTACAATTGGAAGCGGGGACCTATGAGATCATTAGAAATCGACTCTCTCAACAAGCTGATGATCTGCGGCATAGGCTCGACCAACTTAATTCGGCGCGAAAGCAAGTATTTGGCGCAGTCGAATCCCAACTGATTGCTAATGATCGTATCAATACCGCGAACTACTGCGTGGCCAGAGATATTATCTCGCTAGGCCAATGGTGTCTCTTCGGTTATAACGTCCATATTGGTCTTCGTGCCGGAATCAAACTAGAAGACGTATTCAGCCTTTACCATTTTCAAGAAAACACCTTTAAAGAGGGAGAGTTATCGCCCATCCGCCAGGAAAAATTTGAGCTCGACTTTCAAAATCTATACCGCTACTATAAGGAGGCTTTCTTCTCTCGTTTTGTCCGTCAAGGCACCTACTTCTATATGGTTTTCCAGGTATCTGCTAATCCAGCAGATATCAAGGCCTTTAAGTGGTTAATTAAAGAGGAGGAACTCGTATACATAGATGCTCGGAGTGAGCATGAGATTCGCAAGCCGGAGCAGCACGAATTCCGCTGGATGAGAGCAGGGCGTGAAGATCAGCGGCAAGGTCGCCATCCCCATATGTCGATCATGGATCGAGTCTTTGTGGAAACGGTCGGCGGTGATCTCACCATTAAGGTCGAGGATAATACCAATGATGGAAAAGGAATCTATGAAGAAGGAGTTGAGTATCCAGACCAAAGTCTAGATGACGCTGAATATCTATATGCGGACCTAGGTAATCTTATCGCTTTAAAGATCCGTCCTTACCAGGAGGACTTCCGGTATTTTGTGTTCAATGAAAGGTTGCAGGAAGTACAGCGGATCGATGCACTCGAGGATAGTGGTGTGCTCCTGCCAGATAACCAAGGGCTTATTTTTGCCAATGGTTACTATCTACAGACTGGCGAATTCAAAATTTTCGATGTGCCACTTCAGAAGAAGCACTTTGAAAAGCGCATTATTTCTCCCAATGGTGAGGACTACCTCTTTGTTTTCCAGAATGATAGCAAAGGTACCTACCTCCTACACCAATACAATCTCATTGAGCAAAAGGTAGAAACGCCCATCCACTGTCATGGTTTTGCGCTGTTTCCCGATGGTGAATTGAGCTACTTTAAGACCGAGGATGAGCCCAGTAAACACCATGTCGTACAGATTTGGCAAACCCCTTTTCTGCAGGGCAAACCCCTGCCATCAGCACATAAAGACAGCTTTCTGTACAAAATTGGGAACAAAGACATTGTGAAAGCCATGGCCGAGTGCCACGAGGTACTCACCTTATCCGCCAAGGATGATTCCTACACGGGCCTTTACGACGATTTGGTCAAGCTCTGCACCAATATTACAGATAGCTATTACTGGATTGATAAGGATGAAAGCTTCCATCTCGAGTTACCCTTGCTGGAGATCAAAGCTACAGCCACCGCAGCTATAGAGGAGTATGACAAGAAGATTAGCATACAGCGGGCGACTACCAATCAGATCGCAACCGTCGAAAAAGAGGCCAAAGAACTTTTCAAAGAAGTAGATCGCCAATCCTTCGACCAAATCGACGCCTTTGTACAAGCGCTAGCGGAATTGCGGAAATTACGAGGAGCTGTCATCTCGTTGAAAGATCTTCGCTATACCAACCTAGCCTTAATCAATGAGTTGGAGGTAGAGGCAGTGGAAAAAAGTGAGCGACTTTCACAAGCTTGTGTGGAGTTCTTGCTGGATGAGAAAGCCTT
>CAJXPD010000272.1 GCA_913057785.1 uncultured Lewinella sp. | reverse complement strand
TCGTTTTAGTAGAAACTTATACTATAAGCGAACCCGATCCGCTTGAACTTGTTAATTTTAGTATAACTCCTCCAGACTGTAGTCAGGGAAATGGCGGAATATCGTTGGAAGTGGCCGGCGGAACTCGTCCTTACTTTTTTGATTATGGGCAAGGTAGTACACCCGATAGTGCGAGGAATGATTTAGTAGCGGGAACATATCAAATAATAATAAGCGATGATAACAGCTGTAATATTAATGCTGATCTCGAGATTCCGGAACAGGATGCGCCGGAAGTAGATTTAGGCGGAAATGTAGCCATATGTATTGGCGGAACAACGACGCTCTCAGCCGGAGAACACACTTCTTATAATTGGTCGACCGGCGCCAATGGACCCTCCATCAACGTAAGTACTCCCGGTACCTATAGTGTAACTGTAACCAACGACCTCGGATGCGAAGGCAGTGACGCCATAGAAGTAAGTATTGGTGAATCGCTCCAATTAGAGTTGCTGAATCCTTTTCTAGATGTTTGCCCATCTGAGTACATCCAACTCCAGGTGCAAGGAGCTCCCAATTATCAATGGATCGACACTTCTGGAACCCTTTCTTCTCTAGAGATTTCCAACCCAGATGCCAGACCTAAATACACGACCACATATACCGTAATTGGCACGAATGAATGTGCCTCTGATACGCTTGCTGTTGAGGTATTAGTTAATGAGACGGACGCAGCGGCCGGACCGGATACTTGCATTGCTCCTGGTAGTGAAGCCATTGTGTATGCAGTAGGAGGAATTGCGTACGAATGGCAGGAAGCCGATTATCCTGTTTTGGACCCTACGGCACAGCAAACGACGGCCAGCCCAGAGGAAGCTACGCTATACATTGTCGCTATCACGGATATTAATGGTTGTGTAGTGTCGGACTCTATGGAGGTGTTGGTCGCGGCAGATCCTGTAGAGTCTATCCGTCGGATCAACTTGATCACGCCGAATGATGATGGAATGAATGATGAGCTGGAATTTAGGGGCGTAGAAAAGTTCGGCCCAAATAAATTAGAGGTATACAATCGATGGGGCAGCTTAGTTTACCAAAAAGTAAATTACCAGTTAGATGAGGAGCGCTTTGATGGGACCAAGAATGGGAAGAAACTTCCAGCGGGTAACTACTATTACGTTTTGTCTTTCACCACCGGTGATATTAGGCAGAAATTGATGATTGTACGCGATTAGAACCTCAACTCTTTTCCCAAAACCACAAGACATGAGAAAATTATTACTTCTTCTATTTATATGCATTAGTACCCAGCTCGGCGCTCAACAGTTGGCAGACCACAGTCCTTTTTTTGATGCTGGCTTCATTTGGAATCCCGCCATGACAGCGGCCTGGGACTATTGGGAGTTAGGGGTGAATTATCGGCAGCAATGGACGGGTTTTGAAGGAGCACCCCGGACGGCTTCCATCAGTATTCAATATCCTTTTTTGGATGAAAACATGAGCATGGGAGGATTCTTCATGAACGATGAGGTTTCTCCGATCACCTTGAATAATATTGGCTTGAATTATGCCTATAAGCTAGCCTTTGGTCCTAGGGGTACACATCAGCTGTCCATCGGGGTTCAGGCGACGCTAAGTCAGCTCTATGCTGATGGCCTGGAGCTAGTGATTAATGATCAAGGGGATCCACTGTTGCCCGATGGGGAGAATAACAAGATATCTCCAAATGCCGGGATTGGGTTGTTTTATACCTCTGTGTCTAGAGATGAATTCGAGGAGAGCTTCATTTTTGCTGGTCTAGCGGCGAATCAATTACTACCAAACAACCTGCTATTAGATAACTTTGGGAGCGAAGCAAACCTAAAAAGGGCCATGCATGGAAATGCTACATTTGGAGCTAGAATTGTGGAAGGTGATCTATTCGTTCAACCTTCACTTTGGCTAAATTATAGTATGGTCAATGTCCTCAATGGAACTTTTGCTGTACTGGTAGAACAGCAGGATGCCTTTTGGGCTGGAATCAACTTGTCTACCAATAAGACCTTGGGCATTCAAGCGGGAATGATCGTCAATGATGAATTTACTAGGGATGGGAACCTTAGGATCGGTGTGATGGGTTCTTACAATATCGGTACCTTTGGGAAATTCAGGGGAATGGGTTATGAGGC
Source organism: uncultured Lewinella sp. (assembly GCA_913057785.1). GTDB lineage: Bacteria > Bacteroidota > Bacteroidia > Chitinophagales > Saprospiraceae > DT-111. The sequence goes on along the minus strand of CAJXPD010000272.1, from coordinate 14,413 downwards.
CTATATTGCTTACCGCTTTGAACCCTGATCTTTACAACAGATCAAATGAAGCTCACTGCGCTTGCAAATCATCAACACGTATTATTCAAAGCCATAAGTGGAAGCCATGCTTATGGCTTGCAACACAAGGACTCAGATGTAGATATTCGCGGAGTCTTCGTTTTACCTAAGCCCTTGTTCTATGGCTTGAGCCCTACTGAACAGATCAGTGATCCAACCAACGATATAGTCTTCTACGAATTACATAAGTTTGTTACCCTGCTCATTAAGAACAATCCCAATATGTTGGAATTGCTCCGCATGCCAGCAGACTGCATTCAATATGCCCACCCCTTATTTGAAAAGCTAAATCCACGCCTCTTCCTTTCTCGCCGTTGTAAATCCACCTTTGCCGGCTATGCCGCTTCCCAGATTAAAAAAGCCAGAGGCTTAAATAAGAAGATCGTAAACCCAATGAAAAAGGAACGAAAGACGGTCTTGGACTTTTGTTATGTGGCCCAAGGAGGAGGTTCAATACCGGTACGACAATTTTTGGAACAGCGAGGATTGAAGCAGGAAAACTGTGGTTTGGTCAATGTGCCGAATATGCAAGGCGTCTTTGCACTATATCATAGCGAGGAGCATGCTTATTCAGGTATTATCAGAGGGAAGAAAGCCAATGATATTGCCCTTTCTTCTATCCCTAAGGGAGAAACTCCAATTGGCCTCATGTTTTATAATGCAAATGGTTATTCTGTGTACTGCAAGGAGTATCGCCAGTATTGGGAATGGGTAGAGCGCAGAAACGAAAGTCGCTACCAAAATACCCTCACTCATGGCAAGCGTTATGACGCTAAAAATATGATGCATACCTTCCGCTTGCTACATATGGCAGAAGAGATCGCATCTACTGGGGATTTCTCGGTTCGTCGAACCGCTGATCGTGACTTCTTGTGGGAGATCCGACAAGGCGTATTTGACTATGAAGAGCTAGTGGACAGGGCGGCTGAAAAGATGGAGGAAATAGAGGAACTATTTGATCGCTCCGACTTGCCTGACACTCCTGATGAAGAGCGTCTAAATGACTTGCTAGTTGAACTTCGTGCAAACTTCTATGCTACCTCCGGCAGCTAAATTTCCAATTTACGTAGGGGAACCAGTTTTTGCTTCCAGGTATCTTCCTTTTCCAAAATGCGGTAGTGCTCAGATTTTGGCATTCGATCCGTCAAATCCTTTAGTACTTGGGGTAAGTGAGCTACTTTTCTGGTACCGAGATCCATCCAACATACGGTGGCTTTGCAATAGCCCGCCATCTGACCTTGCCCATTAAACAAGCCATGTTCCCAAAGCTGAAAACGGTGATCTGCCGATCTTCCTCCTAATTCCATGTTAACCCTTACGGTGTCATTTGGCGGGATCTCTTGCAAGTAGAAAGTTTCTTCATGAATCACGGCCGGGCCGAGCTGGTATTTGGCAAATTCCTTTTGAGTGAAACCATGATCAGAAAAGTAACTCATACGAGTATGTACCATATAGGATACATAACTGGTATTGGCTAAATGGCGATTGGCATCTAAATCGGACCACCGAACGTCAAAAGTTTTGATATAAGCGCTCATGTTGTATTTTTAGTAATGAAGTTGTCTAAAATATCCATTGGAATATCGCCAGGCAACTTCAGTAAAAGCGGATGGAAAATAGGAATTACATCTTATTAAATACACCCTAGAAACGATTCCTGCATGAATGCAAGCATACGCTTAATCTAAAAACCAATGAAGACTAGAAATAGATGGCTTCTCGTGCCGATAGCGGGCATATTTCTTTTTCTACTCCTTTTTGGTTTTGCGGCTGCCAGATACCCTGGAGGTTCACCGGCCGATCTAACCCATGAGGGTTTTGATTGGAAACACAATTATTGGTGCAATCTTATGGGAGAAACAGCTATGAATGGCGAGCCAAATGATGCCCTACCGATAGCCGTTCTAGCCTTGTTAGTACTCTGTATTAGTCTTTTCTTATTCTTTTACCATTTCTCTTTCCAATTAGCTGTAACTTCAGCTTGGGCAAAGATTATTCGAGTGAGTGGATTGCTTTCCATGTTGGCAGCGGCTTTGATCGCTACAGATTGGCATGACGAAATGATCATTGTGGCATCTTGTTTTGGGCTGTTTGTGATAGTGGGCATCATGGTAAGTTTAGTTCTTAGCAATCTAATAGTCTACAAGTTTACTGGTGCGGTCTGCCTACTGATGCTTGGACTGAATAATTACATTTATTATACACAGCATGGACTTCATCTACTACCCCTTCTACAAAAGCTGACATTTGTCATCGTTTTGGGCTGGATAATTGGCCTAAATTGGAAGTTGTATCAAAAGGCCCATGTGACCTCATAATCAAACATGAAAAAAAAGCTCTACCTCCTACCGCAAGTAATAGTTTCTTCCTATCTATTGCTAGCGCTTCTTAGTTGTCAATCTCCTATAGAAGAAAAACCAGACCAAAAAAAATGGTACAAGGGAAATCTGCACACTCATTCCTATTGGAGTGATGGAGATGAATTCCCGGAAGTAATCATGGACTGGTATAAATCCCATGAGTATCAATTTTTGGCCTTGTCTGATCACAACATCCTTGCTGAAGGTGATATGTGGATAAAGATTAGACAGGATAGCCTCTATCAGCTTGCTTTTCAGCAATACCTAAAGACTTATGGAGAAGAATGGGTGGAGCATGAGATAGATAGTGGCCAGGTGAGGGTAAAACTTAAGACCCTGGAAGAATACCAACCCTTGTTTCAGGAAAAAGAACGCTTCCTAGTCTTACCGTCTGAGGAGATCACAGATTTATACGAAGGGAAGCATGTACATCTCAATGCCACGAACATTCAAGATAAGATTGAACCACAGGGTGGCGAGAGCGTAGCTGAAACCATGCAAAATAATATTGATGCGGTATGGGCGCAGCGAAAAAGAACAGGAGTGCCTATGATTGTACATGTTAATCATCCGAACTTCCAAGATGCAATCCGGCTGGAAGATATGTTGCATTTGAAAGGGGAGCGCTTTTTTGAGGTGTACAATGGGCATAACCGTGTGCAGAATGAAGGGGGGATTTATGGTTTATCCACAGAGGCTATGTGGGATCTAATTAACATTTCTTATGTGAATGCGGGAAAACCACTCCTCTTGGGGTTAGCCACGGATGATGCACATAATTATCACCAGATTGGAAATCAATGGAGTAATGCTGGTCGAGGCTGGGTCCAGGTCAGGGCAGATAGTTTGACGCCAGCTAGCCTGATTGCTGCACTAGAAGCAGGAGACTTCTATGCATCTACAGGTGTGACCTTAAAAGAACTAAGTTTAGTGGACAATATCCTTGAAGTAGCCGTGGCTGCTGAAGCGGGAATTAAATATACCTTTTCATTTATTGCTTGCCTGAAGGGCGCAGAGAAGGTAGAAGAAGTGGCTACGATAGAGGGGGATTCTGCCTCCCTTGAACTTAGGGAGGATTGGCTCTTTACCCGGTGTAAAATTACCTCTTCCAAACTGCAAGAAAACCCCATCGAAAATCTATTATACGAGATGGCTTGGACACAACCAGTTCAATATCAGTGAAATGCCATTGAATATTGATTACTTGAGTAGCCAACTGAAAGTAGGTTGTGGAGGAGCGGGGATTTGGTTGAGCTCTTCGGGCGTCTTGGCGTTTCTTCGCCGCAATTCTAGCCGAAGACTCTGCTCCCCGGTCCGCATCGCCCAGTGGTGGTTGGCAGAAAACAGAGGTTTCAGTAGGAAGGAAAAATACCGAAGGATTGGCTTATTCGCAGCTACCTGCCAGTCATAAGTGATATGACAATATCTACCACTCTTGTCTGGTTCGAAAGTCCAGGTCCCAGACCCCATGAGATCTCCAAAGGCTTCTATAGAAAATCCATATGGAGGGTTTTTAGCGACTAAACGAGATTGCCAGCGCAAAGTGTAAGGGAGCCATCCCTTGGTATATAGGGATATTTCTCGACCTGTTCCAGTCTCATCATTTTCTTTGGTCGTCACTACCGCTAGGTATACAGCTGGCCACCACTCAGGGAGTCGTTCAGCTTGCTCTAGGATTTCATATACTTGAGCGGGACTGGCCGCTATGGTCCAGTGCGTAATGAAATGATAGCTATTGCTTTTCATGGCCGATGTTTGCGGAACTAATTTTGACATTTGGCTGTATTTCTTTTGGCGTAAGTCTTTTCCTCATCTTTCAAAATGGGTAGTCATGTAACTCTCCAGCTCCACTCTTTTATCTACGTGTAAAACTGAGTTGTCGGATTTACACCACCTAAGTTTATTATAGTAATTTTTGGTGCCGAAAGTAGTCCTTCAGAGCTTGTATTGCCTTGCAGTAGATGTTAGATTGATCTACCTTGACACCAATCTCATTTGATTGCGTAAAATACTGCTGTGCAGTTATCTAATACTTAGACTATGAGTTTGTCAAAGAAATATGGACGAACTTACCACTATCCCTTTTCCCCGGGTACGACCAGTGATGACCGAATTAATTCGGGATACTGGGAGGGGCTTAGTGAGGTGACTGAAATTGTCCATACAGAAAAGTTGGATGGGGAGAATACTTGCTTAAATCAGTATGGGGTATTCGCTCGTTCTCATGCCGCCCCAACCCGTCATCCTTGGGCTGGCTACTTGAAAGAGAGATGGAATTCAATACGAAATGATTTAGGAGAACTGGAAGTGTTTGGAGAGAATTTATATGCTATTCATTCCATCCGTTATGAAGCATTGGAGCATCATTTCTTCGTTTTTGCGATCAGGGTTGCGGATCGCTGGTTGTCATGGGAAGAGGTAAAGTTCTATGCTGGATTACTTGATTTTCCGGTCGTTCCGGAACTTGGGAGTGTTCAACCGACGAATAGAGACGAGTTTGAAGAACAAATATTAACGATTGTTACACAAGAGAGCACGTTTTCATCCGTGGATGTTCATACTAGTGAACCCTGCCGGATGGAAGGTATTGTCAGCCGAAACATGGCAGAATTTGATACGCAACATTTTCGACAGAATGTGTTGAAGTACGTTCGAAAAGACCATGTGAAAACGGACGAGCATTGGACACGCCGTTGGCAAAGAGCTCCATTAAAATGGGAAAAGCCATGTGGAGATTAACGGATAATTTAGAGTGGGAAAGTCTCCGAAATACTTTTCCCTGGATCAGAGACATGGAGGGGGTTGAACAAGACCCCATCTTTCATGCAGAGGGAAATGTTGCTATCCATACCAGAATGGTACTAGCCGCACTCCAGGGCTTAACGGAGTTCAAAGCACTAGATCAGCAAACACAAGAAGTGATGATTGCTGCTGCGCTTCTTCACGATGTGGAGAAGCGTTCTACCAGCATTAAAAATGAGAAGGGGCGAATTTCTTCCCCAAAACATGCTAAGAGGGGGGAATTTACTAGTCGCAGAATACTTTTTCAGGAGGTGCCTGCGCCTTTTGCGTTGAGAGAGCAGGTGGCAAAGCTAGTACGCTATCATGGTTTACCTCTGTTGGCCTTTGACAAGCCCAATCCACAGCGATATCTTTTGAAAGCTAGTACTGAGGTAGATACCAGACTTTTGAGCATGTTGTCTAAGGCGGATGTGCTGGGGCGAATTTGCGATGATCAGGATGACTTGCTTTATAGTATTGCTTGTTTTGATGCCTATGCTAAAGAACAAGAGTGTTGGGGGGAAGCCTATCCATTTGCTTCGGATCTGGCGAGGTTTACCTACTTCCAACAGGATCAAGGATATCCTGCCTACGAACCCTTTGATGATACTTGGAGCGAGGTGATTTTGATGGTAGGCTTACCGGGGATGGGAAAGGATACTTACATCAGTTCGCATTTTTCAAATCTTCCTGTAGTGTCTTTGGATAACCTTCGGCGAAAACACAAAGTGGGTCATCGCGATGCCAAGGGGAATGGTAGAATCATACAGTTGGCGTTGGAAGAAGCGCGGCAACATTTAAGGGTTCAGCGCTCCTTCGTTTGGAATGCTACCAATTTGACTCGAAATAATCGTAGCCGTTTAATTGAGTTATTTACAACCTACAAAGCTAGAGTGAGGATTGTTTACATCGAAGTACCATACTTGCTATGGCAAGAGCAAAATTTGCAACGGAACTATGCGGTTCCTCTCAAGGTACTGAATAAGATGCTGAACAAGTTGGAAATACCATCCCCTATCGAGGCGCATCAGGTGGATTACATAATCGAAGAACGCTAGTGATCCAAGAGGGAATGGAAAAATTATGTTGAGCAGTTACGATTATTGGAAAAGGTCGTGAACCAACTATCCAGAATTTCTCTTATGTAATCAGTAATCTTGAAGAATAGCAACATGAAATAGCCAAATTTGGCAACCTTCTAGGGAACATACTTCAAGCAAGCTTTGTAGCTAAATATAATATGGAAATAGATCTCGATTATTGGAATCACGCCATCAGTTGGGGCTTGTTCGTACTGATTTGGGTAGTGCAATTAGTTCACTACCCAAGCTTTCAGTTCATTGATAAGGAACGATTCGTAGAATTTCATACTCATCATACTCGATCTATTTCCTTTATTGTACTACCCCTTATGTTGCTAGAATTGGGCCTTGCTGCCATATTAGTGCTCCAGCATGGCTTTCATTGGAATTATCTTGTTCCGCTGATTATGGTACTGCTGATCTGGGCCAGCACCTTCTTGATTCAGGTTCCTGATCATAATCGGCTAGCTACCGGGAAAGATATCCAAATCGCTGCTCGCCTAGTACAGACAAACTGGATTCGTACCATTCTTTGGACAGTAAAAGCTGGTTGGCTTTGGCTATTTACTCCTTTGTAGAGGAGGTGACTTCATCTAAGTTTTCCAAGGCAGGAAGATAGAGGTTCATCCCATTTATACCAGTAGCTTGATCTAAATGAGCGACTAACCTTCGATCTGGTGTAGTGACGTGTAAGTGGATGCGAGAATCATGGTGCGTAAAAACACCTGGAGTGGGACTGTAGAAACCAATAACTTCCGTAGGCGTATTTTTCCAGCCACTACGCATACCAGATTGCAGATGTTTAGCATGTGTGTGAACAGGGTCATTTTCATCCCAATTAACTACATGCCAGCTTACCATTTCTGGGCGTCCCTTTAAAAGAAAGGGAAAAGGGTGGTTTGTATCGACTCCAGCCCTTTGAGCACTTTGAAGAAGAAATTCCTCCAACTTGGCTAATTCATCAATCTGTGGAGGTAAAGGGAGCGAGTCCCAAGCAGGTACCTCGCTGTAGACTAGTAAAGAAGCGCTCTTTTTAAAGCCATCATAAGTGGCTAATCCGCTACCTGCTACCGTAGTAAGGAAGGCCTTCCCTTTCCAGATCATAATTTCACCTTTAAGGTTTTCGGCGGCTCCTATTCCATACAATTGTGGTTTCCCGGCTAATGTTTGCAGGTCAATCTTGGCTTCAATGTCACCTTCTTGCATGATCTGCTTCAAAGTACCAATCGATTCGACGGGGACGATGTAGGTTTGTTTTTCCCGCTGACAAGCTAGTAGAGTCAGTAGGAATAAAGGAATTAGATGTTTAAATTTCATAAGTGTTGCACATAGGTTGCAGCGAAAAAGCTGATTTCCAAGAAAAAATTCTAAAGCCTCTCCAAAAATATCCTTGATAGCGAAAAAGGGTCATTTCAGCTTTCTTGCTGGTGTCAGCAGACAGGCTCAGAGGATAGTTTTGAGATATGCTCCATTAGATATCATCTATTTTAGGAGCTACACTATGGTCGCTTATGGTAGAGAATGATTTGCATGTTTTTAGTGTCGTGCCAAAGGTACATATTTCATTCTTTTATCTGGCGATTGTGTCGACTGGTGTATTAAAACTAACTTTCTAACACCGATCTTTGATTTTGAAGCCATTTTTCAGGGAAGAATATGTATTTTACTTGTGCGTATAAATTATATATGACCTTACCTCCCTCAATGTGTTCTTTCTCTGATTTTCGTGCCCTAAAAAAAATAGAAAAATACTCCTGGCGTGTAACGATCTTCGAAAATGCGGAATATACCTATGGAGATAATATAGCTAAACACACTTCCCCCCCGTACCACCATCTATCAAAATAGTTTGATCTGTATTACATGCTAGCCAAAAAAGTGAAAATCATCACCCCTCACACTAGATAGAAGCAAATATGTGCCGATCCCCATATCGGGCTCTCTGTTTTTTAAGTACGTCAACTAGTCAACGAATTGGTCTATAGGCCCTACTTATCTAGTGATTGAGCTAGAACTTTAATCTGCATCTTTCGGTTAGCAAAAGGGCATGGCTTAATTTGGGTGATACGCCTTCGCGATTTTCCAGATGAAGGCAAACTAGAGAAAACTAAATTTTTGATTGGAAAAGGACCATAACATGAAAACACTAATTATCGATGATCTTCCCAAGAATCACATCGTGCTAAAGGGGCTTTTACAGCATTGTGATGAGCAAATTGAGCTAGCTGGTTCAGCCTATGGAATTGAAGAAGGGATAAAGCTGGTAAAGGAATTGGAGCCAGACCTCTTGTTTCTCGACATTCAATTCCCTGGAGGGCGCTTAGGGTTTGAATTGCTGGAAGCTTTTGAGGAAGTCCCATTTCAAGTCATCTTTGTATCTGGGCATGATGAGTATGGGGTGAATGCCGTTAGATTCGGTGCCTTGGATTACTTGCTGAAACCCATCGCTTTAGATCGGTTACAAGAAGCGCTGCAGAAGGCTAGGAAACAGTATCTAAAACAACAAACGGCCCAAACTCAAATTCAAATTTTGCTGGAGGCTTTTCACAAGATGAATAGCGAGAAACGGCCTAGTCGTATCGGTATCTCCACCGTCGATGGCATATTTTTCAAGGAGGTGAAAGACATTGTGCGCTTGGAGGCTAAGGAAAGCTATACCAATATCGTTTTTACACCTGGGCAAAAAGAGATCTTGGCCTCTATCAACCTTGGCGAATATGAGGAGCAGTTCAAACCTTATCCAGAGTTTATGCGGGTACATCGATCAAGTATGGTGAACTTGAGGTTTGTAGATGTATATGTGAAATCAGATGGGGGGTATTTGAAACTAAGAAATGGGGAGGCAGTGGATGTATCCAAACGATATCGAGATGAGTTAATCGCGCGCTTATCCAATATGTAAGAACTGGATAAGCTTCAACAATAGTATAAAACACGAGATGGGCAATTGAGACGGGCTCTTCTAGATCGACCTGACCGATAGAGAAGCACATTCCCTTCCATTGCTCAACATCTTAGCTCTCTAATTCTTAAAAACAGACTGTCAAAACAACTAGAGCTTAATCTTTTGTAACTGCTTGTTGCAAAGGGTATTGCTGCTTGCATTGTAGAGAACAACTATCTATTCCTCAATAACAGAGGTCGAGGCTGCTTCTCCACTATCAGCATGTAGTTCCTTTGGCTGTCGAATTGGTGATCGATTGCTGCTAGAACCAACTTCTCATGCTATAGTAGTACAGGTAGTTTCGGCCATTACCCTATTGTCTATGAAGAATCAAAATTGGAAAAAAACCTATTTCACAGCTGTATTCGCTAGCCTTCTGATTTTCGGTCAGATTCTATATTTTCTTGCTTTCATCTTTTATGATCCCGCAATAGAAGGAGGGGTGTTTTTGGCTGCTAATGACTTATCCACCATTGGGTTAGGGGCACCCTCAAATAAACTGACACCTCAGTATCAGGCAGGGTGGGCTGGGCCTTACCTCATCTTCTCTTCCCTTCCGATGTTTGCAGAGAACACTATCCAAAATTGGATGAGAGAGCTTGATTTTTTGACCTTGTTGGTCGGCTTCGGCATTATGATCAGCTGGGGTATGGTCTACGGATTGTTGTCACGGCATTATCAACTAGAACATCTGCTTGCTGATTTTAAGCAGAAGGAGGCCGACTATAAAGATGCATTATTGGATCAGAAAATGATCCTGTTAAGAACCCAGATTCATCCGCATTTTCTATCGAATAGCATGTCGGTTATCGGCGCTTACATCTTAGAACAAACTCCAATTCAGGCCTACCAGTATCTGCAGGATTTTTCGCACCTCATGCGCGATGTTTTGGAGAAAGCCACGGAACCCTTCCTTAGTCTACAGGAAGAAGTACATTTCTTAGAGAGTTTTTTAAGAAATCTCGCGCTCATGTTACCTGAAAACAAATTAAACTGGCGATTCTTGGTAGATCCTCAGTTGGACGATCAGCAAATTTTGATACCTACCATGATCCTGCAGCCGCTCGTGGAAAATGCCGTTGAGCACGGGATCAAACCGAAAGAAGGGGAAGGTAAAGTTACGATCAGCTTTACGAAAAAGGAAGATTACCTGTTGTGCACCGTTGAGGATGACGGAGTAGGACGATTTCATAAACATGCCTCCCTACGACCAGGCCATTCATCAATGGCTTTAACTATCACTAAACAACGCTTGCAATTGATAGCTGGCGACCACCCATCTGCCTATACGTTGAAAACCTACGATCTGGTCGATGATGAAGGAGGGGCACAGGGTACAAAAGTTGTAGTGAAACTTCCTTTGATTAATGTTTAACTATCAGGTTTTGGAGCCGCTGAAGGAGAGGACTAGACCTAATTTATCCAAGGCAAATGACCAAGCACTAATGAAATGCTACAACTGAATAAATAGAGGTTTACTTTCGGGGAGAGTGGGTGTATTTTGATGTAATATCATATACACAGATTTATGACCGTTTCAACCACTCTTCCCACTACTATTTCGATGGCTATTTTACCCTTCTATAATAGCGCACAGCATCCCGAACTGGATATGTTTTGCAGTGGCCTAAGAATGGACCTCATCACTGATCTTTCGCGATTTAGATCTTTTCACCTGATTTCCTACGACATGATACCATCGGCTGTAACCGACCAAGTGCAGATACAGGAGGTGACTGCCAATTTGCAGTTGGATTATTATGTCAAAGGCTTGGTCCGTTATCATTCGGAACATCTTTATTTCAATCTTCAACTGGTAAAAGCCGAAGATCATCGGTTGGTATGGGCAGAGAAGTTCAATGGGCCAATTGAAGAGCTTTTTCAGATTCAAGAGGAGATGGTAGAAAAAATCGTTGTCTCCTTGCAACATTTTGTGGATATCGATCTCCTGGCAGCCATGAGAAGAAAGCCATTAACAAACTTGAATGCCTATGAATGCTGGATCAAAGGCTTTCAAGAGGTGAAGAAAGGATCGATCACTGCAGACGAAAAGGCAAGAGCTTATTTCCAGCAGGCTATTGATATTGATCCTTATTACGCTCGAGCCTACACCGGGATGTCCTTGACTTATTTCAATGAATGGAGCTGCCAATTGTGGAGCCGGTGGGAGGTAAGCCAATTAGGAGCTATGGAATGGGCGAAGAAGGCTTTGGAACTGGATGAGTGGGACCATATTAGCATGACCATTCTAGGAAGACTCTATCTATACAGCGAGGAGTACGATAAGGCGGAGCATTATCTCCGAAAGGCCTTGAGAACAAATGCTAGCGACGCTGAAAACTTGATTCACATTGCTTGTGGTTTAACCTTTTTGGGGTACCCAGAGGAGGCTTACCACTTGTATGAGAAGGCCTGTTTTCTTAAACCGATTGACGATGCCTTTTTAATGGTTGGAGCTTTTATTCTATTTGAGTTGGGGCGTTTTGAAGAGGCGCTGGAGGTGGGCGAGCGCCATGAGAAAGGAGCAGGGTGGGTCGATTTTCCGGCAGTCATGGCAGCAGCTTGTTATTATCAGAATGATTTTGACAAAATGCAGCTGTATTGGGAGGAGTTTATCTGCTGTTTTCAAGAGAAGATCAAGCAAGGACAAACTGCTACGTCAAAGGAGGCTTTGCAATGGACGATCGATGTCAATCCCTACAAGTCAGAGACTTTCCTGCTTGAGTTTTGGGAATATATGGGATCAGGAGCGGCTAAGCGAAACCCCCAGATGAAAAAGAATGCAGTGCCAGAAAGCCAATTTATTAAAGAAGGAGATTTATGGACGATATTTTTTGAAGGAGAAAGAATACAATTAAGGGAGGTTAAAGGCTATCATGATTTGGCTAAACTATTGCAACGGCCTCATCATGGAATCCACTGTACGGATTTGATGAAGGCCACTTTAATTGAGAAAGGAGAAGCTGTCTTTGATGAAAAGGCCAAGAAGAGTTACCAGCAACGAATCACCTACTTGCAGACTGCGATCGAAGAGGCCGAATTGTTACAACAACCAGAACAATTGAATGTACTTCGACAAGAATATGATCAGCTTTTAGAACATCTCTCACAGTCGGTGGGGATCGGTGGGCGGGCCCGAAAGGTCTCGGGGAGTATTGAAAAGGCGCGTACGGCAGTGACCTGGCGTATCAGAAGTGCGATCAAAAAGATAAGTTTGGTGCACCCTAATCTGGGTAAACATCTAAAGATATCAATCAAGACGGGCTTAGTCTGCGAGTACACACCGGAGAAAGACCTTAATTGGACAGTTGCTTAGGCCGTATATGATGTTCTAGTGTGAGGACTTACCACGAATGCCTCACGATGTAAGTTTAAAACTTACGCTTTAAGGGTGAATTTAATTTAGTAACCCTTAAAAAACTAGACATGCCAACTCCAATTGAAATTTTGCTAGATCCAATTTCGCTTATCGTAATCGCGATGTACGCCGGATTGATGATTTGGGAAAGTATTTTTCCAGCTCGTCCTTTACCTGAAGTTCGATTTTGGAAATTGAAAGGCTTAACAGCATTTGCTGTATTCTTTTACCTGTCCTCCTATCTTCCCATGTGGACAGATCCTTACCTGGAGCCCTATCGTTTATTTGATCTTTCCTCCCTAGGTACCATTGAGGGCGCTACGGTGGGATTGCTAGTGTACGAACTGGCGTTGTACATTTGGCACCGTGCGATGCATGGCTCAGATCTCCTCTGGCGCACCTTCCATCAAATGCACCATAGTGCCGAACGGATGGATACTTATGGTGCCTTTTTCTTCAGTCCTATGGATATGATCGGTTTTACTTTACTAGGCAGCGCCTGCTTCGCCTTGTTGATCGGTCTAAGTCCGCAAGCGATCACCGTTGTGCTACTAGTGACCAACTTCCTGGCCATTTTTCAACATGCGAATATTAGAACACCGGCTTGGATAGGATACATCGTACAACGGCCAGAAAGCCATACCATTCATCACGGGCAAGGAATCCACAAACACAACTACTCTGACCTGCCGATTTTCGATATTCTGTTCGGCACATTTGATAACCCGGCTGGCTATGAGGTGGAAACGGGCTTTTATCCGGGGGCTTCTGATCAAATCGGCGATATGCTACTCTTCCGCAATATTTCTGACGATCCAGTTGATCCGGAGGTGAAAGAGCAGGCAATTAGAAAATACCAAAAAACCGAAGCATAGCCCTATGAAGAATGTAGCAACAGCGATAGATCTAAATCTAATAAAGGCTTTAGAATTGAGCGAAGTACAGTATTGGAAGAAATACTACCGTGAAACAGCGCCTTTGCGCAGCTATGCAAGTGTAATTGGGGGAGGAATGGCCTTTGCTGTTCCCGATTTACCCATCCTAGCCATGAATCGAGTGGTAGGGTTGGGGCTTGACAGCGAGATTAGCGAAGAGGAACTTCACGCGATTTTAGACTTTTACAGAAAAGCGGGAACGGAGCGATTTTTTCTTCAATTGAGTCCTCTTGTCTTGAATGAACGGACCAACAGCATATTACAATCAAACGGGTTTAGACACTATAACAATTGGACGAAGCACTTCCGGCCGCTACCAGAAGATTCTCCCACTTATCGTGGCGATCTTCAAACGGAAGAACTCCTGCCGGAAGATGCTTCACAGTTCGGCGAACTGATTTGCAGTTGTTTCCATTGGAATTACCCACGTTTGGACCTTTGGTTGAATCAATCTATCGGCGCCCCTGGCTATAAACATTATGCAGTACGGATAAATCAAGAAATAGCGGGCATAAGTGCACTACATATAGATGGAGGATACGCCTCTATGGCCTTTGCCGCTACCCTTCCTGAATATAGGGGCCTTGGAATACAGCAACAGCTTTTGCATAAAAGAATTGAAGTAGCCCGAGAATTGGGTTGCAGCTACTTAGTAAGTGAAACGGCGGAAGATACGCCTACGAAAAAGGTGACCAGCGCCAGGAACATGCGGAAACTAGGGTTTGAGCCGGCCTATCAACGTCAAAACTGGCTTTTCGAATTTCTCTAGTGGAACACTTCTCACTAAGCAAGGTCGATAAATAAGAAAGAACAGTATCGGATATAGGGTTTGATAAATAGAACCCTGCAATAGTAAGTATAACATGAGTCATCCCGAATTTTGGAGTTATCCA
>CAJXPD010000271.1 GCA_913057785.1 uncultured Lewinella sp. | reverse complement strand
CCAAATGCGTCAGATATTTGCGGCAAAACCCAGCTCTTGGCTGAGTGTTGCCGCTAAATCTTCCTTTTTGCGCCCATTCATCGAACTTGGGTTAACTAAACGAAAACACATTTGATCTTTCCCTTTGGCAAATACTACACTTGCTGAAAGACATGATCATTAACCCCCTAAATCAGACTTAGTCATGAAACTGCACCGAGTACTTTTATCATTGGCTATTGCCTACCTACTACTGCGAGTCCTTGCTCCAGTTCAGGAGCCTGTGATGGAGCTTACTCCAGTAGAAGTGGCCAATACTTGTATCTGCTTTGAATATTACTATGACAGGGCCAATACCAATGAAAGAGTGATCTTTCAAACTTGTGAGGCTGAGATTTTGGATCAACTCACTGATCCAGCACTAGAGATATTTACTTTCAACCTGCCTTGTGAAGAAGTTTTCGCTGGTACAAGAGAAGCTGATTCTTCATCAATCGAAATCAGTGTAGCTCAGGTTGATTAAATCTAGATTTATCGAAGTAGGGCTTATGCTTATAGTATACTATTATAATCACCTGAGCCCTGCTTCATGCATAATTCCATTTTTCTTGATTCTGAGAGCAGCCACCTCCTTTTCTATTTTTTCTTGAGTCTGTTCAGTAGACTGGATTAAGTATTTTACTGTCAGATGTATGAGCTTATTGATCAGTCCTTTGTTTTCGTCGAAGAGTGAATCCGTCGTGCTACTCAGTAATTCATGTTTATCCTTAAACAAGGAGTGTTCGTAAGCAATTACTGCAAACCCCTGTTCGATCGAAGCTTCCCAATGACGCAATTCACCTGAGGTTAGTGTGATTTTTCCAACTTTTTCACCTGGTTTTAGCTTAGGACGAATGAGGGTAGCATCAGTTTCATCTTGCGTAATGAAGGCCTGTCTAATATTTAAAAAGGATCTGGCGGTAAAGAGTTGGTAATCCTGGGCAAGGATTAAAAAATCATCAAAATCATTGGCCTCTGATCTTTTAAAAAATCGAGAAGCTCTACGCAGACAATCCCTAGCAAGAGTGAGGTACCTTCCTCCTCTCTTGATAAGTTCATCATTGTATATATAGTTTTCCGAGCCTTTCTTCTGCTGATTTACGGTTTCATTGGCTTTTATTCTATAGATATTGGAAAGTAGAATGAACAACTTAGGAGCATCTAAATTAGGTAATGGTCTGGGGGAAAAGCCCCACCAATTGATTTTGAATATGAGATTCTTTTCTGCTATTCTAAGTGTACCTTCCATAAATTTTTGGAGTCTTTTTCTTTTGACGACATCCTTATTTTGATAAGTAGAGAGTAATTCTTTGTACATGAGTTCAGCAATCATCTTCATTTGAAAATACTTTAATTGCTTGGGAATTGCTGAACTGATTTGATACTCTCTTCGATCATCACTAGTGAACTCTTCCTCTATCGGCTGTCTTGGATATTGACGGAAATCTGTGGAATCTGTCAATCCAAGCTTTTCAGCAGTATATGCAGCACCTGATTTATAGATAGTTCGATCTGTTACAGTTAACCTTGCCCGGTAGTCATTGTAATGCCCTTCTATTAAGTAAACTCCCTTAGCGTCTCTAGCCTTTCGTTCCACTGCTAATTCATTGAGGTCCTCTGCGACTTCAATTGGTAAGTTATAAGTATTTATCTCATTATTAAGATCACTTAATAAATCTCTATGTAGGTCAATCTTTCCTACCATAGTGCCTACCTGACCAATATCGTTTAGTACTATTGTATACTCAGGTTTAGGCCGAATGTTGCCTTGCAATTGTTCCCGCTCAATTTCATAGTTTTCAACTTGCTTAGTGTATTTATTGTATTCTCCCAGAGCCAGAAAGCATCCGTTCGTGATGTAACCAATAAGAAAGAGCACCACTATGGTACAGACGATAAGAATAATATTTTGCCTGAAAAGTGTCCAGCTCTTGGCCCTTCGACTTTCTTTGTATTGTTGCTCCAGGCGTTTGAGTTTTTTTGGGTCTTTGCTTGTTTTTTTTGTTATTGAACCTAACTCCCTATTTATAAATTGAATATACACGAGAATTGAGCCTAAGATGGTCACTACGGCAAAAAGCAACTGGACCCCAAAGATAATCTTAGAATAATTTCCCTCCTTTTCACCTAAGGCAAGGCTTTGTAAAACATAATTCCAAAAGAGGCAAAAGATAAGCGTTAGAAGACTAAGAAGCATTACACGCCAGGGCAAACTTGGTGCAAATCTAAGCCAGTGATGGATCTTTTTTGCTAGAATTGATGTTTTGTGTTCTCCTTTAGAATTGGGTGGCATCTGTAGGAGGTCTAGAATATCGAGAATCTTAGCAGAGAGCCTACTCTGTTCCACTGTCAGGGTTTCATAAGTAATGAGATTTACTTGCTTATCTCTCTTAATTTGTTGATATCGGGCTTGTATTTCTCGGAAGACGCGCTTAATACTTCGATCCTTTTGCTCGTTGACGACTGATTCCAGTTTGTCGAGGGCTTCTTGGTACAAACCCTTTCTAACCAAATCAGCGATTTCTTTTCTGATGGCGTCATCTAGCATCTATAGCTACGATTGAATTTGGTGTAAAACAAATATACGAACTCGTTTCTATTTATTGGTTCCCTGGTATGCCGTTCAGATGCAATCGTACTGGCAGCTTTAATACCCGCCTCCCGCAAGCCTGAAAAATGGCATTGCCAATAGCGGCAGCCACCGGCGGAGTACCCGCCTCTCCACCTCCCATAGCAGGTTGATCCGGCCGATCAACAAGCCGAACCTCAATTGTATCTGGACTCATGCTGAAGTTCGTGGAGAGGTAGGACAGCCAATCGGAGCTAGTGATTTCATAATTGTCAAACGAAACGGCTTCGGATAAGGTCCAACCAATAGCTTGCACAATCGCTCCTTCGACTTGATTCTTCAAGCCATCTGGATTAATGATCTCTCCCACATCCACTGCCGCCCAACATCTTAGGATATTGATTTGATTGGTGGTTTTATCCACCGCGACCAGAGCAGCCATCGCACAATAAGCCGCGTAATTTTTATACCGGCAGAAGGCATAGCCTAAGCCTTCTCCATCCTTGATTTGGATATCCGCTGTCATATCTCTCACACCTTTCACCACATCTTTGGCTCTTTCATCCTCAAGATGCAATAGTCGGAAACTAATCGGATCACGTCCTGCCTCCCGCGCTAATTCATCCATGAAAGATTCAATGGCAAAAATGTTAGCAAAAGCTCCGAGACTGCGTAAAGAAGAGACCCGTAAAGGCCCATCGAAATAGTGCGCCACTACCTGCATCGACGGTATGCTGTAATAAGGATCAGCATTTCGCACGCCTCCTTTCAAATAACCTCTACTACTCATTTCGAATGGCTTCGCTAGATGCCGAGCAGGCAATAATGTTGCCGCATTTTTATTTGGGCGTGTGCTATGGGAGTCGGTCCAAATATCAGATTTCCAATAATTAATCTTACCTTCTTGACCAAGACTCGCCTCCAATTCCATCAGCATCGCTGAGCCATAGGGTTCCCACCGATGCTCATCCGCCCGGGACCATCGCACTCGAATGTGTTTCCCTGGTACAGCCATGGCTAGGATCGCCGCATCAGCTGCGGCATCATCGGCAACGGTATGCCCGTAACAGCCAGAGCCAGGGCTACTGATGATGTGAATTTTGTCTTCTGGGAGCTGCAGCATACTCGCTATGCCGGCGCGCATTGGGTAAATGCCTTGGCTGTGACTCCAAATATGTAGGATTTCGCCATCATATTGTGCAATAGCACAGGCAGGGCCTAGTGCAGCGTGCATGGTATAAGGTTTGAAAAAACTGGCTTTGATTTTGTTGTCAGCGCCTTTAAGAGAAAGGTTTTCTGACCCATGTTCGACCTTAGGTGCGTCGGCTATCTCTTTGAGATGGACTGGCAGTTCTTCTTGCGAAGGGAAAATCGTCGGCTTTGACCAGCTCGTATATTTATCCAGTAACTTAATCCCTGCTTCGGCTTCATATTCTGTAGCCGTCAAAAGCGCAAGAAAATTGCCATCACGTACTAACTGTAGGATTCCTTTAGCTTTGGATTTAAATCCCCCCTCATCGAATTTAAGCAGATTAGATTCATAGTTCTTAGGGCGGAGTACCCGGGCGTGCAGCATTTCTGGAAAGCGAAGGTCATGGATGAATGTCGGCTTCCCTTGTACCATATCTGATAAATCTGCTCTGGATACAGATTTGCCTACAAATTGGTAGGCAGATTTGGGCTTCAGTTTGATTTCCAAGGGCACCTCTGCCTCTATCTGTTTTCCAGCCAATAACTCATGAAAGGAAACATCCTGCCCTCCAAATCCCCTACTACTTATATGCCCGTTTTGTAGCCGCAGGTCCGTTACT
Source organism: uncultured Lewinella sp. (assembly GCA_913057785.1). Taxonomy (GTDB): domain Bacteria; phylum Bacteroidota; class Bacteroidia; order Chitinophagales; family Saprospiraceae; genus DT-111. The sequence continues at coordinate 12,205 of CAJXPD010000271.1, read as the reverse complement.
GGAACTTCCATTTGCTCCGCAGCCAGTTCCAACAATTTTTCTCGAGCGGCGGCAGCGGCATAGCGCACGGCCATGGCACTATTCTGAATGGACCCACTCCCAGCCGTATACCCTTCATTCGGCGTCGCTCCGGTTTCTGCCAAGACTACCTCCACCCGGTCGAGATCCATACACAGCTCCTCTGCGGCTACCTGCCGAATGGCATTCCGGATGCCCTGCCCCAGTTCTACTTTCCCGCTGAATACCCTCACTCGCCCATCCTCTAATACCTCTAACCAAGCATTGATCTGGGAGGCCCGCCGCAAGCTTCCGGGGAGCTGCTCCAGGCTCACCGACTCCCAATCGATCGCTTCTTTGGCCTGTGTAAGTTGGTTTTTGCAGGCGGGTAAAAAGGGGAGGGCGACGAGTAGTCGCCCTGTATGTTGGAGGAATTGTCTGCGTGTGTTGTGGTTGGTTGGTATTCGTTTTGACATGAGGAAGGATTTAAGCCTAATATAGGGAAATTGTCCTTCTTTACTTTACCCCACCTCCAACATCTGACTATTATACAACTCCGCATACAAGCCCCCTTGCAGCATCAGTTGCGTGTGATTCCCGGTCTCTACGATGCGGCCCTGATCCATCACGATGATGCGGTCCACATTGCGTAGGGTAGATAGGCGGTGTGCAATGATCACGGCTGTACGAGTAGAAGCAGCCAGGGCTGCGTCGATGGCTTCTTGGATTTCTTTTTCCGCCTTGTTGTCCAGAGAGCTGGTGGCTTCGTCGAAGACGACGATGGGAGCCGTTTCAGCTTCTAGGACGGCGCGGGCGATGGCGATCCTTTGGCGTTGACCTCCGGAGAGTTTCACGCCTCTTTCGCCGACCATGGTGTCGTAGCCTTTGGGCGTTTCCAGGATGAATTCATGGGCCTGTGCTTTTTGGGCGGCAGCAATGATTTCATCCATGGAGGCTTCCGGTTTGCCGTAGGCGATATTTTCCCTAAGGCTGCGATGGAAAAGGCTAGGGTCCTGCGGGACAAGGGAGATCTTGGAACGAACGTAGGCCTGGGGCAATTGCCGAATATCGACCCCGTCGATCAACACGCCTCCTTCCTGGACATCCATGTGGCGCTGGAGGAGTGTGACCAAGGTAGATTTGCCAGAACCACTGGGTCCAACGATTCCGACTTTTTCTCCTGCTTTTATTTCGAGATCAAACCCTTTAAACACCTTGGTGCCGCCGGGGTAGGTGAAGGATAGATCACGAAAATGTACGTGTCCCCGACGCAGCTTTCGTCTATTTGTATGCTCTGGGTCGATGATATCAGGCTTAGCTCGAATGTGCTCCATGAATTTATTGGCATCTGCGTAGGCTTGCGTCATGGAGTTGATCATGCGAGAGAAGTTCCAGACTTCATTCGAAATGTTTCGCGCGTAGTATAAGATCAGAACAATGGTGCCTGGACTAATTTGGCCGGTCATCCAATGGTAGGCTCCAGCCACTAGTACGAATACATCTAAAATGACCAGCATGCCGCCTTGTAGGCCATTACGCCAGCGACTCCAATATTTGTTTCGCATTCTTGCGTGGTATCTAACCTCATTGCGCTTTTGAAAATGTCCTTCCTCTCGTTTTTCTGCGCCAAAGGTTTTGATCGTCATAGCATTACTCAAATTGTCTGCCAAGAGGCCTGTCATGCTGGAGTTGAGGGCAGCAACTTTGCGTTCGTGCTTCAGTTTCCTTTTAGATACCAGCACGACTACAATAAGGTAGAGGATAAACCAGAGCAGGATGCCTATGGCACCGATGGGGAAGATGAAGGCTAGGGCTACCAAACTACCAGTAAAGACAATAAGCCACCAGAAGAAGGTGAAAGTGCCGTGATCCATGAATACATCAAATGCGCCCCGCATTTGTCGATGATCGTTGAGTAAGGCACCCGCAAAATTGTTGACAAAAAACCTTCTACCGTGCTTTAGGTAATCGCCAAACATGCCGTTTTCTAGATTTCGTACCGTTCCCATTCGGAAGTAGTCAAAAAACCAGTCTCCCGCTCTGTACATCAATACTCGAGTTAGGGAGAGTATGCCAACAATTATAATCAGCTGTATAAGATCTTGGTAGCGACCGGCCAAGAGTTCTTCTGCTATCTCGCTGGAAGCTACCACCATACCATCCACTATTTTTTGATAGTAGATGGGCGTCAGAATGTGTTCTGCTACAATACCAATTGCATAAAAAAAGTAGATTCCTAGAAAGTAGTACCGATAGGGCCGTGCAGCTTCGGCCCAATACCGTACCATTTCTTTGAATTGTTTAAAAACGCCGTCTTGTGATTTTGGAAAGGATTGGATGCTCATGATTTGTCGGATAAATTGGATAGGTATTTACGTTCTCTGGCAATTTTTGTGGTCAGCGTTTTAGCTAGACGAATTGCGCCCAGTGGAAGCATGGCTTTTAGCTAAAAGGGTGACTCCAAAACACAAGAATTGTCTGAGAGCCGGTTTTTAATACGATGCAGAATCCATAACCGAAAATGTGGCAAAAGAATTCCCGAAGTTTCGGAAAGCAGGTTAATACCAGCTGAAGTTGAACCGAATAATACCAGATTGACCCGGAATACTTATCTTGTTGTGGATATTTACACTTTATGAATTCCTACTTACCAACCCGTAGACACCCCGCAAATAGAAAAATTAACCCCTGATTACATGACTGAGCAAGAAAAAAAAGAATTACAACAACTAATTGGGAAAGGAAGAGCGGAAGAGGCTATTGAAAAACTGCTAGGCATGCCCATGCATGTTACTAGGAAGCAGGAGATGATCATTCTAAGTGCCAGATATCGAAAGCTAAAGCAGCGCAGTGGATTGGGCTTGTTATCTTTTCAAGACCTAAACATTACAGAGAATCAGATCAATCATAGCTTGTTAGGTTTTATCGAGGAACCCTTAGATCAACCCCTTCCGAAAGAGCAGGGGATTGATCAATTATACCCTAAGCGACCCATCCTGTGGAAATACCTAGTTCTCATCACCCTGATCCTTGTCTCCTTGACAAGTATAGCACAACTGCTAAATATAGTCCAGGTATGGCCCCCAAAATCCACCCCGCTTCAACTCACCATTTTTGTGACGGATCTTAAAGGCAATCCCGTCCTGCAGCAAGAGGGGAGACTAAATTTCCAGATTGGGAACCGGTCCTTCAATGAAGTCATCGGAGAGAACGGTAGAACAAATTTTGGAGACATAACGCTTGATAGTGCAGGTGATTCAATCAGAATCGGTCTAGAAGCAGAAGGTTGGGAGATCGTAGACGGGAAAAACACTTTTGAGTTTACAGGAGAGCCTATCCAGCTGATAGTGAAGAGAGACGCCAGTCTAAGTACCATTAAGGGAGTAGTCAAAACCAGAGATGGTCAATCTTTTATTCCTGGTGCTGTCGTCAGAATTGATGCGGATACCATGATCAGGACGGATACCTTTGGCGTTTTCAAAGTGGTTTTACCGCCACACATGAGCATCAAGGATGTAAACGGACGGTACTTGTTGACGGTTACAAAGGATGGGTATGTAACTACAGAAGAATACTATTCTCCGAGATCATCAGATGCGGATATTCGGTTGATAAAGAAAAATTGAATTGCGGAACACCAACTTTCAAAAAGATAACCGAAATCTAGCAATGCCCTGCCTTCGAATGACTAGGTGCTGATACTTTATATTTACCTATATTTTACTTCATAGCTTGCTGATTATAGAAGGATTATGGAAATTAAGTCCGCTTTTACCTAGGACATTTTTCGTTTGAAGTACACTAATAATTGAAGCCCAACTGCAATTACAATAAATATAAGCTCTCCCATTTCTTACTGCTATATGAACAGCTCTCTTACAGCTAGCATTCGACTCAGCATCCCTGAATTTTTATAAGACTTAGACCTAATCAAGGGATTGGCAAGCCTGAGCAACTCAAGGAAGATTACATCATTGGATACTCAACATTAATTCGCCAATATGGCAGAAATGACCTTTCTGCCCCAAACCCCTTTTGAATCATGAAAACCCTACTTTTACACTTCTTCATTTCATTACTAACTTCTCTAAGCTTATTAGGACAACAGAATCAAGCTTTTCGCGGTAAGGTACTATATCTTAACAGTGGAGGGCAGCCAGCCACTGGCGTGCAAGTTACTGGGAAGACTCCAGATGCAGTTGCCGCTAACATTGTATATACGACAGCTGCAGGAGACTTTTCCCTACTGTTTCCCCGTGCGAAGAATGGCGAGAGAATTGATATTGAACTTGGAAAAGATGACGCTCAAGGTCAAGCCATTGAAGTGGTTAACATTAAGGAGGTAGAACAGTGCAGAATGCCTGCTAATGGTGCCGAGGTCTTTCGGGTGATCATTTGCGTGAAAGGTACACGAGAACGAGTAGCGCAGAGGTACTACAACATCATTCGCAACTCTACGGAAAGAGAGATTAAAAGACTTCGTGAAGAGGTGAAACACTTGGTATTAGCTCAGCAGCAAGATTATGCGCAGATAGGGGAGTTGACGGAGAAGATCACTAAACTACAAGAACAAACGGATAGCATTAGCTTGTACAGAGAAGCTTATCGAATGGCTTCGATCAATAAAGATAATGCCACAGCTCGCGTGGTCAAATATTTAGAACTGCTTGAACAAGGAGAATCCATTGAGGAGGCCTTGAAGGTATTGGATGCAACCAAAGCTTCCCAGGAGATAGAAAAGAATATCAAGTCTTTTGAAGCGGGCATTGAGGAGTTGTTGACCAAGGCCAAGGGCGAATTCTTCCATGCCAGGTATACCGAAGCTATTGCGCTGTACCAGACTATCCTTACGCATTGCGAAAACATGGGTATAGACCCTTTAATAATGGCAGGCTATGATAACGAATTAGCACAAGTCATGCTATATGCAGGAAAACGAAAAGAAGCGTTGCTAGTCCAAGAAAAGGCTGTAGCGACCATGGTTGATAGAGGGCAGCATGAAAACTCTACCTATGCACGTGCCCTAACTAATCTCGCATTTTTGTTGGAGCAAAACGGACAGTACAAGAAGGCCATGTCTCTTAATGAGAAAGCGCTTGAACTAAAGAATACTTTATTGGATACTTTGGATCAAGAATTTATTTTCTCCTACAACAATATTGGTCGTATTCATATTCATCTTGGTCAACCGAGAAAAGCGAAAGTCTATTTTCAAAAGGCCTTGATCATCGCACAGGCCCAGCCTGAAAATAACCAGGATATGCTTGCTCAATTATATAATCATCTAAGCGTTGCGCATCGACATTTAGGTGAAACGGAGCAAGCAAGTCCTTTAAAGGAACAGTCTTACTCGATTCTTAGGGAGATTTATGGTGAAGAGCATCCAGTAACTCTAAATATGCGAAGCGATCTTCAGCTCATTCGGTATGATCAAGGTCTTTATGATACAGTAGCAGTAGAATTAAATAAGATCATTCCATTACTAGAAAATTCTCTTGGAGCTGATCATATAGATCTTATGGGCCCATACAATACTTTGGCTCTCACTTATGTAGCATTAGGACAATTTAAAGAAGCAGATACTTACTACAGCAAAACCTTGCGAATTCAAAAGATGACCTTGGATTCCAATCATACAAAATTAGCGATCACTTATAATAACATAGGAACGCTATACCAGGAAAATGGGAAATATACCTTGGCAAAAAAGTGGCTCGAAAAGGCTTTAGCTATAGAAGAGCAATTCTCTGCGAGTGATAATGGTAGCCTTGGGAAGACTTACAATAACTTGGCGGTGGTCTATGAAAATCTTGGGCAGTTTGAAGATGCTTTGAAAATGCAAGTAAAGTCAATCGAGTTAATGAAAAATGCGAATGGAGAGTTTCACCCCAACGTATCAACCGGCTATAGTAACTTAAGTCTGCTGTACGTGAGTCTAGGTAAGGCAGGTGAAGCGCTGGAGTTGGTGGATAAAGCGATTCATATTGATACAACACTATTTGGTAATGACAATATGTTATTGGCCTATCGGTTCAACAATAGGGCTTGCGCTTTGAAGGCTTTAGATAGAAACGAGGAGGCTTTAGCATACGACCTTCGGTCTTTGGTGCTTTTTGAAAAATACTTTGGGACTAAGCATCCAAGTTATCCCTTGTTACAGGCGGCCTTAGGTAAATCCTACGCCAAAACGGGAAGACTTGAAGAAGCCAAGCAAGCTTTCCAGTATTTGGCAGAGCAATCTCCTGAATCTTATAAGAACTACCAGAATTGGTTTATGTATTATACTATTGTAGGTGAGGAGGAGTTGGCCCTGAATTATTTGAAGAAGGCTGTAAATGCAGGATTTTCGGATGCTGGATGGTTGAAATATGATAGTACATTTGAAAAAATGAGACGCAAATCCGCTTTCAAGTCCTTACTTCGAAAAGTAGAGCAACCTACCGCAAGGAACTAGTCCATTTTCTACTGATCAGCAAGGCAGTTATCCGAAGTCAAGCCTAGGTTTAACCTCGGATAACTGCCTCTGCCTCCATCTCCACCAAATATCCATCTCCAATAAGATCAGCTCGAATCAATGTATTGGCAGGCTGAATGTGAGCAAAACGCTGGCCATGAGCGCGGGAGATCGGTTCCCAGTCGTCCATGTTTTGGATGTAGACACGGGTGCGCACCACGTCTTCCAGCTTGCCGCCAAGAGACTGAATGGCACCTTCTATTTTGTCGAGAACGAAGTGGGCCTGAGCCGCTGGATCATTCCCGCCGATCATTTTGTCCCCATGTGTTGCCGTAGTTCCCGAGACGAGAATCCGATCACCCTGTTTGATTGCTCGGCTGAAACCGGCCAGGTCTTCCCAGATGGTCCCGCTGAGGGCTTGGGCTCGACCCGGCCCTTGTGACTTCACAGGATAGGGGGGCGGGAAATGGGTTAAATGATGACTGAGGTCACCGGCGGCGGTGAGGAAGGGTGGTTTGCGGTATTCATCACCACAATCACCTGGGATCGGCTGAAACCCTTGGATTATCTCTTTTATCGACTGTAAGTTGGCCGCACTAATCGTAAAATCAAATAGCTTCAGGTTATCTTTGATATGCTTGGATTGCCCCAGTCTTGCCCCAACAATCACACCTCCTACTGCATGCTGTTCCATAATGTACTTGGTAGCTACATTGGCAATGGAAACACCATGTTCATCAGCTATTGATCGTAGCGCTTGTAGAAGCTCCTGCAGGGCAGTCCAGCCACCGGCAATGTCCAAGAATCGTTTGTATTTCATCTGTGACCAGGTATCCATCTGATCTACCGGACGCTCTGGCCGTCCGAGCCACTTATCAGAGAGTAATCCTCCCGCTAAGGTACCATAGGCTAGTAGATGTACACCATGTTTCTGACAAACGGCTGATAAACCGCCTGAAGCCCGTTGATCCAATAGCGAATAGGAAACTTGATTGGAGATCACTTCGATCCCACTTTCTAGCACCATATTCAAGTGGGCGGCGTCGAAATTGGTGAGGCCAAGGTGTCGAATGAGGCCTTCCTCCTTGAGCTCTTGCAACCAGAACAGGTCATCTAGCCAGGCAGGGTCAGCGTAGTTCCAGGCGTGATATTGTAGGAGGTCCAGTTGATCCTGTTGTAGGCGCTGTAAAGAAAGTTCGATGGCTTTTCTGACCGTTTCTTTTCCCCTTTTGGCCTGTACGTCGGGTACCCACTTGGTGAAAAATTGTGCTGGACCTCCTGCTGCAGTTTTGCCAAATATTCCGGCGATCAATTCAGCAGATCCATAGTGGTCAGCCATGTCGAAGGTAACTAAGCCCTTATCAGTGTATTCCTCCATGTACTGGGCTGCTTGCTCCAGGTCTAGGGATTGCCCATCGCGCTCCATATCTGCGATCTGCCAAAGTCCTGTCAGTAGGCGTGAAATCTTGAGGTCAGGTGCGAGTTGCGTATATCTTTCTTGCATGTCGAGATTAGTGATTAGGGAGGTCTTTAAAGGCTGTTTTTATATCAATGCCGGCTTGCTTTAGCTGGCGGGTCTTCCAGAAGAAGATAAAAGAAGCTAAGGCTAGTACCAGTAACCAGATCAAAGTTGGGCGGAAATACCAAGCGTCTACCTCGGTTTGAAAGTCTCGCCAAGTGTGAACCCCTAGAAAAAGTGTAAGGAGTAGTACCCCCGGTATGGCCATGGCCAACTGTGCGGTCCTAGATTTGAAAATACTAATTGTCTTCGCTATGGCAGGATTGTATTTCGGAAGCCAAATGACTGTCAAACACATCAATAGGAAATTGACGAGCATAGCCGTTACCATGATATCTATACCTAGAAAGAAATCGCCAGCTAAGTGACTGCCTAGTATGCCAACGGTAGCCATTCCTCCACTAATCAAAATAGCGCCAAATGGCGTTTGATACTTAGGGTGTATGCGGGCCACCTGCTTTGGGAAAATGCCATCTTCCGCCCAGGCAAACATCAACCTAGACACGGATAGTAGCATCGCTGGTAGGTCATTGATCAACGCAATCGCTGCCCCCAGCGTGATAGCTATCGTCCAGCCCGGGGAAAGTACGACCCCTAGCAATCCTGGAGCTGAAATATCTCTTTGAGCCGCCTCTTCTGCCACATAGGACCAGGGGACGGCGTGGTAGACAGCTGAGGTAAATATAAAATAGTATAGACTGACAGTACCTATTGCTAAGGCTATGGCTAAGGGCAAGGATCGCTTGGGGTTGCGCGCTTCCCCTCCGGCTTGCGCAATCGCATCAAAGCCGATAAAACTAGCAAATAAGATGGCCGAGGCTGACAAGAGCGTCATCAAAGGCAAACTACTCTCCTTTTGTGGCAACGTTCGTCCCTCTTTTTCCAATAGTTGGGCAGCAAACTCAGCTTGATCATAACTAAAACCCGCAATCACCACTATGGCTCCCAGTCCAAACATTACGATCATCAAGGGGATCACAATCTTTTCATAAGACCGAATTCCCAGTAGATTTATACCCACAAAAAACCATAATAGTACTAAGGCTAGAATCACTCTCGCTGAGCCCTGTCCGAGCCAGGTACTTAGACTCTGCCATTCCATAGCATCGGCTATGTCACGGAAAAAAGGAATGATAATATAGGAAATAACTCCGATCGCAATCGATAAGCCAAACCATTGCGAAAAACTGGCTATAAAGCCTAAATAGGGGTGCAGCCCTCGACTCGCATACAAATAGCTACCACCGGCCCTCGGCATGGCTGTTGACAAGATCGCGTAAGCAATGGCTGCAAATATGGCCGGCAGAGCAGCGAAAAAGAAGGCAGGTAATACATTCGGACCGATCCCAGGGACGTGCCGTTGGATCATGAAAGGTACAACGTAGATAGAAGCGCCTAACATAGAACAGATGCCAGTGGCTGCCAAGCCAATCAAACCTAATTGCCTATTCAGCCCTTCATTGGGAGATGGTGTGTGGTCCTTTTTCATGCCTTTCAAATTCAAAAGATATCAGTAGGCTTGAAGATAGGTATTGTAAGGGATTGCTGGTAGTGAATGTTGATTTCTTATCCTTGACTAAATTGATTCTATTCTTTTGCTAGATGTTGGGAAAGAATTTCCTGCATAGTCTCAACGCCTGGGTCAGTGTCCTTTAGCTCCCGCCTGAGTCTGATCAGCTCCTTCTTCATGTCGGCAATGATATCTTGATAATCGCCGTCTTGGTAGGCATTATGCATTTCATAAGGATCATTCTGCAGGTCAAAGAACTCCCAAGCGGGACCAGTGGTTTCCTCAGAGGCACCCGGTTTGTCCAATCCTTGCCCATAGTAGAAGATCAATTTGTAGCGTTGATTTCGAATCCCAAAGTGGGCGGGATACAACGGATGATGGAGCCAGTATCTGTAATACATGGATTCTCGCCAATCAGTTGGAGTTTGGCCTTGTAAGTTGGATCGGAAACTTCTGCCCTGCATACCAGTTGGAGTCGGCAGGGCTGCATAATCAGCAAACAATAGAGGAAAGTCGACATTTAATATCATATCATCCAAACGTTGGCCAGCAGGTACTTCTTTGGGGTATCGGATTACAAAAGGCATACGTAATGATTCTTCGTACATCAGTCGCTTGTCAAAGAATCCATGTTCTCCCATGAAATAGCCTTGATCAGAGGTATAGATAACGACTGTATTCTTGGACAGGCCTGCTTCATCCAGATAATCTAATACCTTCCCAATATTATCATCTATGGCTGCGCCGGCTCGTAGGAAGTTCTTGGTAAACAATTGATAAACCTTTTTTCGGGCGGCGATAGAATCTAATCCTTCGAGGGAAAAGGGTAGTCCAGGTGCACTACCCCAATAGGAGTCTGGATTCTTTGTACCGTAAACCATTCGTCTGCCCAATTCCTCTATATGTTGCCCTGGAAAGGTGCGCTGATTGCTAGATGAACTGAAATCATATAGGGAAGCCGGTTCAGGAAGCGTAATGTCCGTATAGAGGTCTTTATAGCGGTCCGGATAATCAAATGGCCCGTGTGTAGCTTTGAAGTGCATCATGAGCATGAAGGGCTTTTCTTTTTTGCGCGCTCGTAGCCATTGAATAGATTGGTCGCCAATTACATCAGCCGAATATCCTTTATAGACGCTGCCACCTTGATTGCCATCCTTCCAATCTGTTGCTGTCTTAAGAATGGGGTCATCATATCGTCCCTGCCCCGGCAGTACCAGGAAATGATCAAAGCCACTCGGTTGTTTCTTTAAATGCCATTTGCCAATAATAGCGGTTTCATAACCAGCGGTTTGCAAAAGCTTTGCAATGTGCATACTGTCTGGGTCCAAACCTTCCGATAAGGTGTAGATCCCGTTCTGATGGCTATACTTTCCGGTTAAGATGGATGCTCTGCTTGGGACGCATATGGAGTTAGTACAGAAAACATTATTGAGTACCGTACCTTCCGCAGCCAACCGTTTGATATTGTCGTTTTTAACTAAATCTTGATAGATGCCATTGTAGATGCCCCAAGCTTGTGCGGTGTGGTCATCGGAAAGGATGAAGATGATATTGGGCTTTTGCTCCTCTGCTTGAGAAGACTTAAAGTTGACTAGTAGGATGGATACAAAGCAGAAAAGGATTGTCTTTTTCAAGGCGTAGGATTTGAAAGATCAGTAAGTAGGAAGCAAAATTTGACATCTAGCAGTCAAAGCTTTGTCCAAGGCCGTCATTCAAGTTACAAATTTGTAGAAAAACGATGCCTCGTATAGTAGATAATACTAAATTGTCACGCAAATCACCACGACGACTGATCTCAAAATCATGTTTTAAACTGACTCTAAGTCTAAACACGCATATATATCAAACGTATGATCAGAAATCGTCTTTGGATCTTCACTCTTTACCTTGCCTATTCCCTCTTATGGTCTTGTTCCCCAAAAGTATCGGATCAAGTAACGAATACTGAGAAGCCTAGTATGGAAGAAAAGATCAATGCCTTAGCTGTGCAACACTTTGAGAGTGGATATAAAATTGCTTACAATACCAGCAAGACGCATGCGCTCGTCTCTAAATCTATCAAGACTAGGAAAAATGAAGCCTTTGCTACTTTGGCGCTATTAATCTATGATGGAAGTAATGAAACCATCATCTTCCAGGAAACGATTCCCAAAGCAACCGCTAAATGGGTCAGTGATCACGAAGTAGAGGTTCAGGTCATCACCGGAATGCTGGCCGATGATCAGCAAGCCGATGCTGGATTCATTTTTGATATTCAGGAAAAACGGAAGATGACTCGCTAGTCCTCTGCTGTAATCCGTCTGTCGATACCATTCGATTTTCGCCAATTTGCCGACCTTCCCTAAAATTTAAACCCAATATTATCAAACCATTGATTCTCCTGCTGTTTTACTTACCAGAGAATCTTCAAAATGCTAGCGCAAACCAAAATTTATGACTGCTAAAAACGCTTTAATCATCATCTCCGTAGGTTTAATTCTATGGCTCTTCTCCGCTTGCCAATCAGAAGAAAACGCTCCATTAGTGACCCTGGAAAAGATTCCAAATGTTCACAAACAATTAGAAAGAAATGACCCACGTGAAGGGCCACACAACTTCTTCGAATTGCATCATCTCCTCCGAACCCGAGCTGGAGATTCTGGCCCGCGATATGGCGTGAATTATAAGGAAAGGGCTTTTCAAAGGGCAGTGACACGCCGCCGGATTGAAAACCGAGGCAACACAG
>CAJXPD010000270.1 GCA_913057785.1 uncultured Lewinella sp. | reverse complement strand
GGTTGGATTGGGTGTGATCTGTTTGATCGTATTTGCATTCAGGAAGAAGTCGGTACTATCAGCATTGAGGTATCCCTTCATCAAATACGCAAAATCAGAAATCGAAGTTCTCAATTGTCCTGCAGGAAAATCAGGATAACCATTGTGTCCTTTAAATATATAACCCGTAGAATCAGCAAATACGTATGGTTTCGCTACCGCTGACTCTTCCAGGTTTTTCAAAAACCAGCTGGTATTCGTCATCATATTAGGCCGAAAAATATGCGCCTGACAATACTTCTCGAAGCTCATTTGAGAAACGTGTTCCACGATCAAGCCTAAAATGGCATAGCCCGTATTAGAATACTTAAAGTCAGCTGTCTCTCTTGCCGGAGCAAAGTTTTTTTCTTTATAAAACGTCCCTATAGGAGTTAAGTAAGCCTTGAGAAAATCTGCCAACTTCCATTCAGAATCGCCTTTTGGTACGGACCAGAAAGGACGATATAGTTCGTAATCATCCCAGATGCCGGATCGATGATTAAGCAAATCTGATACGGTTATTTTTCTTTTGGGCGTATGCGGGTTTTGAACCTTAAACGGAAGGTATGCACTAATATCTCTATCAAGCTTGATCTTACCCTCCTGTACAAGATGGAATATGGCCATAGCTGTCACCGTTTTGGAGACCGAGGCAATTTGATAGGGTGTGTGAACCGTGCTAAGTGCCTGTGACTCCAGGTCTCGGTAACCGTATGTTTTTAGGTGCGAAATACTCCCTGCTTTTAGGACCGCTACTGCCAAGCTAGGAAGCTTATGTTCCTCAACATTTTTTTCCACGTAGTCATCAATCAAAGAGGAAAGGTCTTCTTCGACCCTACTAAACAATTGCCAGTACCGAGGTTGCCAATCTATTTGATCTTCAGAACGTTCAATCGTCCGCAATACTCTACCATCTGGTCTCAAGGACCAGGCCTGACGGGAATAAAAAGTCTTACCTTTAAACTGAAATGCCTTAGAAAAGTATAGTATCCCATCGAGGAGTTCGCTATCCCAATTCTGGGAACTCACATCATCGACATAATACAGGTTCCATTTCTTACTCGACTGATCAAAACCTCTCATTACTTTTGCGTCTACAAATTCACCTTCTCCTATATAGATCTTCCAGCTTTCCGCAAAGGCCTCTTTGCTAGCGAGTTTTTTAACTATGAACTGATCCTTTTCAAGAATGGTATCTCCATTATAAATCGTTATCTCTGATTGCCATTTGCCAGTAGTCCAAAATGAAAAGTAATCTGCCGTCTGTTGGGCTTGGAGTGGAATAGGGGAAATGGTAAGAAAAAGAGAGATGAATAGTGCAACGCTCAATATGGATCGAGTCATAGTCAATAAGATTGTCGGGTGGATGAATAAGTACGCTTCTCTATAATTGATTTGCAAAGTCAGCACTGAAGCCAAATCATGTACAGTAGTGCTTAGGTGCTTATCAAATCGAAGATATATTTTAAACCTCAATTTCTTTTGCAGAAGAGCGGATAACTTGCCGTTCAGTAGGCTTCAATGCTGATTTCCCCTTTTTCCTCCGCCACAAATGTACCGTCTCAAGCAGTTGCGTCATTTAATCAATAGGAAGGGTCATTCAATCAAGAACTGTTTCGAACAGGAGTCTATTACGATAGCTTTGTATCGAATTCAATACAACAAAAAACCTTATACCAATGAATACAATTCCTAATAATCCTATCATGAAAAATTCAGTCTTAACCCCAAATCAAGAGGTTCCTTCTATTGAAAAGACCTATAGTACCGAGGCATTCCTAGCCTTGGTCCATGAACTAGGCAAAGAATTTGAAAAAAGGGCAGCCCAACATGATCAAAACGACCAATTCGTCGATCAGAACTATGTGGTGCTAAAACGATATCGAATATTCACAGCCCTAATCCCAACTCAATTCGGAGGGCTTGGGCAGTCTCACAGTGATGTGGCAAACTTCCTAAGGACACTAGCACAATACTGCGGATCTACCGCTTTGGCTCTATCTATGCATCAGCATTTGGTGGGAGTTAATGTTTGGAAACACCTGAACGGAAAAGGAGGAGAAGCAGTATTGCAGCGTGTTGCAAAAGAACAAATTATACTGGTTAGTACCGGAGCAAGGGATTGGCTCGACAGCAACGGTGAGATGCGGAAAGTGAAAGGCGGTTATATTCTAAACGCATATAAGGCTTTTGCGAGTCAATCTATCATCGGAGACGTTTTTGTAACCAGTGCTCCTTATCACGACCCGGAAAAAGGTCCAGTTGTGCTACATTTTCCAGTTCCCGCCTCCGCAGAAGGTGTGACTGTAAAAGATAGTTGGTACACTTTGGGCATGCGAAGTACGGGATCTCACGGAGTAGAGTTTAAGGAGGTATTCGTTCCTGAATCAGCGGTAGGGCTAGAGCGTCCGCAGGGAGAACCGCATATGGTCTATAATCTAGTGTTAACAGTAGCCATGCCCTTGATCATGGCGGTATATACAGGGATAGCGGAGGCAGCAGCACAGAAGGCGCTAGGTACGGCCAGGGCTCGAAAGCAATCTGCCACCTACTTACCGCAATTGATCGGTGAAATGAACAACCTACTGGTCAACGCCAGAGTGATGTTTCAAGACATGGTGAGGATCTGTAATGATTTCGACTTCACGCCCAGTTTTGAAGGTGCTCACGGTACCCTGAGCAGAAAAGTTATGGTAACGAAATCAGTAATCGGCACTGTGGAAAAAGCGATGGAAATCGTCGGTGGGCAAGGATTCTTCCGAGCATATGGAATGGAGAGACTGTTTAGAGATATTCAAGCTTCCCACTACCATCCTCTACCGGAAAAAGAGCAACAGCAATTTACGGGCTGCTACTTACTAAAGGACGCCAGCTCGATCTAAAGTAATAGGGTTTTAGGTATAGTAATTTTCACAACATCAGTAAGGTGTCTCAACTTAGCTTGAGATACCTCTTTTGTCTTGCAGCCCGGTAGCAATCCAAGCTCGTGTATCAATGGGGTCTATTACCTCATCAATTTCAAGATAAGCTGCAATATTGGTGGCCTTACCTCTTTCATAGGCCATCGCCAACATTTTCTCATAGGTAGCCTTTCTTTCGATCGGATCAGTGATCGCCTCCAATTCTTTACGATAACCCAACTTAATCGCCCCTTCTAGTCCCATGGCTCCAAATTCTCCACTAGGCCAGGAAACGATAAAATCAGGTGCATGAAAACTACCGCCCGTCATGGCCATGGCTCCCAATCCGTAGGCCCTGCGTAGCACCACCGCAAAGGTGGGTACAGTGAGTTTAGCACCAATTTTGAAGAGTTCGGCAGCATGCTTAACGGTGCCGGATTTTTCGGCTTCCGGTCCCACCATAATACCTGGCGTATCGACAAGAGATAGAAAAGGAATACCAAAATTTTGACAGAGTTTTAGTAGGCGTACAGCCTTCGCCGCTCCCGCACTTGTTATGGCACCGGCATCGTGTTGGGCATCATTTGCCAGTACACCAATGGCATGCCCTTCGATCCGGATTAGGCCAGTGAACATGCTTTGCGCTGTCCCATTACCTAACTCGAATACCGAATCTTTATCTGCTAGCACCCCAATTAGTTCTCGAATGTCAAAAACCCGTTTGCGATTTAGTGGAATCATCTGACGCAAAAGGCGCTGATCAGCCACCTCATAGGAGTTCAGGTGACCTTGAAAGTAGGCTAAATACTGCTTGGCTGCCTGAATGGCGGCTTTCTCATCTTTTACCAATACATCGATTACTCCATTTGCCTCCTGGCTTCCCGCTGGCCCAATTTCTTTCGGATGAAATCGACCTAAGCCGCCGCCTTCTACCATGGCTGGTCCACCCATGCCGATGCTCGTATTTTCGGTGGCAATGATGATATCAGAAGCGCCCGCCAATGCTGCATTGCCAGCAAAGCAATAGCCAGAAACTATACTGATTCTAGGGACAACTCCATCCAACTTCGCAAATTCGTAAAAGGTCATAATATGTAAGCCAGCCACCGTCTGCACATCCACATCTCCTGGGCGTCCTCCTCCCCCTTCTGCGAAGAGAACAACGGGCAACCTCTTTTTGGCAGCTACCCCGAGAAGGCGATCCATCTTATAATGATTGTACATGCCTTGAGTACCAGCCAAAACGGTGTAATCATAGGCCATCACGGCACAATTCTGTGCCTGGTTTTCGAATAAGTCTCGATTGATCGAAGCCATACCACAGACCAAACCATCAGCGGGGGTATTTTTGATCAAATCCTCTTCTGATCTACGATTTCGCTGGGCAGCCACGGCCAGTGCTCCATATTCTCTAAAGGTACCTTCATCGCAAAGCATAGCCAAATTCTGACGAGCAGTCTGTTGCCCCTTAGCTTCCCGCTTGGCAACTGCCTCCGGACGGGCTCCATCCTCTAGGAATTGACGACGATCACGTAGCGCCTGCAAATCGGGCCGAATCGCATTGATATCTACTTTGTTTTCTTCTTCGGAAGTGACAGCTTGAGGAGCTGCCTTTTGGTAAGTGAGCAGGGGTTGTCCCTTACGGATAACATCTCCCTGCTTAACGAGTATCTCTTGGACCACACCATCCACCTTAGATAGAATGGTGTTTTCCATTTTCATAGCCTCCACAACAAACAAGCTTTGTCCCTTGCGAATAGCCATTTGGGCCGATGCCTGGATCTCTATGACGACACCAGGCATCGGCGATATAATCTGCTCTCTAGCCATAGGTTAGATTGATGGCATTATTCGGTATACTTCTTCACCGTATTTCTACCCAACTGATACATATGTACTTCATCCGGACCATCTGCCAAGCGAATAGTACGAGCGGCTGCGAAGAATCCGGCTAAAGGTGTATCTCCACTAACGCCCATTCCCCCATGAGCTTGGATAGCTCTATCGATAACTGTCTGCGCCATGGACGGCGCCACAATCTTGATCATGGCAATCAAATCTCGAGCCTCCTTATTTCCGAATCGATCCATTTTATCAGCTGCAGAAAGTGTCAATAGCCGTGCCTGCTCGATCTCACATCTCGACTTAGCGATATCTTGACGGATACTACTGAAATCTTTGATAGAGCGGCCGAAAGCGACTCGCTCTGCCACTCTCCTACTCATCAATTCCAATGAGCGTTGCGCCATTCCTACCAAGCGCATACAATGGTGAATTCGTCCAGGTCCCAGACGACCCTGAGCAATTTCAAACCCTCTCCCCTCTCCTAGCAAGAGATTTTCTTTTGGTACGCGTACATTGTCCAATAAAACTTCGGCGTGCCCTTCCGGAGAATCGCTGTAGCCAAAGACGGTTAAGTGACGTAGCACCTTGAGTCCAGGTGTATCCAATGGGACCAAGATCATACTTTGTTGATGATGACGCCCGGCATTAGGATCGGTTTTACCCATCACTATCGCAATCTTGCAATGTGGGTCCATGGCTCCGGAAGACCACCATTTACGCCCATTGATTACATATTCATCTCCTTCAGCCTTAATGGTGGTGCAGATATTGGTCGCATCAGACGAAGCCACATCTGGCTCGGTCATCAGAAAAGCAGAGCGTATTTCTCCAGCCATTAGCGGTTTCAACCACTTATCTTGTTGAGCAGGTGTACCATATTTGGCCAATACCTCCATATTCCCCGTATCAGGGGCACTACAATTAAAGACTTCAGAAGCCCATCTCACTTGTCCCATCAATTCCGCTAAAGGAGCATACTCCAAATTGGTAAGACCTGGGCTAAGATCTCCATAGGCTTTCGGAAGAAACAGGTTCCAGAGCCCTTGAGCTTTGGCCTGCGCCTTAATCTCTTCCATTTTCGGCCATTTTTTCCAAGCATTTTCAGGGCTTAAGGAAAACTCAAACCATTCCTTTTCATGGGGATATATGTACAAGTCCATGAACTCCTTAACTCGCGCTTGAAGTTCTTTGGCTCTATCGGTGTATTCGAAATTCATTGATTCTTTTGATTAAATATGGGAAATAAATAACAATCGTCCTTGCTAAGCTTAGCCACCAATCAAGTATCCTCCATCGTTGGCATAAACTCCCCCTGTCATATAAGAAGAGGCATCCGAAGCCAATAGAACAGCTAAGCCGGCCATCTCTTTTGGTAGGGCCATCCTGCCACTTGGCAAAGTCTTCTCAAGTTTAGTCATCAGTTTTTCATTTTGCCAAAGCGCCTCGCTGAGTTTAGTCTTCACTAAACCAGGGCATATCGCATTCGATCGAACGCCAAACTTTCCCCACTCCTTTGCTTGGTTTTTAGTTAGCATAATCATGGCGGCTTTGCTAACACTATATAGACCAAGGCCAAAGCCAGGATGTAAGCCTTCTACGGAACTGATATTGATCACGCTCCCTCCTCCTCTTTCTTTCATGGAAGGCAAACAGAGGTTCGACAGGGCCCAGGGCGCTTTCACGTTCACCCCCATGATCTTGTCAAATACGGAGTCGGAGGCTTCTTCTACCGGACCAAAGACTGGATTAATTGCCGCATTATTCACCAAAATATCCACTCCGCCGTAATGGGCTATCGTCTGCTCGACCATGGACTTCCTTTGTTCGTCAATCCCTATATGACAAGCTATGCCTACTGCATCCATTCCGGCTTCGCGGAATCGAGCAGCTACCTCATCCACTGCTTCTTGCTTTCTACTGCTGATCACGACCTTAGCTCCGTGCTCTGCTAGTCCCCAGGCTATCGCTTCACCGATGCCTTTGCTAGAGCCAGTAACTATAGCCACTTTGCCCTCTAACTGGAAGGCTGATTTGATACTATCCATTTACTTGTTTATCCTTTTATTCAAACATTAAAGAAATGAAGCGCGCAACACAGGCAGGCTTCTCCACTCCATCAATTTCCAAGGTACAGTCCCAGAACACCTTGACTCCATTCGGTCCTTGTGCATCTATCTGAGCCACCTTGGTATGCATTCTAACTCGCGATCCGACCGGAACAGGATGTGGAAATCTTACTTTATCCAAACCATAGTTCACGCCCATTTTGGCACTTTCAACACTCACGGTCTCCATAATGAATTTAGAGGCGAGTGAGACGGAAAAAAAACCATGTGCAATAGGTCCTCCAAAAGGGGATTCTTTTTTTGCTCGCTCAACATCAACATGTATCCACTGAAAATCCCCAGTCGCCTCCGCAAAATGGTTGACCATTTCCTGCGTAACCTCCATCCAGTCGGTAACTGGTAAATCTTGACCCTCCATTTCCTTGAAAGCATCAAGGGTGCTAATTGTCATCATGATATCTCTGTTAATTTACTTTTACCTGTCGTGATTCGTGGCCACCGTAACTTAACGGGACCATCCACCATCAATAGTTAGGCAGATTCCTGAAACAAACCGAGCCTCTTCAGAAGCTAAGTACAGATAGCCATAGGCGATATCGATTGGATCTGCCACGATACGTAAAGGAATAGTGTCCTTCACATTGGTTAGATGTTCCTTAGGGATGGCGGCTGTCATTTCGGTGAGGGTGAACCCAGGTGCTACGCAATTGGAGGTAATCCCGTATTTCCCAAACTCTAGGGTCCAAGTCTTAGCCATAGCAATGACTGCTGCTTTGGTAGCCGAGTAGTTTGTTTGCCCAAAATTACCGCGTAAGCCAACATTGGAAGCCGCAGTCACTATGCGTCCATACCCATTGGCTTTCATGTAGGGAACCACTGCCTTGGTACAATTGAAAACCCCTTTCAAATTGACGTCAATCACGGATTGCCACTCTTCTTCAGACATCTTCAATAAAGTACGATCTCTCGTGATACCGGCATTATTGATAAGGATATCGATTTTTCCATAACGAGCGACAATATCTTCAACTGCCGTTTGTATAGCGGTTGCATCTGTTACGGAGAGGTGCATAAATTCAGCTGTACCTCCTGCTTGTAAAATACCATCTGCCGTTTGCTGTCCATCTTCCAAGAGATCCCATAGGATCACTGTGGCCCCTTCCTTGGCAAATAGTTCACTGATCGCCTGTCCAATTCCCCTTGCCCCTCCGGTTACGATGGCAACTTTATCTTTTAGCCTCATTTTTTCTTGAAATGTTTTATTCTTGAATCCTATTATTTTCCTGATTTACAGGCCAGTTATTGCAATAGCTTATACCTTATCCAAACAGATCCCTCGAATGGTGGATAACAAGAGAAGCTTCCACTCTGTATTGTCTGCATTGATAAAAGTACGCTCATTCGGTTGGTAGTTAACTTTGACAAAGCCAGTGATCATAGACCACATCATATGGTGAATCACCCACGGAGACTTTGTGTCGGTAATGCTTCCGTCCTGCTGGCCACGTATGATTTCCTCCACTGCAATATCGATCGGCACATTCTGAATACCCTTGATCTTCCGGTAAAAGATACTGTTCTGCATGGCCTCAGAAATGTTGTTCAATTTCTCTCCTGCCACAGTTCTTCGTACAATGGTGAGGTAGTTCAAAATCAGGTCTGCATAATTCTTGTTTTTGATACAAAAATTCAGATAATCTTCTACCAAAGCCATAAAAGCTTCGAGTCCATTACTACTTCTACTCTTTTCCCAGCGTAAATACAGTATATCAATGAGTTGTTGGAGCGCGCGGTAGGTCAAAGCCATGTACAGGTTTTCCTTACTGGTGAAGTAAGAATAGACGGTAACCTTACTAAAATCACACACCTTGGCGATATCCTCCATCTTGGCGTTCTCGTAGCCCACCGAAAAGAACACCTTTTCTGCAGCTCTGATGATCGCTTCCTCTTTGTCCCTATTTTTTGAAATTACCGTTGGCATAACTGAACTCAAAGTAAAGTATTTAATTCTGCAATTTCAAATGAAATTTCTTACCCATAGGGCTATTCCGTTTTTTATTCTAAAAAAGTATCCTTGATCAGGATAAAAATACAATTAAAAATTTACCTTTACTGCATCTTTGGTAAGGCAAAGATTTTCCCACTCGATTTTGCTTTTATCAGAGTAAAGTTTACAGATAGTAGAAAACCAACGTATTGACAGTAGTCTTCGTACTACAATTGAATGGTATTATCAGTGCAAAAACAAGTCAGTTTCCCCAAAAACTAACTCAAGGTTGATTAATATCATCTAAACTTAATAGGCATGAGATTTAATATTTACTATCGGTACATGCTATTGCTTTTGGCAATGGTGGCTCTGAGCAGTGTATCAATGGCACAGACCGAATTAAGCGGTACTGTGACAGATGACGCAGGAGAGCCATTGATCGGAGCAAATGTTACCGTAAAAGGAACTACCCAAGGAGCGGTAACTGATCTCGATGGCAATTTTGCTTTCAGTACCTCAGCTGCTCTTCCACTTACACTTGTAGTTTCTTACACTGGGTACTCTACCCAAGAAGTAGCCGTTAGCAACAACAGCCCTGTCCAAGTACAGCTACTTGAAGGTATATTCACTGAACAAGTGGTAGTTTCTGCCTCTAGAAAGAGGGAGAAAATACAAGAAGCTCCAGCCTCTATCTCGGTATTAAGTGCTAGGAAGCTGGAAGGCACACCGCAAACTGATGCGGTGAGAAACTTGGTCAATGTACCAGGTGTACAAATCCAACAACAATCTGCCGCACGGATCAATATTGAGATGCGTGCTTCTTCTGGTTTGTTCGGAACTTCAGCTTTTCCCATCATGGATTACCGTAGTCTAATTGGTCCTGGTATTGGTACTTTCCAATCTGACCAGTCCGGTATCATGAACATTGACTTGGAAAGAATTGAGGTAGTTCGAGGACCTGGTTCTGCATTGTATGGACCTGGGGTAACCTCAGGGGTAATCCACTTTATCACTAAGAACCCTATCGATCACCCTGGAACAACGATCCAAGTAGGTGGTGGTGAATTGAGTACGTTCTTATCCGCGGTCCGCCATGCAGGTGCTAATGAAAACAAGACCTTCGGTTATAAAATTAATGCTACTTACAACCGTGGTAATGAATTCACTTTGGATCCAGATGATCCGGATGACGCGGCGCAAATTGCTCAATTAAGGACTACCATTGTGCGCCCAGCAGTTGAGAAAGGTCGTGTAGATCTTACACAGTCAGGAACGACCTTGCTGACCATGGACGATCTTGACCCGGATGGTGATGGCAATCCTATGCAAGCTGACTGGTGGAATGCTTCTTTCAACGGTCACTTAGAATTCCGTCCACAGGACGATTTGAGCGTAACCGTAGCAGCAGGATATAATACTGCTTCTTCTGTCTTCTACAATGATCTTGGTGAAGGTTTAGCGCAAGCAAACGAATACTGGACACAAGCTAGAGTACAAAAGGGAGGCTTATTTGCTCAAGTATTTTATGTAGACAATGATGGTGGAAAAGAGGATCGTCCAACTTTCCTATATCAGACTGGTAACATGTCCTCAGTAGGTAGAAAGCAAATTGAGGGTCAATTACAGTATAATATAGAAACGCCGAACTTCCTCAATGCGGATTGGACTTTTGGTGTGGATTACCGTCAGGCGATTAGCAGCACCAACAATCTGACTTACGGTAGATGGGAAGATGATGATGATTATCGCATCTTTGGTGGATACCTACAAGGTAAGTTTGCTGTTTCTCCAAAGTTAGACATCTTAGCAGCGGGTCGTTATGATGATTTCAATATCCTTGACGAAGGATTTTTCTCTCCGAGATTAGCCTTGGTTTGGAAACCAGATCCTAAGCATACCTTCCGTGCCACTTACAACCGTGCGGGAGCGCCTCCAGGTGCCTTGGTTTACAACATTGACTTCCCAGTTAATGCTCCGGTCCCAGGCTTATTTGACTTTTGGTTGGCGGGACAGCGTGAGCTGCATGAATTTGGTGACAACCCAATGATTGATGTAACCATACCAGGTGTTCCTGATTTGCCATTTGGTACGCCAGGTTTACCATTGGCTGTTCCTTTCGGAGCGGTGAACGAGGCTGTTTTGGCTGGATTGATCCCAGCTCTGGAAGCGAATCCACAGACCGCTGGCCTAGCTCCATTAATTCAGCAATTCTTGACTAGCGGATATGCCCCTACTGGATTCACAGGAACGTTGGTAGGAGTAAATGCCTTTGAGAATAATACCCTCCTCAATGAACTGATTCCGACTAATGAGGCTACGGTGACTGTAAACAACACCCTTGAGTTTGGATATAAAGGCTTATTTGCAGATAAGTTTGGACTTTCTGTCGACGTATATAATATCAAGACAAAAGGATTTTCAGATTTTACACAGATTGGGCCATTGATGACTTTACAAGGTGCCATGGTACCGCAAGATCTTGGTGCAGCAGTTGCAGCTGATATTACCCCAGTTATCATTGGAGCATTGACTCCTGCCTTAGGGGCAGAAGGTGCAGCAGCAGCAGCAGCTCAAATAGCTCCATTGATCGGTGGTGCGTATCAAGCTGGTGGACAAGGTTTTGATGATCAAGCATCAGCACTATACGGTATCTTCGGTGCAGTTGAGTCTAATCAAGTACCACAAGGTGACGGAATTGTACACGTACCTGCCGGTTACCGTATTTTCCCAGATGCCGAGGCATCTTACTGGGGTATTGATTTGGCCATGGAATACTATTTCTCTGGTGATTTTTCAGCTTGGTTCAACTACTCATACGTAAGTGATACTGAGTTTAGAGGAGAAGAATTGGGAGAGCCTGCTGATTCTCCATTATCTATCTTCTTCAACGCACCAAAGAACAAATACAGATTAGGATTGAACTATACGCCTCAAACTGGTTTCAGAGCGAATGTTTCTTTCCAGCATGATGATTCTTTCTTCGCCAGTGTTGGACAGTATACTGGAGACACAGATGTGAAGGATCTAGTAGACGCGGGCGTTGGGTATGCTTTTGATAATGGCTTGACTATCGATGTTTCTGGTCAGAACATTTTCAACAATGAATACCGCGCTTTCCCGAATATGCCAAGAATTGGACGTAGAGTGGTTGCTCGATTGACTTATACCTTCGGTAATGAGTAATCAATCGATGAGGTAAGGCATTATTCTACACTTGATTGTAGTTTGATATATATTATAAAGAAGGCTTCCCAAAACTGGGAAGCCTTTTTATTTTCAGTAAAACTAAACTATCAGTTGAAGATAAAATACTTTAATTCTAATGCCTTAGTTTAATCTTCCCAGATCACTCTTCTATTATCTGAGTGCCAGGGTTCATACTTGCTCATGTAACATTCATCTATCGCTCCTCTCCTAATCTTCAGGGTTGGCGTTAGAAGGTTGTTGTCTGGTGACCATGCTTCTTTGGCGATGATCACAGTAGAGATTCTTTCGTGGCCATGCAGTTTGGAATTGATCTCTTGCAATTGAGTCTCTAGTCTTTCCGTCACTTTTTCTTGAGCCTCTTCTAGCCCAATCTCTGACAGATTAACCAAGGCAACAGGTTGTGCTATTCCTAAACCAGCTACACAAATCTGTTCTATGAAATCATTATCACTGAAGTGATCCTCCAACTCTGTAGGTACGATGAACTTACCCTTACTCGTCTTGAAGGCATCTTTCACCCGACCAATGATCTTGAAGTAACCATCATCATCGATTAAGCCCTTGTCTCCAGTATGAAGCCATCCATCCACCAGAACCTCAGCGGTCTTTTCTTCCTCCTTATAATAACCTTTCATCATCCAAGGCATCTTCATGAGGATCTCTCCAGTGTCTGAATCTATTCGACCTTCAGCGTTCGGTACTGGTTTGCCAACGGTATTAGGCTTATGGCCATGTTCAGGCATTAGAGTGAATCCACCAAAGTTTTCGGTCATGCCATATACTTCTCTCAGATTTACACCAAGCTTGCGATACCACTGTTTTAAACTTTCTGGTGTAATGGAAGCACCAGTTAAAACCAAGGTTGCGTTGGTCAAGCCCAGAGATTGTTTGATCTTCTTCTTAACCATCCCGGAAACAATGGGAATTCTAAGCATACGATCCAATTTCTTCTGTGGCATCTTGGACAGTACAGCCAGATAGAACTTGGTCCAAATTCTAGGTACCGCAAAGAAAAGTGTAGGCTGAATATCTTGCAGGTTCTTACCAAAAGTATCCAGGCTCTCCGCAAATGCAATGGATCCACCCGACATCAAAGCCGAAAGCTCAACTGCTGTTCGTTCTGCTATATGATTAAGTGGTAGGAAAGAAAAAAATCGCGGATTTGGATCCGAGATCACTTTCAAGCTATTATTCAGGGTTTCATTTCGAATGATTAAGGAAGCGTTCTCATAATCGTGAATCACCCCTTTTGGACTACCTGTGGTCCCCGATGTGAACAAGATTGTCCACATATCACTGAGATTCGGTTCATGATTCTCAGTAACAGGCTCGTATTTTTCCAGGAGATCATCCCAAGCTACACCGCGTGTAACTTTTGCATTGCCTTCATAATGAGGAAACTTGATAATGGGCATATCCTCTGGAATACCTTTATCGATCCCATCCCAGTGATCAAGTTTACCCACAAAAACTGCTTTGGTATCACTCTTCGGAATAACCTCCAACAGTTGTTCTGCGGAAAGATTTGCATAGAAAGGTGTTGATACATAACCTCCCATCATAATGGCCAGGTCTGCAATGATCCAGTGGTAACAGTTTTTGGAGATGATACCAATGTGATCTCCTTTCTTAAGGCCCATGTCCTGTAAGGCAGCCACCATCTTTCTGGCATCCCTTCCCACCTCAGCAAAGGTCATGGTCTTCCATGTTTCTCCATAGGGTTGTTTTAGGAAAACCGAATTAGGTTTTTCCTTTTCCCATCGATAGAAGTACCCCAGCGGAGTAATCAAGTCTTCAAATAATCTACTATCCATGTTTTTTTGAGTTATTGTGTCGCTTTTTAATGGTTTATAAAAGTCACAAAACAGATTCTATCAAAATGTTTTGTTACAGCCAAAATTAATGCATTAATATACCCTTCTATCGATGAATTACAAAATAAAAATTGCCTTGAAAAGCCTGCAATTTCAGGAAAGACCAGGATTGGCAAATCGAAAGTGTAGGATTGACCACTCCCTGTCATTTCGGCTACGTTCCCTAAACGATTGAGGCATTTTTAAGTGCCTAAATCAAAAAAATTGTAATTTTACTCCATCCTATTAACGGCCTCAGTTTATTGTTTTAGACACGACCTCATATACATTAGCAATAGCAACTATTATTTCCATTTTCCCAACATGATCTTCGTTCATATTCGATGCTGTGCATAGCAGAGCGAGAGCTAAACTTATTGCCTCTTTGACCTAGTTCAGAGGAAAACCACTTTAGGCTCCAGAATCTAGCATTGTACATCTACATCGATTTTCCCTTTTACTTCTCATGGACACGAGTAGACCTTGCAAACATTGGGTCACTTGATTACCTAGTTCTTTATTTTTCAACGCTTTAACATAGCTTATGAACCGATTAAGACTTTGGCTATCCATAATAGTATGTATGCTAATTGTAGGGGCTCTAGAGGCGCAGCGCAGCTGTGGAACGATGGACCATCATCACCACGAAGAAGAGTTAGATCCAACCAGAAAAATGAGATTAGAAGAGATCGAAAGACATGCCCAAATGGTGATGCGTAGTGGGGCAAGAGCCGTTGAAGGTGTCATTACGATTCCTGTGGTTTTCCACGTAGTATATAACACGACTGCTCAGAATATTAGCGAGGTCCAGATCCAATCTCAAATAGATATCTTGAATGAAGACTTCCGTCGACTCAATGCTGATGCGGTAAATACACCGGATGATTTTGTAGCCTTAGCGTCTGACGTGGAAATTGAGTTCTGCTTAGCCACTGTTGATCCAAATGGACAAGTGACAAATGGAATTACGAGGACCCAAACGGATAAAACGGAATTCCCCTTGAATACCAACCAAGATTACCGGGCGGTGAAGTTCAATGCCAGTGGCGGGAAAGATGCCTGGCCTTCCTCTGATTATCTCAACTTTTGGGTAGCTAATTTAGGGAGTGGGATTTTAGGATATGCCACTTTCCCTGGAGGTGATCCTGCTATAGATGGAGTAGTGTGTGGGTACCGATTTATCGGTAATCAGGGCACCGCGACAGCTCCCTATAACCTTGGAAGGACTGCCACTCATGAGGTAGGTCACTGGCTAAATCTAAGACACATATGGGGTGATGGTAACTGCAATGCCGATGATTTGGTATTAGATACACCAAGCGCCGGTGGGCCGAATTATAGTGGCGCCCCCTGCACTCATCCTGGACCAAATAGTTGTATCGACGGCGCTAATGATCTCCCAGACATGTTCCAGAACTATATGGACTACAGCGATGATGGCTGCATGAATCTATTCACTCTTGGGCAAAAGAACAGGATGCGTAGTCTATTTGAGGCAGGTGGAAGTAGAGCTAGTCTTCTTAATTCAAATGGCTGCGGTCAAGGTACTCCTCCAACCTGTGAGGATGGCATTCAAAATGGAGACGAAACAGGTGTAGATTGTGGGGGTAGCAATTGTGCCCCTTGTCCCTGCCCGCAAAGTCCTTTAACCCTATCGATTACCCTTGATAACTATCCTGAAGAAACAAGTTGGTCAATCACTGATGCAGACAATAGTATCGTTGCTTCTGGCGGAACTTATGGTAGTAGTCCAGATGGGTCGACAATAACCGAAACGATTAATCTAGGAGCTGGCGATTACACCTTTACCATTAACGATACTTACGGCGATGGAATCTGCTGCACTTATGGAGATGGCTCCTACCGATTGACAGATGCCAATGGTTTGCTCATTGCTACTGGCGGCAATTTTGATTCCGCAGAAAGTGCTATGTTCTGTGCTAGTGATGGTGGTCAAACCCCAAGCTGTAGTGATGGTGTTCAGAATGGTCAAGAAACAGGCATAGATTGCGGTGGACCCGATTGTCCAGCGTGTCCTACCGAACCAAGTTGTAGTGATGGCATTCAAAACGGGCAAGAGACAGGAGTAGATTGTGGTGGGCCAGACTGTTTGGCCTGTCCAACTTGTGATGATGGGATCCAAAATGGAGGAGAAACCGGGATTGACTGCGGTGGACCGGATTGCGTTCCTTGTTCTACGGATTGTACCGTGCAAGAAATTGACTTTAATGACTTCAATGCTTCTTATGGTATTTGGAATGATGGTGGTTCTGATTGTAGCAGAAGCACTGGTGATGCGCAATATGCTGTCGGTGGAGTGGGTGCTCCAGTGAGACTAAGGGATAATTCTTCTTCTTCTGTAGTCACTACAGACAACCTTAGCCTAGTGACTTATCAGGAGATTACGGTTAACTTCTCTTACCTAGCGAGAAGTATGGATAATCCAAATGAGGACTTCTGGTTGCAAATCTCTACTGATGGTGGTGCCACCTTTACTACTGTAGAAGAATGGAATCTAGGTGATGAGTTTGAAAATGATATCCGCTACTTTGATGCAGTGACCATTTCTGGACCATTCTCCAATACAACCCAAATTCGCTTCCGCTGCGATGCCAGCTCTAATACGGATTACGTATATCTAGATGATATTAGAATTACTGGTTGTAATAGCGATCCTGGTGATCCAACTTGTACGGATGGAATCCAGAATGGTCAGGAAACTGGCGTGGACTGC
>CAJXPD010000269.1 GCA_913057785.1 uncultured Lewinella sp. | reverse complement strand
TGCTGGGCATCATGGCTGAGAATGGTAGCTTGGCCATGCGCGTGCTGGATTCACTGGATGTAGACGCCATAGATCTGAAAGAAACTGTTGAGGAATCTATCCAGCGACTTCCTACTTCTACCACTGCCTTAAATATTGGCAGTCTATCCCTGAACAAAGAGGCTGAGAAGGTATTGAAAGTGACTTTCTTGGAAGCCAAAATGTTGAAGAGCGAAGAAATAAGCCCAGAGCACCTGATGCTCTCCATTCTTAAGCACAAAGAAAACCCCGCCTCGAGAATCTTGGGGCAATTCGATGTTGATTACGACATCTATAAGGCCGAGTTAGAATACGTACGTCAAGAACAAGACTTTACTTCTAATCAGGACCCATATGCCCAAGCGCCTTCGGACCAGGACGATCCGTACGAGGAGGAAGAAGGACAAGGCCGCTACCAGCAAAGAGCGAAGGGCAGTAACAAATCTCGTACCCCAGTTCTAGACAACTTCGGGAGAGATATCACCAAACTCGCTGAAGAGAATAAGCTCGATCCTATCATTGGGCGTGAGAATGAAATAGAACGTGTATCGCAAATCCTAAGCCGTCGTAAGAAGAACAACCCGATTTTGATCGGTGAACCCGGTGTGGGTAAAACGGCGATTGTAGAAGGTCTAGCGCTCCGAATCATCCAAAAGAAAGTGTCCCGAACACTTTTCAATAAGCGTATCGTGATGTTGGACCTTGCTGCACTAGTAGCAGGTACCAAGTATAGAGGTCAGTTTGAGGAGCGCATGAAGGCGATCATGAATGAATTGGAAAAGTCTCGTGACGTGATCCTTTTCATTGATGAAATCCACACCATCGTTGGTGCGGGTGGGGCTACGGGCTCGCTGGATGCCTCCAACATCTTCAAGCCAGCATTGGCAAGAGGAGAACTACAGTGCATCGGTGCTTCTACTTTAGATGAGTATCGTCAGCACATTGAAAAAGACGGTGCCTTGGATCGACGTTTCCAGAAAGTAGTGGTAGATCCACCATCTGCGGAAGAAGCGATTCATATCCTAAACAATATCAAGCCTAAGTACGAAGAGTTTCACAATGTGATCTATTCGGATGAGGCGATCAATGCCTGTGTTAAACTTAGTGATCGATACATCACTGATCGTTTCCTTCCAGATAAGGCGATCGATGTCTTGGACGAAGTGGGTGCACGCGTGCATTTGAAGAATATTCACGTTCCTGAGCATATCGAGGAGTTAGAGAATCAGATTGAAGAGCTTAAGGAACATAAAAATCAGGCCGTTAAGAACCAGCAGTACGAGCGTGCAGCTGACCTACGTGACCAAGAATCTAAATTGGTTCGTAAGCTGGAGTTTGCGAAAGTACAGTGGGAAGAGGAAGCCAAAACTAAGCGCTACCCGGTAGATGATGAGCACATTGCAGAAGTAGTGTCCATGATGACGGGTATCCCAGTGAAGCGGGTGGCTCAGAGCGAAAGCAAGAAGCTTATCGGAATGAGCAAAGACATCCAGCAAGCCATTATAGGCCAAAATGAAGCCATTACCAAGATCACCAAGGCTATTCAGCGTAATCGCGTAGGCTTGAAGGATCCCAGTAAGCC
Organism: uncultured Lewinella sp.; assembly: GCA_913057785.1. Lineage (GTDB taxonomy): Bacteria > Bacteroidota > Bacteroidia > Chitinophagales > Saprospiraceae > DT-111. Next base: position 15,051 of record CAJXPD010000269.1, on the reverse strand, counting down.
GATTGGTTCCTTTATTTTCTTAGGACCTACCGGTGTTGGTAAAACAGAATTGGCCAAAGCCTTGGCTCGATATCTTTTTGATAGTGAAGATGCCTTGGTACGGATCGATATGAGTGAATACATGGAGAAATTCTCTGTGAGTCGTTTGATCGGTGCGCCTCCGGGTTACGTGGGCTACGAAGAAGGTGGACAATTGACGGAGAAAGTAAGACGTAAACCTTACTCTGTGGTGCTACTGGATGAGATTGAAAAAGCGCATCCGGATGTGTACAATATCTTATTACAAGTATTGGATGATGGACAGTTAACTGATGGCCTAGGTCGCAAAGTGGACTTTAAGAACACTTTGATCATTATGACCTCTAATATTGGGGTACGTCAGTTGAAAGATTTCGGTCAAGGGGTAGGATTCGCTACGCAGGCGCGTAAAGAGGCGGCCAAGGATCACTCTAAAGGGGTTATCCAAAATGCCTTGAAGCGTACCTTCTCACCAGAATTCTTGAATAGAATTGACGATGTGGTTATCTTCAATAGCCTTGGTCAGGAAGAAATCTTCAAGATCATTGACATTACATTAAAAGACCTGCATTCTCGTCTGGAAGGCATGGGATATACCCTAAGTCTGACGGAAGACGCCAAGAAATTTGTGGCAGAGAAAGGATTTGATCCACAATTTGGTGCGCGACCATTGCATAGAGCCATCCAGAAGTACCTGGAGGATCCACTAGCTGAATTCATTTTGAATGAAGATCTGGAGGAAGGGGCTGCTTTGGAAGCCCAAATGGGCGAGGATCAAGAGAGTCTCACCATAGCTGTTGCTAAGGCTGTAGATTCCGAGGATGTTGAGAAATAACATAGTCCATAAAGAAGAGTACACCTGTGGCAAAGCTGCAGGTGTACTTTTTTGTTTGTAGAAATAAGCAAATCTCTGGCGTAGCTTCGCTAACTTTGCTTGAGTCTACAGAACTTTTTTTCTATTTTTAAAATTGTATTAAACACCAGCCTCGTTAACACAACGAGATATTTTTTCATAAAACAAAACTTAATTGGCAAGAAGACAAAGATTTCAAAGAAAAGAGAATAGACTCGAATCACAATTCAGAATCAACGACCAAATACGTATCCCTGAGGTACGATTAGTGGGTGATAACCTAGAAGAGATCAGTGAGGCCATTGGTCAAAAGATTGAGACTGGTGTCTATCCCACCAGAAGGCTAAGAGATTATGCCTATCAGGTGGATTTAGACCTAGTGGAAATATCTCCTAAGGCCAACCCACCTGTAGTTCGCATCATTAATTTCAAGAAGTTCCTTTACGAAAAGAAGAAAAAGCAGAAGGAAATCAAGGCAAAAGCCCTCAAGACGGTGATCAAGGAAATCCGTTTTGGTCCCAATACGGATGATCATGACTTTGAGTTTAAGTTGCGGCATGCCAGAAAATTCCTGGAGGAAGGTGCCAAAGTAAAGGCTTATGTACACTTCAAAGGACGGACCATCGTCTTTAAAGACCGTGGAGAACTGTTGTTGCTTCGCTTCCTGAAAGAGCTAGAAGAATTGGGTGCGGCGGAAGCCCTACCTAGGCTAGAGGGAAGAAGAATGACGGTAATTGTTTCTCCTAAAAAGAAAAAATAGGAACGCTTACATTTTAGCATAAATATTGCTACCTTTGCCTTCCATTTGAAAAAAGAGATGTATTATGCCGAAGATGAAGACTCATTCCAGTGCTAAGAAGCGTTTCAAAGTTACTGGATCCGGAAAAGTTAAGCGCTTCCAAGCTTTTACTTCTCACATGATGAGAAATAAGAGTAAGAAAGCAAAGCTTCGTTTGCGTGATGGTACTATGGTATCTGCAGCAGACGAGAAACGAGTGAAGCGATTGCTAGCTCAGTAATTTATTATTTTATTTTTTAACGAGAATACAGGTACAAGCGTCATCATGACCCCTGTATTGTACTAAAAAATGGTATTATGCCACGGTCAGTTAATTCTGTAGCGTCCAGAAAAAGACGCAAAAAGATCTTAAAATTAGCGAAAGGTTATTTCGGTGCACGTGGAAATGTGTACACGGTAGCAAAAAATGCTGTAGAAAAAGGGCTTACCTATGCCTACAGAGATCGCCGCAATAAAAAGCGTGCTTTCCGCAGATTGTGGATTGCTCGTATCAATGCAGCTGCTCGCCAGCAAGGCCTTTCCTACGCCAGAATTTCGATTAATCGAAATTCTGGCGTTTTTTTATGCCCCTCCTTCTGAATTTGCCAGTAAGCATACATAATTAAGTCAAATTTAAGCGCTGAATAGGAGCCATTTAAGTAGTGCTTAAGTCCTCTCCCCTACTTTTGTTTTCGTAATCATTATTCAATCCACGTACGGCTTTATCATCATCAAGAAAAGTTGTACCCCAAAACCAAAGTTTTATGCTTACTGTTGAAAATGTAATCAAAGATCCGAAGTTGTATGCCATCTCTGGTAACGTTCACTTGCACGAAGGAGTTTCTCAAGGAGGACTTCCTAATGTCCCTCCGGTAAACATTATTCAAACGGATCAAAACCTCTATGCCCACTTTGTTTGGAGACAGAAAGGTTTTCTTTCTAAAATGCTTTCTGGAAGATGGCAGATCCGAGTTTTCTTTGAATTGATGGGCGCAGGTGAGGTGGCTAACCCAACTCCTCGCTACGTGAATTTCGTACAAGTTGAAGGCCACACCTATTCTACTTACGTAAACATTCCTGCAGGAAGCCTTAGAGAAGGAATCTATAAGGTTTTTGCTACACTTCAATTGGAAGGTCTGAAAGGAAATCCTACGCCAATTGCTGCCTACGAAGAAATAGGTGTACTGCAAGTGTACAATGACTAATTGAACAGTTTTTGAAACGTAACATAATGAGTCATCCCAGTCTACTGGGGTGGCTTGTTTGCTATGGCGAGTATTCAATCCTACACCCCAAAAAGATCAATTATGTTTCCCAAAAAGATAGCCGACCAAATCCGGCAGGAAGTAAAGCCTTTGGAGACAGGTTTTCATCTCTTCACAATATCAGAAAGTGATCCTTCCTATTTCTACTATGTGCAGGCTTCCAAGAAGATCTTATTGGTTAGCAAAGCCTACCAACAGCTCAGGAGCGCAGAAAATGCCTTGGCGCGCATTCTAGAACAAGAACCTGTAATCTCCTATCAAAGCGTAACCCATAAGAACAAAAAACAACGGCATTATCTTCAATTATTGGATGGGAATAAAAAACCGATGGCCATAAGTCGTCCCTTCACCAGTCTAGAGGATGCAGAGCTGGCAGCACAAGGCTTACAGCTTAAGTTGGAACAAGGACGAGCAACAACGGCAACAACAGCTCCTATTCCAGAAGAAAAACCCGATTTACAGCATAGTGCTAGGAGAAGTTTCCGTCTAGATTTTTACCCAGATGGCACTGCAAAACAACCTAAGGGACAGATCGAGTTCTTACTGACAAGAGACAAACGAAAGTTTGTCGGACTAGATATGGAGGCGATAGAAGGCTTCATCAAGGCGCACTTGCAGCTGGAGCCCAAACCGAAAGAAGTTGCCATACGTAACCCAGAGCCCCGGGTAGTTCCCAATACAGATCACAGCTTGCTGTGTAATGAAATCGGATATAATACGCCAAGTACTTCCTTTGCCGTTGGTACGACCATGGAGGTATCCCTATCCTTGACAGAAGGACAATATGATGGCTCTTCTGTCACGATCTACTTGCGATCCTTAGGAAGTTCGGATAAACTACAGCTCGCAACCGGAGCGGTGAACCACTCCTCGGGTGAGATCAAAGTCCCGATTTTTACACAGGATTTGACACCTGGCTTTTACCAAGTAATTGCTACACTACAGCCCCGCGGCTTAGCTAGTGGTCATAGTGTACCTCTGTATCAAGCCTCTAGCATTGTTCAATTGTACGAAGCTTAGGCTACACTAATTGCTATCGATTTGAATGTGTTCTGACTGGAAAGGAATGTTCATGCCACTATGTAAGGCATCAAACTGGCCTGGATTGATCAATTTAACTTCCCCCGTTTTCCAATTGAGTTTACGCTTGAATTCGCATTCGGAGCAATAGAAGATGACCCAGTCCCCTTCCTGCCACGATTGGCAAACATGCCTTTCAAGATCCGTGAACATTTCTTTACGCTTATTGTCCATGTCACAATAATTTTTCCTCGCTATGCGAGAATGGTTAGAAGAATGTTGGGGGAAAGTTCAATGAATAACTTTCCTCCCTTTTATATGCCGTCAGACCTGAATCGAATAAAATGGATTGAGCATTCCTTAGTTCAAAGCAGTTAACCACCTAGCTAAGACTAGCAGCAAGATGCATCGCTGAGATTCGAAACCACTTTGATTTTGGTATAGTTTATCAATACTGGGGTGAGGTAGAGATGTATTGACTCGAATTAAAAATAATCGTAAATTGTAATAATTGCAATCTTAGTGCCCAGCTTTAACTTTTGACTAGCAAGAAAAAACTCGGCGACGCTCTACATCATCTGGTACTCAGATTATACTCCACTAATATAAGCGTTTGTGATCTAACTAAGTTATAGTTAGATAAAAAACAAAATTTACTGTAACGTTCGCTCTACTCTGCCCATTAATTAATTAGATCGCGCTCTGTAGTATTCCACACCACAAGTACTCGACACATACTTGACCGAAACGGTTTTCCTTCTAGTATTGACAATAGCAATCTATCGTTAGTGGTCTAACACCTTAAACACCACAAGCTGCAGGGGTTTGTCGTTGAGCTAGCCCATGCATTTGGTAGAAGGACCACAAAGGAGAGGATTGTCCCTCCCACAAATTATAGTCGTTCTCTGGCAATTTTTGTGGTTCTATCTGGCTAGCTAGACAGGCAGGCTTTTAGCTATAAGAATTGCGCCCAGTGGAAGCAAGACTTTTAACTAAAAGCCTGACTCCAAGACGCAAAAATTGTCAGAGAATCAATCTGATAAAGTATATCCACCGATTGGGATATACCTTTGAACTCATATTGCTAAGCTAACCGCCCATTTAAAAAACCCCAAGATGCCCCTCAAGACCATTATCCTGCTCGGTGAGGCTGAGGCTTACTTCCAACTGCTCACCGAATATCTAACTGAATACCGAATCATTCCCGTTCTGCAAAAGGACTGGAGCAAAATCGAGCGTTATTTTCCGGGCTTGATCCTATTCCATTCTGCTGGACCACCCCATTCTTCTTTGCAACTACTCGGACGACAGGCATGGGTTCGAAAGATTCCGACCTTACTTATCCATGATAACTCGAAGAGTGATGCCAAAGACATTGCTGCAGCCTATGATGCTGGAATCGTAGATTGTATTGCTTTACCTTTGAAGAAAGATCTGCTGCGTCAGAAGGTAGAAGCCTGCTACCGGCCGATGTCTTGGCTAAAACGCTTGTTTAGCCGGAGAATCGACCAGAAAAGAGCCTATCAAGCTACAGGAATTCTACCGCCTTTTTATTCTCCTAGTGTGGAAAAAGAAGGCCACAGTACCCAGGTTTTGGCCAAGGGACTCTATGCCCGTTTTTTCGGAGCTTTCCAGCTATTCTATAATCAAGAACTCCTCCCAAATAGCTTGAGCAAAAAGGACAAGAATTTACTGGCTTATTTCTTATTCCATCATGGCCAATTTCTGCATAGAGATAAGCTGATGGAGAAATTTTGGCCAGATGTCAGTCCAGAGTCAGCCAGGAACTCTTTACACGTGGCGATTTCCCATTTGCGGGCCTATTTCCGACCGTACCTAGGCGAGATTAAAGTTATTAAGCATCAAAATGAAGGCTACCTCTTTGATCCAGATCACGCCGTGATCACAGATGTGCAGCAGTTCAAAGCCAGCTGTCAAAGTGGATGGGAAGCCTTGAAGAAGAAGGAATATGAAGCAGCTATTCCTTTTCTACATCAGGCCAGCGATCTGTATGCTAAGGAGTTTCTGCGGGAGTTCTTATACGAAGAATGGTGTTCTAGAGAACGGGAAGCTTTACAGGAAGCTTTGCTAGCCGTACTAAAAAGTCTAGCGGTGTACTATCAAAAGCAAGCTGCCTATGAGCAGGTAATTCCACTAGCTGAGCGCATGCTGCTGATTGCCCCGTTCCTGGAAGATGTGCATCGTCTACTAATTGAGGCCTATGCGGAACTGAACATGAGAGGAAGGGCCCTGAATCAATACCAGAAGTGCCGAGCCTTACTGATGAGTCACTTTGAGGCTGAGCCTTCTCCGGAAACAGAAGACTTGGTGGCTAAACTAAGGGTGGGCTAGTCTCTCTACAGCAACTGATAAATACCTTGGAGGAAAATTTAATATCTTGCTGTGGTTGGATCGCGATCAAGCTCGGGATCCAGCCTTTTGTAAACGATGTCTAAAGAGTCTCAACTTCCACACTTATGAAAATCAAAACAAGCCTAGGCATTCTACTCCTATGTTGTCTATACACCTGGAATACCTCTGCTCAAACCGCTGAAGAGGTACTATCCAAAAGTATTGCCTACCACGACCCCAAAGGAGTTTGGGAATCTGGTAAATTCAAATTGAAGCTTAAAGAAAGCAGACCGAATGGCACTTTTCGGGAAACCGAAATACACCTAAACAATGGTCAACAATCCTTCGAACTTACGCAGATGCGGGATGGGAGAAAGGTTTATCGCTTCGTAAAAGGAGATGAGTGTCAAAATAAGCTTGATGATGCAACGACCTACAGCGCTGAGGAGGGAAAGAAATTCCGCTTAGACTGTGAATATAGCCCTCGCATGAAGGATTACTATACGTACTTGTATGGTCTTCCCATGAAACTCCGAGATCCCGGTACCGTCTTGGGAGAGGAAGTCAAGACGGTAGAATTTGATGGACGTCAGCTGCTACAACTCAGGGTCACCTACCAACCCGAGGTCGGAAAAGATATCTGGTATTTTTACTTTGACCCTAGCACCTATGCGCTAAGCGGCTATCGTTTTTATCATGATGAAAGCAAAAATGACGGTGAGTACATTCTGATCAGTGGAGAGCAAAAGATCGGTCCGCTCAAGCTGCCCAAAAAACGGGAATGGTACACCCACAAAGAAGAGAAATTTCTGGGGACGGATGAATTGGTGAAGTAAAGATGGTGCCTAGCGAGATATCCGAAGTTTTCCTGCTTATTTCTAATGCAAACTTCGGATATCTTCACTCTTCTAAAATTTGACTAACCAGCCCTCTCGCCTTGCATCGGCAGCACTGTAATTGACTTGTTCGATGAGTCGCCCATCAGGTGCCAGTAAACTGATGCTACCTCCCGAATTCGTGAGTTTGGCATTTCGCAACACGAATGTCTGCATCATTCCCGGTGCAATAGAAATGTTTCCAATCGTGTCGGTTCGGCTTCGGCTATCTTGAATCTGCCATCCATCCAAATTAATTGGATCGTCGGAGACATTCAAAATAGAAAGGGTCTCAGCCCCCGCTTCACGCCCTCTCGGATTAACCAAAGCAGCTACGATTCGGATCGCAGCATCTTCCGTGACTGTGGGTACGGGAGTGGGTGGTTCCTCCTCTTTTTCTGGCTGTGGTAATCTTTCAATGGCTGCTTTAACTGCTTTCTCGGCATTGATTTTCCCAAAACCAAACCACTCAGAATGTCCATTGGCATCATAAGAGCCTTTGGTATTCCCTAGTACGGGGTCAGGATTGGGATCTTCTATCTTGTCTGCCGTAGTTTCCATTATTTGTAGAATCTCCGTTGCGCTGAGATTGAGATTTGCGCTTTTCACCAATCCGACCACACCAGCAGCCAAGGGGGTAGCACTCGAGGTGCCTCCAAATCTTCCCGTATAGCGACTATCAATCGTAAACCCTAGTCCACTATCCTCATTATCCGTCGTCCAGATGCCTCTCCCCGCCATTCTCGCCTGCGGATTGATGGGATGAAAATTGTTGCTAGGGGCGCAGAAGTTGATTTCTTTCCCCCAATTACTATAAGCTGCTTTGCTGTTCAAGCTGGTAGAGGCTGAAACAGCAATAACGTGTGGATGAGCGGCATAGCCGTTTAGAATCGCCCCTCTAGTCACCCGTAGTCCTTGCGAGGGGTGTCGCCACTCAAAGTTCCGGTTATTCATATCCTTTAGTGGCGCATTATAGTTTCCAGCAGCAAAAAGAATGGTACAACCCTTACCATCCGGTCCTCCCTTTTCTACCAAATCAATAATCTGCTCATATTGCAATGAGGATAATGGGGCAAAAACCGGAACTGGTCCCCAGCTATTAGACATGATATGCGCACGACGGCCAGCATATTCAAAGATTTCAAACATTAGATTGTCATCGGCTCGCAGATCAAAGCGGATGGGCATAAAGGCACATCCTGGTGCTGCCCCTACAATGCCCTGACCATTTTCTTCACCAATAGCCACACCAGCCACGGGCGTCCCATGAAAGTCTCCTGTTTGTGCGGAAGGGTCGGGCAGCAAGTCATTGTCAATGAAGTCGCGTGCACCAACGATCTTACCTGCGCCCTGAAAGTCAGGGTGAGAAATATCAAAACCATCATCCAAGATCGCTACAATGACTTCTCTCTTCCCTTTCTCCAGATCCCAGGCTTGCGTGGCTCGCACATCTGCACCTGCCACCAGTTCAATATCATCCGAACTTTGCAAATGCCATTGTAGGCCGAACAGATCATCACTTGGTCGATGATAGGATTCATATCGATTGATCAGATTAGGCTCTGCAAAACGTACCTCCTTACGCTCTATCAAATCCATGCATACCTTTACCGGATTCTTACCTGAGGTGGCTGTTACTTCCAGCAGGTATACATCATTCAGTCCGGCATAAGCCTTCACATACCGAAGTCCATGGGCCTCCAAGACTGCCTCTTTTTCTTGTACTGAAATATTGGCTTCGAAGCCTACGATCACTTTTTCTGTCAGGTAGTAACGTGTACCGGGATCGCCTAATGGCCGATAAGCATGGTGGCAGACACATCCCACCCCCTCGTTATTTCGGAGTAAGGTCATCATTCCATCTTGATCTGCATCCGTTGTCTTCACCTTGTACACATTATCAAACACCCGTTTGACTTGTTGTACTTCATTCTTTTCACGAAGTTCTCGGATTAAGTCGGCTTGAGGAAGGATGGCCGTGAAGAATTCGGCTTCTTTTTCTAGTTCAATGCGATGTTGACCGCGGTAGATGTAGGATGTGGTGCGCATAGGTTATACTAATTCAAGGGTTGATTCGGTTTCGAAAAAATAGTAAGGAGACTAAATAACGTAAGATGCAGGAGGCCTGGTCTAGTAAATCAGGCTTAATCTGTAGAAAAGGAGATTTTGAAGAAACAAAATAACATCTTAATATTATAAATAAGATATTGGTGAATAAAAATTTACGCTTTACAATTCTCAATAGCATTAGAATGAGATTAAACTATAACCTATTTCTGCTAGCACTTTCGTTTGCCTTTTTGTTTCAAACCGCCTGTACCTCGCTTTCACCTGAAGAGGAAGAACAGCAGGACTCGGAAGAGGAAGAAACAATGGCTCCTCCCCCCGGCTTTGCTACTGACATCCTAGCCGAAGTCAACAGCTTCCGGCAGGTAGGCTACCAATGCGGCAACCAGCAAATGCCGGCCGTAGGCCTCTTATCCTGGAGCACAGAGTTGGCCTCGGCTGCCCTCCTTCACGCCCAGGACATGGCCGACCACACCCACTTTAGCCACAAAGGCACCAATGGTAGCACCAGCGCTCAACGAGCCGAAGCCGCTGGCTATGATTGGATCACAATAGGAGAAAATATTGCCTTTGGCCATCCGGATATCTCCAGCGTAGTGCAGGGCTGGATGGATAGTAAAGACCACTGTAAAAACATCATGAACCCCGCCTTCAAAGACATGGGCGCCGGCGAAAAAGGCAACTACTGGTCTCAGACTTTGGGGGCGCGGCGGTGACTCAAGGGGTGAATACTCACCGGGTGAGTTCAACGAAAAAAATCTCATATGTCCAAATTTCTCGTCCCAAAATTCAAATCTACCTCCCACCCCACCACCTACGCCCTCCTCGTAGGTATCGATGCGTACCCGATCTCTGGACATCGGCTGCGAGGCTGTAGGAATGATGTAGGGGCCATGGAGGCGTTTCTGGGAGAGTTCCCGGGAGAGCGCGAGCTGCAGGTGAGGAAGCTTTTGGATGGGGAAGCCAGTAGGGAGCAGGTGATCGCAACTTGGCTGGAGTTTGAAGTGGCGAAAGATGGGGATGTGTGCCTGTTCTATTTCAGTGGGCATGGGTCTAGCGGAGAGAGCCCAGCTGTGTTTCGGCATATAGACGTGAATGGCAGGATGCAGTCGATCGTGTGCCATGATAGTCGATTGCCAGAGGGAAGAGATTTGACCGATAAAGAGCTATCGCAACTCACATGGCAGGTCACCTATGGCCAGCACAAGGGAGCTGCTAAGGATATCCATCTTGTAACGATATTCGACTGCTGCCATGCCGGAGGGAATACCAAGGAGGCAGAACGGGATCGGGGGATTGATGATGGCGTGATTCCAGGAGAGATCAAGAACTATCATGGGTATGAGGCTTTCGATCGAAAGGTGGCGGGCGGAAAGGTGTATTATAGTCCAAAACGGGGGCCGCACCTACAGCTGGCAGCCTCAGGGGAAATGGAAAAGGCGAAAGAAAAGGTGATAGCTGGAGAAGTGAGAGGCGTCTACACCTATTTTTTGCTGGAGATTCTGAAGAGTCATCATGGCGTACTCAGCTATGCCCAGGTACAACAGGCCCTATTCATTAGTATACAAAATGAAACGAGTAGGCAGACTCCGCAGCTGGATTCGGTGGGAATGAGGGTCACTGATCAGGCCTTTCTCAATACTACGCAAGCGGTTTCTAGAAATGCTTATGTCTTAGGCTATCATAAAGAACTGGAAAGGTGGTTGGTGCAAACTGGACAGATTCAGGGCATGGTACCAAGCCAGATAGATCAATACGAATTCTATGTGCTTGCTACGAATGGCACGCATAACATACAGGAAGTTTACCTTTCCCATGTAGCTTTGGCAGATTTCAATGTTGTTGATACCTCACAGGTATTCCTAGCTGAATTAAGGGAGCTGGGAGAGGATAGGTTTCAGTTTGCGATAGAACATGATTTGAAAGAAAGCCTCGGACTTCCCACACTTCAATCGCCCTTTTGGACCTTTGTAGAAAAAACTCAAGATCAAGGGTATGAACTGCGCCAGATAGCCGAGAGACTTGGCCTGTTCCGCGACGGTCAGTGCCTATATCGTTGCCCCCTCCCCCAGTCCTCGCAAGCCGCTAAAGCCTTGGCCGAAAAACTCGAACGCATTGCCAAATGGCATCGCATCCTCACCATCCAGAATGAAAGACCAAGGCTAAAGCCTAGCCATTATCAGATAGACTGGTACAGGCAAGAAGCCGCAGATGCTTATCCTAATGAGGAAGATGCTCCCTATGAACTGATCAATACAGGACAGAGAGAAGCGGTCTTTTCCTATCGCTGGGCTATGCATCATAGACGGCAACAAAAAACCTGGCTCGAGCCCGCCTTCCGTCTCAACTTTACCAATAAAAGTGGGCAAAGCTTGTACGTGGCGGCGCTTTATCTACAAGCCGATTATAAAATTACTGATCGTTTTTGTCCACCCACCCTACTCGACACCGGCAAATCGCTGGACTTTCAATATCGCACCAAGAAAGGACGCCTCTACCGTTCAATTTTTCTATCCATCTATTCTGAATTAGAGCAAGAAGGAATCACTAGCATCAAAGAATACATTAAGCTTTTCATTAGCTACAAACCCTTTGATGTTGAGCAATTGAAACAAGACGGCCTATATTCCGAATTAGTGTCCACCCCCACTTCCACAGATCCCTCCAAGGCGATTGGAAGCAGGACAGATCATCTACTGGGAGGCCATCGTGATTGGACAGTGGAGACCTTGGAATTGACCATTCAAAAACCAGAATAGTTACCAACCTTACTTCAGCATTCTAATTTCATATTAAAGTGTATATTTAAGCAAAACACCGATTGAACCCAAAATGGCAAAAGAAGGCTTCACGAATGGCTACGCACTGATTATTGGCGTAGGAGATGACTTACCAGACACGATCAAGGACGCCCAAAAAGTACATGAGACCATCATAGACCCAGAGCGCGCCAGCTATCCGGCCGACCAGGTTGTACTACTATTGGAAAAGGAGGCGACAAAAGACAAAGTGCTTGCCGGTATTCAATTACTGAAGAATAAGATTCAAGAGGACAACACCTCACAAGCTACCGTCCTGGTTTATTACTCAGGGCATGGCGGCCTAGATCGGAATGCTCCGGATTCACCATTCTACTTTCTCACCAATGGTTATGACACTAGTGATTATGCGGGGACTTGTCTAGAAGGTCAGGTCTTCTCACAAGAATTGAGTGCCTTACCTGCACAGAAACTGATTATACTGTTAGACTGTTGCTATGCTGGGCAAGTAAAAGCGAAGGCCGGACGAGAGGATGAGGAAGATGAACCTAAATCCTTCGATCTCCAACAAGACAATCAAAAAATGGTCAATATACTTGATCAAGGAGCTGGAAGGGTGATCATCGCTTCTTCTACTGCGGACCAAGTCTCCTACATTGGAGACAAAGGCCTGAGTATCTTCACCGAGGTGTTGACGGAGGCCTTGTCGGGCAAGAATACGGATAAAGCAGAGGCTCATGTGAGCTTTTCAGATCTATGGGGGCACATTGGGAAAGAGGTAAGTAAGAGGGCTCAGGGGTTGTATCAGCAGCCACAAGATCCCGTGATTAATGCCCAAGATGTTACCTTCTTCTACCTCTGTCAGAATCAACTGGAAGAAGTAGTGGAAGTGCCAAAGGTCTTTATCCTGAATGATCCGGCAGATAATGGTTTTCTGGAGGATTTGGATAAGCAATTGGCGGGAATGGCGCGCCGAGGAAAGATCAGCAAGTGGAATGCCAATCAGATTGTGGCTGGTAGTTCCATTTCTGGCACGCTGGACCGAGAATTGCAGGAAGCCCAGATCGTAGTTTTACTGGTCAGCGCCGATTACTTGGCTTCTGATCGCTGTTATGATATACAGGAAAAAGCTATAAATTTGGGAAAACGGATTTTGCCGGTAATCATCCGGCATTGTTTGTATGAAGATGACGATTATATCAACGATCACGCTAAGCTTCCTCAGCAAAATGGCACCCTCACACCGGTTTCAGCCTGGGAAGACAAAGACAGTGCCATGGCCCAGATCGCTGGTCACGTCAGAGCATTAGCTAAGGAATTAAAGTCGTAAATTCACTAGCCCTCCAACTAAACGTTATAGTCATTGAGTAAGCAAGCTAGCATATTCTTCCACTATCATCCTGATGATCACAAGTACTTTCTTGAGTTGCATAAGTACTTGCCCCGATCGGTAAAAAAAGTGGCTCAGATCTATCACTCTGGGGATAAGGTATTGGTTGGAGAAGATAGATCTGAAAAGCAATTGGAGTGGCTTTCAGCTTGTCAATTATACATCCCACTGGCGGGGCCAAACTTCTGGAATGATGATCCTTGCTATGAATTGCACGAGGAGGCCTTGAAACTGCGGGACAAAAAGAAGTTCATCCCCATTTTAGTGGCAGATCATTTGGATAACGAATCTACCTATACGGATATCCAAGTGCTTCCCGAAACAGGAAAGTTCCTGGTTAGCTCCGGAGATTCCAGTACCTATACCGACATTGCTAAAACCCTCACGCCAATCATTCAATCTTTGTTGGCAGAGGAAGATAAATCGGCAATAATCCAGTTGTTCAAAGAAAGCGTCTTCCAACTCAATTATAAAGAGCAAAAAGAGAAGGTCTATAGCCACTACAAGCATCTCAATCAGCACTTCAATAGACTGCAAATCACCTTTTTGCAAGGAACGCCCAACTGTGGTCATAATTTGCTCATTGATATCTTGCGAAGAGACTATCAGATTGAGATGGAAACCGAACCGGAGGCCATTCCTCTCGATATGACCAACCTGCAGGCGCCTGCCTTATGGCGTGAATTAAAAAACGCCCTGCTGCTTAAGGATGTACCTTACAATAAGCCGGAGGAGATCGCTCAAAACATCAATCAAAGACTGGAGCTGGAACACATCGTTTTGCGGTTCGAAAACTTTGGCCAATGTGATAAGCATGCAGTCCTTCAATGTATTAGAGATTTCTGGTTTCAATTGAATCATCAATTGAAAAAAGCCAATCCACAAAAGCCTAAGCATAGCCTCTTTATCTTCATCTTGGACCGAAGCCTAACCTTCACTTACTCTTTGGAGGATTTTAAAGGACCGGAGGCTTCAGATGAACATAGCAAAGTCCTGCAGCTTTTGCCTACCATTAGTCCATTGAAGGAAGACGAACTAAATATCTGGGTGCAATTCCTTTTCCATGCTGAAGGTCTAAAGTACCGCCCCTTATACGATAAACTGTGCGGGTGTTCCCCGAGTATTATTCCTGATGAGGAAAGTGATGGTGTCTATGTAAGACAAGCCATCGAAAATATGGCCGCCCTGCTAGAGTTGGAGGCCCATAAATCAGAGATTATAGAAAGTCTTAAGTTATGACTAAACTAGAATATAAAGGAGCAGCATTGTCTACCTTTAGTCCTGAAAAGGATGCAAAAGGTAATCCCATAAAATCTTTGCCGCCCTATTTCCCCAGCAAAGAACTGGTCAAGTCAGTAGAACTAGCCATTCTGCTACGTCGCCCCTTATTATTGATGGGAAAGCCGGGATGTGGGAAAACCAAGTTGGCTGAGGCCGTAGCCTATGAGATCTACGGATCTGATTACGACCAGCATTACTTTGAGTGGAACATTAAATCGACCTCCAAGGCAAAAGATGGTTTATACACCTTCGACCACTTAGCTCGACTTCGAGATGTGCATCTAAGCAAAAAGGAAGGTACAGAAGCCGAAAAGCCCGATCTAAAGAAATATCTAAAATGGGGAGAGTTGGGAAAAGCCTTTCGGGCGAGTACCCATGACCGACCTTCCATTC